>DAIODI010000080.1:0-11980 GCA_036746875.1 Aestuariivirgaceae bacterium | reverse complement strand
GCGGGAGCGGCGACCCGGATGGCGCTGGAGGCGATCCAGTGCCTCGGCGGCAACGGCTACATCAACGACTACCCGGCCGGGCGGCTGCTGCGCGATGCAAAGCTCTACGAGATCGGCGCCGGCACGAGCGAAATCCGCCGCATGCTGATCGGCCGGGAGCTGTTCGAGGAGACGGCGTGAGGCTCGCCCGCAGCGTTCCTGCCGCCGGGAATGGTGCGGTCGAGAGGACTCGAACCTCCACGATGTTACTCACTAGCACCTCAAGCTAGCGCGTCTACCAATTCCGCCACGACCGCCTGTCTTTGGGGAAGTGAACGCTTCCTACCAACGCCGCCCCGCCAAATCAAGCCCGTGCTAGGATCGCCGGACAGATGCGGGAGATGTGATGCGGATCGCCACCTTCAATCTGGAGAACCTCGGCGGCGACGAGGGAGAGAGCGAACTCGCCCATCGCCTGCCGCTGCTGCGCCCGCAGCTCCAGCGGCTCGCCGCCGATGTTGTGTGCCTTCAGGAGGTCAACTCGGCAAAGCGCGCCGGCGAACGCCACCTCGACGCCCTGGACACCCTGCTGGACGGCGGGCCTTACGCCAGCTTTCACCGCGTCCACACGGTGCGGGCCGAAACCGACAGGCCCGCCGACCGGCATAATCTCGTCATCCTGTCGCGCTGGCCGATCGCCGCGCACGCCCAGATCCGCAACCACCTCGTGCCGGCGCCGGCGTGGCGGCCGGTCACCGCGGCCCCGCCCGCGCAGGCGCCCGCGCCGCTGGCCTTCGAACGCCCCCTCCTCCACGCCACCATCGCGCTCCCGTCCGGCCATGCGCTTGAGGTCGTCAACGTGCACCTGCGCGCCCCGCTCGCCGCGCCGGTCGCCGGCCAGAAGCAGCAGGGCGGCGTGTGGCGCTCCCAGGCGGGCTGGGCCGAGGGCTTTGTGATGGCGGCGCTGAAGCGCTCCGCCCAGGCGCTGGAAGCGCGCATCCTCATCGACCGGTTGTTCGCGAAGAACCCCGAGGCGCTGGTCGCGGCGGCGGGCGACTTCAACTGCGAAGGCCACGAAACCCCGCTGCGGGTGGTGGCCGGCGAGGTGGACGACACCGGCAACCCGGGGCTGGCCGAAACGAGCCTCGTGCCGCTGGAACGCTCGCTTGCCGAAACGCAGCGCTTTTCGCTGCTCCACCGCGGGCGGCGGGTGATGTTCGACCACATCCTCGTCTCGCGCCCCTTGCTCGGCCGCTACCGGGAGATCGAGGTTCACAACGAGACGCTCGGCGACGCGCACCTGGCGCAACTGTTCCCCGGCGAGCCGCGCGAATCCGCCCATGCCCCCGTGGTGGCCGAGTTCGGCGATCCTTGATCGATGTCGAGTCGCCGGCGCGGCGATGGCTCTATCTGCAAGGGGCAACAACAGGGAGCGAGGTCATGTCCGGTTTCAGGCTGACGAACGGCGCGATGGTGGTGGTCGCGGACGGGCGCAAGGCGCTCTTCCTCATCAACGACGGAACGGTGGAACGGCCAGGCCTCTCGGTGGCCCGGGAGCTTCACGACGATCCCAATCCGCCGGCGCGGGCGCAGGGAACGGAGCGGCCGGGGCGGGTGCACGAGAGCGTCGGCGCGTCCCGCAGCGGCGTCGAGGTTACGAACTGGCACGACGTCGCCGAGCAGCGCTTTCTCGAACGGGTGGCGGTCGCGCGGGACGCCTTCGTGCGCGAGCGCGGCGTGAGGGCGCTGTGCATCGCCGCTCCGCCGCGGGCGCTCGGGCAACTGCGGCCGCACCTTTCGCCGGCCGTCAACAGCGTGCTCGCCGCCACCTTCGACAAGAACCTGACGCATCATCCGGTTCAGGACATCCCCGGACGCCTCGGCTGACCCTTGGGCCAAAGACCGCCGCCGGCTATAGGGCAAGGCCATGGACGCCGCCGCCACCCGTGACACCCTTGGCTTCGTGCTGGCTCCGCTCCGGCGCGCGGACCCGGTGGACTGGGAGGTCACGCCCGGCCTCACCCCCTACCCCATGGCCGCCGCGCGCATGGAGCGCGAGGCCGCCGCCATCGCCGCCGGGACGGCCGGGGAGCGCGTATGGCTTGTCGAGCACCCGCCGCTCTACACCGCCGGAACCAGCGCGAACGCCGCCGATCTGGTTGATCCCGCCCGGTTTCCGGTGTTCCGGACCGGGCGCGGCGGCCAGTACACCTACCACGGGCCCGGCCAGCGCGTGGCCTACGTGATGCTCGACCTGTCGCGGCGCGGCGGCGACGTGCGCGCGTTCGTCGCCGGGCTTGAGGCGTGGCTGATCGCGGCGCTGGCCCGTCTCGGCGTCGAGGGCGAACGGCGCGAGGATCGCGTCGGCGTCTGGGTGCGTCGCGCCGGCGGCCGCGAGGACAAGATCGCCGCCATCGGCATCCGCGTCCGCCGCTGGGTGACGTTCCATGGCGTGAGCCTGAACGTCGATCCCGATCTGTCGCACTTCGCCGGCATCGTCCCGTGCGGCGTGCGCGCTCACGGCGTCACCAGCCTCGCCGACCTCGGATGCGCCGCGCCGATGGCCGTGGCGGACGCCGCGCTGCGCGCCGCGTTCGTGGAGGTGTTCGGCCCGGCCGCCGAGGTGAACGGGCGCTGAGCGGCCGGCCGGATTCAGGCGAGGCCGAGCGCCGCTCGGGTGTCGATGTGCGACGCGCGCGTCAAAGCCAGGGCCGGTCGTCGGCGCGCCGGCTTTCATAAGCGTCGATGTGGCCCTGCTTCTCCAGCGTCAGGCCGATGTCGTCGAGGCCGTTCAGGAGACAGTGTTTCCGGAACGGGTCGATCTCGAACCGGATCACGCCGCCGTCGGGTCCGCGGATCTCCTGCCTCGCCAGATCGATGCTGACCGTGGCGTTGGCGCCGCGGCGCGCGTCGTCCATCAGCTTGTCCACCTCGGCCTCCGGCAGCGCGATCGGCAGAATGCCGTTCTTGAAGCAGTTGTTGTAAAAGATGTCGGCGAACGACGGCGCGATCACGCACCGGATGCCGAAGTCGAGCAGCGCCCACGGCGCATGTTCGCGCGAGGAGCCGCACCCGAAGTTGTCGCCGGTCACCAGGATCTCGGCCTTGCGCCAGGCTGGCTGGTTCAGCACGAACTGCGGATTTTCCGAGCCGTCCTCGTGGTAGCGCATCTCGAAGAACAGCGAGGAGCCGAGGCCTGTCCGCTTGATCGTCTTCAGGAACTGCTTGGGGATGATCATGTCGGTGTCGACATTGACGATCGGCAGCGGCGCGGCGACGGCGGTCAGCACGGTGAATTTCTGCATGACGGGAAGCCCTGTGCGATGTCGCAGGTATCGGCGCTTTCTCCCGGAAACCGTCGCCGCGGTCAAGCGCGCCGGATGATCCGCCAGGCGCGCCGCCCGGCGATGAACGCCAGCGCGATCGCGCCGTTCACCACCACCAGGACGAACAGGAAGTAGCATAACGGGCAGCCCGCCAGCATGGCGAGACTGACGGCGATCGTCTTGACGTTCTGGCTGCACAGCGCCCACAGCTTGACCTTGCGCGCCGACGCTTCCCGGAAGGCGGCGAATCCGGCGTCGCCCGGCCGCGGCGCCGGAGCGCCGTCGTCGCGATAGAGCCGCCGCGACAGCGCCAGGAACAGCCTGGTCAGCGCCGCGAACGCCCGGCCCGTCAGCGCGCCCGACGCCGCCATCGCCGCGATTTCGGCGCTGCTGAGGGTTCCGATCCACGGCGTTCCATAGATGCGATTGCAGTAGATGCGCCGGCTCGTCTCGTAGAAGTTGGCCTGCAGGACGTGGCAGACGCCCGCCGCCAGGGTGATCGCCACAGCCGGCCACGCGCCGATCTCGCGCGCCGCAAGCAGGCCCAGCGCCAGGTAGATCAGCGCATAGCCTCCGTAATCGCACACGCCATCGACGATCTCGCCGTGGGGGGACGCCGTCTTCATCGCCCGCGCCACCTTGCCGTCGGCCCCGTCAAGGACGTGGCTGAGCCACATGAAGACGACGCCGGCGGCCGCTCCCGGCATTCCCGGCACGGCGTAGAACGCCGAAGCTGCGCACGCCATCGACAGGAGCCCCAGCACCGAGACCATGTTCGCGGTCATGCCGAGGGCGATGAAGCGATCGGCGAGGCGCTGCGACACCGGATGGACGAGGACCGCGTTGGTCCACTGCTCGATCTCGGCCGGTCGGCTCGTCATCGGGCTTCAGGCGCAGTTCGCGCGCGTTCCGGCGAGGGCGGACTCGGCGAGATCGAGCATCGTCTCGTTGTCGACGTCGATCCAGAAGCGCTCGCCGATCGGCGCAACGCGGGCGCGGCCGCGGCCGGCCAGCGCCCGGACGGCGTCGGAGATTCCCAGTTCGGCCCGCCCCGCGCCAACGCTTGAAAGAACGTCAAACACCGCCGGCGTCATGCGGAACAATCCGGTGTCGAACGCGTTCCAGCGGCCGATCGTCTTGCCGATCTCGATGATGCGTCCGGCCTCGGCGTAAACCTTGGTGACGTCGTCAAGGTCGACCAGCGGGTTGTCGAGCCGTTCGTCCACGGCGAGCACGATGTCGGCGGCGGCGTCGCAGGCAGACAACATGGCGGCGATCGCCGGATCGAACAGGTGGTCGCTCATCGTGAGGATGAAAGGCCCCTCGACCGCGCCCGCCGCGGCCAGCAACGACGAGCCGTTGCCGCGCTCCCAATCCGCGTTGACGGCCACCGTCACCGGAAACGACAGCCGGGCGCCGAGCGCCTCCGCGTGCGCCTCAAGCTCCTGTGCGCGGTAGCCGGCGACGACCACCGCCCCGGCGAGGCCGGCTTCCTTGAGGGCGGACAGGACATGGTCGAGAAGCGTTCGCCCGGCCACCATGGTCAGCGGCTTCACGCCGCGCCCGCCGCGCAGCCGGCTTCCCCTGCCGGCGGCGACGACGACGGCCTTCATGCCGACGGGCGGTCGATGAATTGCTCGGTGCGCCGCCACGCCTCGTCCTCGGCCATCTGAACCGGCGGGTGCTTGCACAGGAAGGCCGAGGGCGCGAGCAGCACGCCCGCCACGCCGCGATCGCGCGCCAGCTTGACCAGACGGATCATGTCCACCGCCACGCCCGCCGAATTGGGGGAGTCCTCCACCGACAGCCGCATTTCGAGATTCATGGGCACATCGCCGAACAGACGGCCCTCCATGCGGATGAAGGCCACCTTGTTGTCGTTGAGCCAGGGCACGAAGTCGCTCGGCCCGACATGCAGGTCGTTGGCGGGGATGCGCGTGCGCGCGGCGGTTTGCACGGCCTCCGACTTCGACAGCTTCTTGGTTTGCAGGCGGGTGATGTCCTGCATGTTGCGGAAGTCGGTGTTGCCGCCGACGTTGATCTGGTAGGTGCGGTCGAGGGCGGCGCCGCGGCGGCTGAACAGTTCCGCGAGTTCGCGGTGGACGATGGTGGCGCCGACCTGGGACTTGATGTCGTCGCCGATGATCGGCAGGCCGGCGGCGCGGAAGCGCTCGGCCCACGCCGGATCGGAGGCGATCAGCGTCGGCATGCAGTTGACGAACGCGGCCCCCGCCTTCAGGGCGCATTCGGCGTACCAGCGGCTGGCCCGTTCCGAGCCGACCGGCAGGTAGTTGATCACCACGTCCGTGCGCGCCGACACCAGCCTGTCAACAACCTCGTCCATTGTCGGCTGGGCGTCCGGGGCGATGTCGAAGGTCTTGACCGCGCCCTCGGTCATGTGCGCGGCGACGCCATCGTGCACGGCGCCCATGGAAACCAGCGCGCCATTGGTCTTGATGTCGCGCTGAAAGACGGTGGTGCAGTTGGGCGCGGCGAAGATCGCCTCCGACAACGGCTTGCCGACCTTGCGGGCGTCAACGTCGAAGGCGGCGACGACCTTGATGTCGCCGACGCCATAACCGCCCACGACCGGGTGCATGACGCCGGGGATCCAGTCGCGATCATTGCGGCCGGCATAGTAGTTGACGCCCTGCACCAGCGCGCTGCAACAGTTGCCGACGCCGATGACGCCCACACGAACCTCTGCCATTCAGCGCAACCCTTTCACGAACCTTACACGGCTGGACGCAAACGGCTCTAAACCCATTTGCCCACCATGGCCATAGCCGGAATGGCGCAACGCCATTCTTGTCCACTTTCCCGCGAGGCCGCCGACATCGCGTCGGGACGCTCGCCGTTGCTACGCTCCGGCTGCGGGCCGGCCGCCACCGTAGCCAGGGACCGGCACGAGCCGGTCAACCACCCGATCGGCTCTCTGACACGGCGACCGCCATCACGTCCAGCAGTTTTGCAACGGCTGCATCCCAGCTTCCCGGACCCCGCGCGTGCGCCCGCCCCGCCTCGCCCAGCCGCCGCGCCAGGGCCGGCGACGCGAGCAGCGATGCGATGGCTTCCGCCACCGCCTCCGGGGCGCGCGGATCGACGAGAAGCCCGGTGACGCCCGGTTGCACGGCCTCGGCGGCGCCGCCCTCGTTCGAGCCCACCACCGGCCTGCCGGCCGCGCCGGCTTCGAGGTAAGCGAGCCCGAAGCCCTCGAAGTCGCCGGGCTCGCTGCGCGCGGGCATGACGAACACGTCGCACGCCGCGTAGACGGAGGCGAGCCGGTCATGGGCCACCCGGCCGAGAAAGCGCACCGCCCCGGCGACGCCGAGCCGCGACGCAAGGTCTTCAAGCCGCCGCCTGTCCGGTCCTTCGCCGCACACGAGGTAGACGGTGTCCGGGTGCGCGGCGAGCACGCGCGGCAGCGCCTCGATGGTGACGTCGATCCCCTTGCGCGGCACGAGCCGGCAGACGGTGAGCGCCACCTTGCGGCCGGCAAGGCCAAGGGAGCGGCGCATGGCCTCCCCCTCGCCCGCCGCAAAGGCGGCCGCGTCCCCCACGTTGGCGCCCCCCGCGACGCGCTCCGCGGCGACCCCGGCGGCGAGGAGCCGCCCGCGGGTGTTCTCGCTCACCGCCACCAGCCGGTCAGCCGCCGACAGCCCGGCGCGGCGCACCGCGTCATAGACCGCCTGGGCCGGCGGCAGCGCCGCCAGCGGCCGCCACTGCACCTCGCGGCCGTGAACGGCGCACACGACCACCGCAGCGCCGGCGCGGCGGGCGGCGAACGCCGCCGACCAATGGGAGGCGAGGACGACATCGGGACGCAGCCGGCCCACCAGCGCCGCCAGCGGCCGCACGCCGCTGAACGCCAGGCCATCGCCCGGCGAGACCACGCGCCGCACCGGATAGGCCAGCGCCGCGTCCACCGCTTCCGCGCCGGCCTGGCGCGGCGTCACCACGGCGAACCCGTCGCAGCGCCCGGCAAGCCGGTTCGCCACCTCGAGGCACCAGGTTTGCACACCCCCGACGTCCGGGGGAAAGCGGGTGGCGGCGAAGACGACCCTCAGGCGGCGCTTGTTCATGATGGCAGGAGATCAGGCGGCGACGCCGCGGGGCAGCTCTCCCCTAGAGCCAACACACCGGAGGATCAAGCCGAAACCATCATCGCGCGGTTGCGGGAGCGCAGCCGAGCCGCTAACCGTGACCGGCGCCACTCCGGCGTCGAACGCCGCAAACCAGAGCCAACCCCATGACCGCGCCCCCCCTGACCGCGCGCCAGGATCCGTTGCGCATCGCCTACGTGTGGGACCGGGCGCTGCCCACCACCGCCGCCGACGCCGAGCAAGGCGTGAGCACCATCGCCGCGCTGTCGCGGCGCGGCGTCGAGATGACGCTGGTGCTGCCGCGCCCGGCCGGCGGCGTCACCCTGACGCCGGAGAGCCTCCTGCAACGCTATCATGTGCGCGGGACGTTCCGGCTCGTCACCGCGCCAGCCCCCATGCTCGCCGCCACGGCGCTCAGAAAGCCGTGGTTCGCCCTGCGCCTGGCGGCCGGCGTGGACCTGCCGCCGCACGACCTTTGCTACACCCGCAACGCGGCGGTGATGATGGCGCTGCTCGGCCGCGGCGAGCGCGTCTTCTATGACACCCACCGCGCCTGGCCGCGCCAGCTGCGTCCGCTCGCGCCGCTGTTCCGGCGCGCCATGCGCGCACCGAACTTCGTCGGGGCGGCGCTGCATTCCGACTACGCGCGCCAGAGCTACATCGACTGCGGCGCGCCGCCGGAGCGGCTGCGCACGATCCGCAACGGCTTCGATCCCTCCCGCCTGCACCTGCCCGAAGGCGGCTGGTCGACGGCCGCCGCCCGCGCCCGGCTCGGCCTTGCGCCGGACCGGAAGCTGGTCGTCTACACAGGCCACATCAGCATGCTGAAGGGGCTCGGATCGGCGCTCGATCTGGCGCAGCGCTGCCCGGAGGTTGACTTCCTGCTGGTCGGCTCCGAGGGCGACGGCGCGGTTGAACGCAGGGCGCGGCTGCTCGCCAACGTGGCGGTGCTGCCCTGGCAACCCTACGACCGCGCGGCGCTCTACATGGCGAGCGCCGATGTGTTGCTGTTGCCGCCAAGCGACGTCGGCCTGCGGGTCGCCGGCCACACCGTGCTGCCGCTGAAGCTTTTCGGCTACCTCGCCGTCGGCCGCCCGATCCTCGCGCCGGCGACGCCCGACGTCGGCGAGCTTCTGCGCGACGGCGACAACGCGCTTCTGGTGAGGCCCGGCGACAGCGACGACGCCGCCGCAAAGCTGAAGGCGCTGTTCGCCGATCCCGCCTTGCGCGACCGGCTCGGCGCGGCCGCGCGGCTCACCGGAGCAGATTTTACATGGGATGCGCGCGCGGCCCGGCTGGAGGGGTTCATCCGCGAGCGGCTGTCGGCGATGGCGGCCTGAGCGCTGCGGCGTCTCTCTCTCTGCGGTCCGAATCGCCGGTCGCGCAAACCGGCACGGACGCCTCATCCCGCCAGGCGGCGGCCACTTGGCGGGGTGATGTTCCGCCATCCGCCACCCCCCCTGTCTGTCCCGAAACGTGACCGCGGGCGTGTGCAGTTTCGCACAGCCCGTGAGCGCTTTCGTGCGCCACCGTCTTGCTGCGACTCGAGGAGGTCTCATGTTGCGCTCGACGGGCGAGAGATTTGTTCAGTCGGTGGCCTGCGAGACCGGCTGGTTCATTGTTGCGATACCGGTCTATGCGTTGCTGTTCCAGCAACCGGTGATGCAGTCCGGATTGCTGGTTGTGGCGTTGTGGCTTGCGGCACTGGCCTGGTCGCCGATCTTCAATTTCGCCTTCGATCTTGCCGAACTCCGGCTTGCGGCGCGGGTCGCCAGCGATCGCCCTGCCCGGCTGAGACTGGCGCACGCGAGCGGGCTCGAAGCCTCGTCCATGGCGGCGACCGCCCCCATCATCATGGTGATCGGCGGCCATGGCCTGATCGAGGCGATCGCCATCGACATCGGACTTTCGATCCTCGACGCGGTTTACACCTTCCTCTTTCACCTTGCCTACGACCGGGTCCGGCCGGTCCGGGCGCTGGCGCTGACGGCGTCCACCGGCGTTCAACAACGCGCCGGACCCGGCTCCGACTGAGCGCCGGCCGTCAACGGCGCCAGCGCCAGCAGCCACCCGCCGCTTGCGCATGATCCTGACGCATGTCCACGGCCGGGCCGGGCCCGGCCGGGGCGACGGCGAGATGTCTTCCTGAACAGCCAGCGCAAACCGGCGGACAACACGCCGTCATCGCTTGCCGCTGTTCACGCTTTGGCCTAAGCCATGTTCCATGGCCGACAGGAAGACGATCCGCATCCAGGGCGCGCGCGAGCACAACCTGAAGAACGTGTCGCTGGAAGTGCCCCGCGACAGCCTCATCGTGTTCACCGGCCTGTCGGGGTCGGGCAAATCCTCGCTCGCCTTCGACACGATCTACGCCGAAGGCCAGCGCCGTTACGTCGAGAGCCTCTCAGCCTACGCCCGGCAGTTTCTGGAGATGATGCAGAAGCCGGACGTCGACCAGATCGACGGCCTGTCGCCCGCCATCTCCATCGAACAGAAGACGACAAGCCGGAACCCGCGCTCGACCGTCGGCACCGTCACCGAGATCTACGACTACCTGCGCCTGCTGTTCGCGCGCGTCGGCGTGCCGTACTCGCCCGCCACCGGCCTGCCGATCGAGAGCCAGACCGTCACCGAGATGGTGGACCGCATCCGCGACCTTCCCGAAGCCACGCGGCTCTACCTGCTCGCGCCCATCGTCCGCGGCCGCAAGGGCGAGTACCGCAAGGAACTGGCCGAGCTGATGAAGAAGGGTTTTCAGCGCGTGAAGGTGGACGGGGTGTTCCACGAGATCGCCGAGGTTCCCGCGCTCGACAAGAAGTACAAGCATGACATCGACGTGGTGGTGGACCGTATCGTGGTCCGGCCCGACCTCGGCAACCGGGTCGCCGACTCGCTTGAAACCGCGCTGAAGCTCGCCGACGGGATCGCAGTAGCCGAGTTCGCCGACAAGCCGCTCGCCGCCTCGGCGACCGCGGAGGGCTCGGCCAACAAGTCGAAGAACGAGACGCACGAGCGGCTCCTGTTCTCCGAACGCTTCGCCTGCCCGGTCTCCGGCTTCACCATCGACGAGATCGAGCCGCGGCTGGTCTCGTTCAACAACCCGTTCGGCGCCTGCCCGAAGTGCGACGGCCTCGGCACGGAACTGCGCTTCGAGGCCGAACTCGTGGCGCCGGACCGCACCTTGAGCCTGCGCAAGGGCGCGATCGTGCCGTGGGCGAAGACGGGGAATTCCTCGCCCTACTACTACCAGACGCTGGAGGCGCTGGTGAAGAGGTATGGCGGTACGATGAACACGCCGTGGGCCGACCTGCCGGAGACAACGCGGGAGAAAATCCTCCACGGCACCGGCGACGAGGCGGTGACGTTCGTCTACGACGACGGGCTGCGCTCCTACAAGACGACCAAGCCGTTCGAGGGCGTGCTCGGCAACATCGAGCGGCGCTGGCGCGAGACGGACAGCGCCTGGGTTCGCGAGGAGCTGTCGCAGTTCCAGTCCGACCATCCGTGCGAGGCGTGCGCGGGCTATCGTCTCAAGCCGCAGGCGCTGGCGGTGAAGGTGGGCGGGCTGCATATCGGCGAGGTGTCAAATCTGTCGATCCGCGCCGCAAAACAGTGGTTCGGCGAGCTTGAGGGCAAGCTGAAACCGAAGCAGCGCGAGATCGCCCAGCGCATCCTCAAGGAAATCCGCGAGCGGCTGAAATTCCTCGACGACGTGGGGCTTGAGTATCTGACGCTCTCGCGCACCGCCGGCACGCTGTCGGGCGGCGAGAGCCAGAGAATCCGCCTCGCCTCGCAGATCGGCTCCGGCCTCACCGGCGTGCTCTATGTGCTCGACGAGCCCTCCATCGGCCTGCATCAGCGCGACAACGCAAGGCTCCTCGAAACGCTGCACCGGCTGCGCGACCTCGGCAACACGGTGATCGTGGTGGAGCACGATGAGGACGCCATCCGCACCGCCGATTACGTGGTGGATATCGGGCCGGGCGCCGGCGTCCACGGCGGCCGGGTGGTGGCGCAGGGCACGCCGGCCGAGATCATCGCGAACCCCGCCTCGCTCACCGGCAAGTACCTCGCCGGCGAGCTGGCGATCCCCGTTCCCGCCCGCCGCCGCAAGCCGGAGAAGGGCCGCCGCATCCGCGTGGTGGGGGCCAGGGCCAACAACCTGAAGAACGTCAGCGTCGATATCCCGCTCGGCGTTCTCACCTGCGTCACCGGCGTCTCCGGCGGCGGAAAGTCCACCCTGCTCATCGACACGGTCTATCGCGCCGCCGCCCGCAAGCTGATGGGCGCGCGCGAGATGCCAGCCGAGCACGAGCGCATCGAGGGTCTCGAGCTTCTCGACAAGATCATCGACATCGACCAGTCGCCCATCGGGCGCACGCCGCGCTCCAACCCCGCCACCTACACCGGCGCCTTCACGCCGATCCGCGACTGGTTCGCCGGATTGCCGGAGGCCAAGGCGCGCGGCTACGAGCCGGGGCGGTTCTCGTTCAACGTCAAGGGCGGGCGCTGCGAGACCTGCCAGGGCGACGGCGTCATCAAGATCGAGATGCACTTCCTGCCCGATGTCTA
>DAIODI010000079.1:0-12002 GCA_036746875.1 Aestuariivirgaceae bacterium | reverse complement strand
GCGCATACCGGCTTGGTTGCAGGTTCTAGTCCTGCCAGGCCCACCATACGCTTCAAAGCGCCCGCAACTCCTTGGCCGGGCGCGCCGCGAGGATCGGCAGGCTGGCGAGCAGCGCGACGCCCAACGTCAGGGCCACGCCCGCACCGAGGACCAGCACCACCGCCGGGTAATCGGGCAGCCAGACGAACTGGAAAACGTGGACGATGACGTACCACGCGGCCGCCAGCCCCAGCGCAAACGCCAGCGCCGCGACGATCAAGCCCAGCAGGATGTACTCGATCGCCTGCGCCACCAGAATCTGCGCGCGCGTCGCGCCAAGCACCTTGAGCATGACGGCGTCATAGGTCCGCGTCTCCCGCACAGCGGTCACGGCGCCGACCAGCACGGCGATCCCGGCGAGGATGGCGACGCTGGCCGCGCCGGCGATCGCGGTGGAGAGCTGCCGCACGACCTCGCGAACCTTGGTGAGCACGCCGCCAACCTCGATCACCGACACGGACGGGAAGCGGGACAACAAGGCCCGCATCACCGCGCCGGTGTCCTCCGCCGGCATGCTGACCGTCGCGGAAAGGTTGTGCGGGAAGTCGGCGAACGTGCCGGGAGAAAACACCAGGACGAAGTTGAAGCCCATGGTGTCCCACTGGACCGAACGGAAGGAGGCGACACTCGCCGTCACCTCCTGCCCCAGAACGCTGACCGTCAGCGGATCGCCAAGTGAAAGGCCGAGCAGCGCGGCCTGCTCGGCTTCCACCGAGACCAGCGGCGGTCCGTCATAGCCGGCGGGCCACCACCCCCCCGCCGTCAGGGTCGATCCGCCCGGCAGGCTGGAGGCGTAGGTGACGCCCCGCTCGCCGCGCAGGATGAAGGCGTCGGGCGGAAGCTGTTCAAGGTCGGCCACGCGCGTCTGGCCATAAGCGATGACGGTGCCGCGCAGCAGCGGAACCGTGGCGACTTCCGCATCGCCCGAAGCCTGGCGGACGGTCTGCACGAACTCCGCCGCGCGGTCTCGGGGAACGTCAAGCGCGAACAGCGCCGGGGCGCGGTCCGGGATGGTGCGCGAAATATTGGCCTCAAGGTTGGTGCTGATGGCGGCGAGCAGCACGAACAGGCCGAGACCGAGGCCGAGGGCGACGACGAGGGGGACCGTGTGCGCGCCGGGACGATGCAGGCCGGCAATGCCCAGACGCAGCAGCGGATTGCGCGGGCGCGGAACGCGCGCCGCCGCCAGGCGGACAATCCAGCCGAGCCCGGCGAGCACAAGCAGGCCGGCCGCGACGCTTGCGATGAACGTTCCGCTCAGCCGGGGTTGGGCCGACGTCAGCAGGGCGACAGCGGTCAATCCCCCGGCCGCGAGCGCGATCCAGCCGACGGCGATCCAGCCGCCGCCGCCATGCGCGGCGACCGAACCGCGAAGCAGGACCGCCACCGGAACCGCCGCGCCCCGCGCCAGAGGCAGCGCCGCCGCGCCAAGCGCGATCAGCACGCCGTAGAGCGCCGCGAGCGCCAGCGGCAGCGGATAAACCGCCAAGCCTGGCGACACCGGCAAAACCGCGCCCGCCAGAGCGACGAGCAGCGGCGTCGCGGCCGCCCCGACGATCAGCCCCACGGCGATCCCGGCTAGCGCGACCGCGGCGATCTGTATCACATAGATGCGGGTGACGACGCCGGACGTGGCGCCCAGAGCCTTCAGGGTGGCGATGCCGGAGCGGCGGCCGCCGAGGTAACTCGACACGCCGCCGGCGATGCCGATTCCCGCAATCGCCATGGCCGCGAGGCCCACCAGCGTCAGGGTTTCGCTCAGGCGATCCATGAACCGCGACGCCCCGGGCGTCGCACGGTCACGTGTGCGCGTTTCCCATCCGATCTCGGGGAAGCGCCGCTCGAACGCCCTGGCGACGGCCGCCGGGCTGCCGTCGGCGATGCGAACCCGGTACTTGGCCTGATAGAGGCTCCCCGGCTGGAGGAGACCGGTGCGCATCAGCCCGTCGACCGAAACGATGACGACCGGGCCAAGCGTAAAGCCCTCGCCCAGACGATCCGGCTCGTCCGCGATGACGCCATCGATCCGGAACGTCGCGCCGCCCAGCCTCAGGCTGGAGCCGACGGACACGCCCAGCCGGTCGGCCAGCGCGGCGCCGCTCCATGCGGCGTCCGCCGGCGGCGCCGAAACGCTGCGCCCGTCGGCGAGGCGAAGCTCCCCGTAGAGCGGATAGGCGTCATCGACCGCCTTGAGTTCGATCGGCGCCGACTGCGCATCGCGGACGGCCATCGACTGCATGCGCAGCGTTTCGGAGACCCGGCCGGCCTGCGCCATGGCCTCGCGTTCCTCCGCATCGGCGCGGCGCTGGCCGATCTCGAACTCGCCGTCGCCGCCGAGCAGAATCTGGCCGCGGCTCGCCAGCTCGTCGCGGATGGCGCCGCCCAGGCTGCCCACGGCCGCCAACGCCGCCACGCCGAGGATCAGGCAGACCGGCAGCAGGCGAAGGCCGCGAAACCGGCCGCGCAGCTCCCGGCGCGCCAGCCGCATGGCGAGCGTCCAGTCGCTCATGGCCTTGAGTCCGCGACGATGCGTCCGTCGGCCATCTCGATCACCCGGTCGCACTTGCCGGCGAGGCCGGGATCATGAGTGATGACGAATAGCGTTGCGGCGAGGTCCGCACGGCGCGCGAACAGCAGGTCCATCACGGCGCCGCCCGTGGCCGAGTCGAGATTGCCCGTGGGCTCGTCGGCGAACACCAGCGCCGGTCGCGGCGCCAGCGCCCGGGCGATCGCCACCCGCTGCTGCTCGCCGCCGGACAACTGCGCGGGGTAGTGACCGAGCCGGCTGCCGAGGCCCACCGCGGCAAGCTCCGCCGTCGCCCGGTCGAAGGCGTCGTCCACCCCTGCGAGTTCAAGCGGCACGGCGACGTTTTCGCGTGCGGTCATGGTTGGCAGCAGGTGGAACGCTTGCAGGACGATGCCGATTCGCCCGCGCCGCGCCCGCGCCAGCCTGTCCTCGTCCAGAGCACTGAACTCGAGGCCGTCCACCCGCACCAACCCGCTGCTGGCGCGCTCCAGCCCGGCGAGGATGGCCAACAGCGACGATTTGCCGGACCCTGACGGTCCGAGCAGGGCGACGCTCGTCCCGCGCTCGACCTTCAGGTCAAGCCCGTGCAGGATTTGCGTGGGAGGGTGGCCAAGAGCGAGGGTGATCCCGCGCGCGTCGATCACCATATTGTGGCCGTCATCGGACGAGATCAAAGCCTATGCCTGCCAGAGCCAGTTTGTCATCATATGTGTTCGCCGTGGCGTTTCTCCTAGTGGGATTGCTTGCAGGCTGCAATGAGACCGAGGTCTCCGGGCGCACGCAAGCGACGCAGACCGCCGAGGCTGCGATAGCGGCGCTCCCCGTGCAGGGGCCGGAGCGTATCATCCTGGCGTTCGGCGACAGCCTCTATTCCGGATACGGGCTGAAGCGTGGAGAAAGCTTGCCCGCGCGCGTCGAAGTTCTGCTGCGCGAAAAGGGCGTCAACGCCACGGTCGTCAACGCCGGCGTTTCGGGGGACACCACGGCGGCGGGTCGCCAGCGTCTGGCCTTTGCGCTCGATGCCCTACCACGCAAGCCCGATCTGGTCCTGCTCGGGCTGGGCGGCAACGACGTGCTGCGCCAGATCCCGGTCGGCGAGACGCGGGCTAACCTGGTTGCGATGCTCGAGGAGCTGCGCAGGCGGGAAATCCCGGTCGTTCTGACGGGCCTGCGCGCCCCTCCCAATCTTGGCCCCGACTACGCGCGGCAGTTCGATGCGATCTATCCGGAGCTGGCGCGCGAGTTTCAGGCGGAGCTCGATCCGTTCGTCCTGGATGGGGTGATCGGCGACCGGCGGCTGATGCTGCCCGACGGCATTCATCCCAATGGGGATGGCGTGAATGTGATGGCGGCGCGGATCGCGCCGATCGTCGCCCGCCGGCTGTGATGGCGATGGTCCGTCGCCGGGATCCCCAGGCCGCTGCGCCGGAGTGAAGCCTTACGGCTTGTGCGCCGGCAGCGTCTGGTGCACCTCGTCGAGCGTTCGCCTGAGAATGGCGAACATTTCGGCGATCTCGTCCCGGGTGATGATGAACGGCGGCGCAAGCACGATCGCCTGGCCGAGGGGGCGGCAGATCAGGCCGTTCTTCAGCGCCTGGCGCGCCACCCGTTCCGACACATCGAGATGCGACGGCCAGGGCGTCTTCGCGGCCTTGTCGGCGACCATTTCGAGCGCCCCCATCAGGCCGACGCCGCGCGCCTCGCCCACCATCGGGTGATCGCCCATGGCGCACAGAGCCGCCTGGAACGCCGGAGCCACCGCCTGCACGTTGGCGAAGGCGCCCGCCTCGATCTCGTCCAGCGCCGCCATGGCGATGGCGCAGCCGACGGGATGCGCGGCGGTCGTGAAGCCGTGCGGAAACTCCTCGTATTTCGCCGAAGCCCTGTCGATACGCTCGGCCATCGACGGCGACAGGATGATCGCTCCCATCGGAAAGAAGCCTGCCGTGATCACCTTCGAGGACACCACGACGTCGGGCTCGATGCCGTACTTGAGCGAGCCCCACAGTTCGCCGGTGCGACCGAAACCGCAGATCACCTCGTCGGCGATCAGCGGAACGCCGTAGCGCCGCAGCACCGGCTGGATCGCCTGGAAGTATCCCTTCGGCGGCGGGATGACCCCGCCTGCGCCAAGCACCGGCTCGGCGAAGAACCCGGCGATGAACTCGGGGCCGGTGTTGCGGATCGTCTGCTCGAGTTCGAGCGCAAGTCTGGCCGAAAAGGCCTCTTCGGTCTCGCCGGCCAGCGCCTCCCGCCAGTGATGCGGCGAGGTCAGGAAGCGGACTTCCTGGATCGGCAGGCCCGAGAACGCCTTCATGTAGTCCTTGCCGGTGAGGCTGCCGCTCGCCACGGTCACGCCGTGATAGGCGTTCTTGCGGCTGAGCAGCAGCCGGCGGTGCGGCTTGCCCTCGGCTTCGGCCAGCAGCCACAGCATCTTGACGACCGTGTCGTTCGCCTCCGATCCCGAGTTGGCGTAGAACACGCGTGAGGCCGCCATGGGAGCGAGCTTGACGAGGCGCTCCGACAGGTCGAGCGCGGACTGCGACACCCGGCCAAAGAAGGCGTGATAGGCGGGGAGCTTCGCATAGGCCCGCTGCGCCGCCTCGACGAGGCGCGGGTTGTCGAACCCGAGCACCACATTCCAGAGCCCCGAGTTGCCTTCGATGTAACGGCGCCCGCGGTCGTCGAAGACGTAGACGCCGCGACCGTGGTCGATCACCACGGGTCCCTCCTCTGCGAGCGTCGGCAGGTGCGAGAACGGGTGCAGGAAGGCGCCGGGCGAATTGTGCTTGTTCATGGGCGAACCGTTGGGGACTGGGAAGGATACTTGTATCCAGTTCAGCGATCGGAGTCGATGGGTACAAACAGGCCGGTCTTGACGCGGTCCATCACCACGCGCGTCTGGAACCTGCGGATGTTCGGGTTGGCGAAGAAGAACTGCTTCGTGAACGCCTCGTAGTGCCGCATGTCGCGGGCGGTCAGCACCAGGATGAAATCGGCGTCGCCGGTGACGTAGTAGCACTGCATCACCTCGGGCGTCGCCAGCATCGAGCGCTTGAACTCGTCCATGATGTCGGGGCGCTCGCGCTCGAGCGTCACGTCCACGATCATGGTGAGCTGGCGTCCAACGGCTTCCGGCGCGATCACCGCGATGTCGGCTTCGATGACGCCGCTCTGGCGCAGCTTCGCCAGACGGCGCTGGCAGGCCGACGGCGACAGGCCGACAGCCTCCCCGAGCTCCTCGTGGGTCAGCCGGTTGTTGCGCTGCACCAGCCGCAGCAGCCGGAGATCGAACTCGTCGAGTGTGGGCTTTTGCATGTTTCGTTCGCTCCACCACGTTTGAACGGCTGTTTTACCCGACAAAGACGGCAAGTGCGCAGGAAAAACCCGCAACCCTTGCGCCACCATGCCGCCCGTCAGAAGGAGTTCGCCATGCAGTTGTCGCGCGAGGACCTGATCCGCGCCTATCGCACCATGCGCACGATCCGCGCCTTCGAGGACCGGGTGAACCAGGAGATGGCGACGGGCGACGTGCCGGGGGCCGTGCATCTCTACGCGGGCCAGGAGGCCTCCGCGTCCGGCGTCTGCTTCCGCCTCAACGATGGCGACCGCATCGCCTCAACCCATCGCGGCCACGGCCACTGCATCGCCAAGGGCGTGGACGTGCCGGGCATGATGGCGGAGATCTTCGGCAAGGCGACCGGCACCTGCAAGGGCAAGGGCGGCTCCATGCACATCGCCGACCTCGACAAGGGCATGATGGGCGCAAACGGCATCGTCGGCGGCGGACCGCCGCTGGTTTGCGGCGCCGCGCTCACCGCCAGGTATCGCAGGACCGGCGGCGTCGCGATTGCCTTCATGGGCGATGGCGCGTTCAACCAGGGCACCACCGCCGAGAGCATGAACCTCGCCGTGGTCTGGAAGCTGCCGGCGATCTTCGTCGTCGAGGACAACGGCTTCGGCGCGGCGACCAGCAGCGCGGTCGCCGTCGCCGGCGACATCTGCGAACGCGCCCGCGCCTACGGCATGCCGGCGGAAAAGGTGGACGGGCTGGATTTCTTCGCGGTCGAGGAAGCGGCGGCCCGCGCCGTCGCGCGCGCACGTCGCGGCGAGGGACCGTCGTTCCTGCAGATCGCCGTGCCGAGATACTACTTTAACTTCTCCGGCGACACCGACACCTACCGCACGCCCGAGGAAAAGGAGGCGATGCGGCTGAAACAGGATTGCCTGAAGGTGTTCCGCCACAAGGTGACGGAAGCGGGCCTTCTCGACGCCGCGGCGCTCGACGCGGTCGACCGCGAGGTGGACGCGCTCATCGATGAGGCCGTGAAGGCGGCGCGCGCCGCGCCCGAGCCCGATCCGCGCGAAGTCGCAACCGACGTTTACGTCCGCTACGCCTGAGGTCCCGCAATGCCACGCAAGTCCTTCCGCCATGCCCTCAACGAGGCGCTGAAGCTCGAAATGCGGCGCGACGACCGCGTCATCATCATGGGCGAGGACGTGACCGGCGGCGCCGGCAGCTCCGGCGAGAAGGACGCCTGGGGCGGCGCGTTCGGCGTCACCAAGGGCATCCTCGGCGAGTTCGGTCCGGAGCGGATCATGGACACCCCGATCACCGAGAGCGCCTTCATCGGCGCGGCTGCGGGAGCGGCGGCCACGGGGCTGCGCCCCATCGCCGAGATCATGTTCGTAGATTTCCTCGGCGTCTGCTTCGACCAGCTCTTCAACCCGGCCGCCAAGTTACGCTGCATGTTCGGCGGCAAGGCGACGCCGCCTTTGGGGGTGCGCGCCACCGTCGGCGCCGGCTCGCGCTCGGCGAGCCAGCACAGCCAGGCGCTCTATCCGCTGTTCACGCACATTCCGGGGCTCAAGGTCGTGATCCCCTCGAACCCCTTCGATGCGAAGGGACTGCTGATCCAGGCGATTCGCGACGACGACCCGGTGATCTTTCTCGAACACAAGATGATGTACGAGGACATGGGCGAGGCGCCGGACGGCGCCTACACCGTCCCCTTCGGCGAGGCGCGAATCGCGCGCGAGGGCGCCGACGCGACGATCGTGGCGCTGGGCCGGATGGTCAAGGTGGCTGAGGAAGCCGCCGCCCGGCTCGCCGCCCAGGGCGTCGAGTGCGCCATCGTCGATCCGCGCACCACCTCGCCGCTCGACGAGGAAACCATCCTCGACATGGTCGGCGAGACCGGACGGCTGGTGATCGTCGACGAAAGCTCGCCGCGCTGCGGCATGGCGGCGGACATCGCGGCGATGGTGGCCGAGAAAGGCTTTCGCGACCTCAAGGCGCCGATCCTCAAGGTGACGCCGCCGCACGCGCCGGTGCCGTATTCCCCGAGCCTCGAAACCGCCTACATCCCGCAAGCCTCGCGCGTCGAGGCCGCGGTCAGGGCCGTCATGGAGGCCTGAAGCCCGTGAGCGAGCGCATTCACCCGATCTCCATGCCGAAGTGGGGCATGACGATGACGGAGGGCAAGGTCGCGGGCTGGCTGGTGCGCGAGGGCGACGCCGTCCAGCCGGGCCGCGACGTGGTCGAGATCGAGACCGAGAAGATCACCAACGTCATGGACACGCCGGCGACCGGCGTCGTCCGGCGCCTGGTCGTGCCGCAAGGCGCCACCGCCGCAGTCGGAACGCTGCTCGCCGTGATCGCCCCGCCCGATGTGCCCGAGGCCGATGTCGACGCCTACATCGGCCGGTACGCCAGCGAGGTCCAGGCGGCGACGGCGGGCGAAGCGCCGGCGGCGCGCGTGGTGGAAGCCCCGCCGCACGCGATCAACGTGCTCTCCATGGGGACCGGCGAGGCGACTCCGCTGATCCTGCTCCACGGCTTCGCGGGCGATCTCAACTCGTGGCTGTTCAATCAGGCCGACCTGGCGCAGGACCGCCCGGTGCACGCGCTCGACCTGCCGGGGCACGGGGGGTCAAGCCTGACCGAAGGCAAGGGCGGCGTGCCCGACCTCGCGCAGGCGGTGACGGCGGCCATGGACGCGCTCGGCGTTGAGAAAGCTCATCTCGCGGGGCATTCGCTCGGCGGCGCGGTCTCGCTATTCCTGTCGATCAGGCAACCGCAGCGCGTCGCCAGCGCGACGCTGGTGTCCCCCGGCGGGCTCGGCCCGGAGATCGACATGGCCTTCATCGAAGGCGTGCTCGCCGCCGAACGCCGCAAGACGATGCAGGAGACGCTTGGACGGCTGTTCGCCGACCCGTCGGCGGCGACGCGCCAGATGGCGGACAATCTGCTCCAGCAGAAGCGCCGGGATGGCGTGCCCGAAGCGTGGGCGCGCATCGCCGCGGCGAACTTTCACGACGGCCACCAGGCGGGCGGCATGCGCGACGCGCTCAACTTTCTGATGGCGCCGCTGCTGGTGATCTGGGGCGCGAAAGACCGCATCATCCCGGCCAGTCACGCCGGGGATCTCCCCGACCATGTGCGCGTGGAGCTCTTCCAGGACGCCGGCCACATGCCGCACATGGAGGCGGCGGCCGCGTTCAACGGGCTGGTGCGGAACGCCCTGCGCCGGGTGGACGGCGCATGACCATGGACCGCAAGGGCATCCCCGGCGTCCGGGGCGTCGAGCATATCGGCCTCACCGTGCCGAACCTCGACGAGGCGATCGCCTTCTTCCGCGACGTGATCGGCTGCGATTTCATCTTCGACGGCGGCAGGTTCGGACCCGACCCGGAGTTCATGCCGTCGAACCTCGGCGTCCATCGCGACGCCACGCTTCGCTACTGCTTCATGCGCTGCGGCGCCGGGGCGAACTTCGAGCTGTTCGAGTACGCCGCCCCGGACCAGATTCGCGAGCGGCCGAAGAACAGCGATTACGGCGGCCACCACATCGCCTTCTACGTCGATGACTTCGCCGCGGCGCTGGCCCACCTCAGGGCGAACGGCGTCGCCATCATGGGCGAACCGCAGCACATCGAGGAGGGTCCGGCCGCCGGTTCGTGGTGGGTGTACTTCCTCGCACCGTGGGGCCTGCAGATGGAGTTGTGCTGCTACCCGCAGGGCAAGGCCTACGAGAAGGCCGCGACGAGGAAGATGTGGCACCCGGCGCGGCCGGAAGAGTGACGGAGGAGATCGCATGATACGGCAATTCGGCGCGCGCCACGTCCACAACCGCGACAGCCGGTTCGATCGTCCGTACGCGCCGGAGCAACAGGCCGTGCTCAACGAGGCCGCCTACGCGGCGATGCGCCGCGAAATCACCTCGTGGCCGGGATACGCTCCAACGCCGTTGACGCCGCTGCCGGGCCTCGCCAGCGCGCTGGGCCTTCGCGAGGTGCTGTACAAGGACGAGTCGAGGCGCTTCTCGCTCAAGAGCTTCAAGGCGCTGGGCGGGGCCTACGCGGTGCTGCGGGTGATCCAGCGGCGGCTGGCGGACGCCGGACGTCCCGGGGTCACCGCCGCCGACCTCATCGCCGGCAAGCACCGCGACATGGCGGGCGCCCTGACGGTGGCCGCGGCGACGGATGGCAATCACGGCCGATCCGTCGCCTGGGGCGCGCAGATGTTCGGGGCGCGCTGCGTGATCTACCTGCACGCCCACGTCAGCCAGTCGCGCGAGGACGAGATCGCGAGGTTCGGGGCCGTCATCGCCCGCGTCCCCGGCAGTTATGACGATTCGGTTCGCCAGTGCGCCGCGGACGCGGCCCGGAACGGCTGGGATCTGGTCGCCGACACCAACGCGGGCGGCGGCGACGCCGACGTGCCGGCGATGGTGATGCAGGGCTACACGCTGATGGTGGCGGAATTCATGGAGCAGCTGCAGGGCCGCGCGCCGTCCCACGTCTTCGTGCAGGGCGGCGTCGGCGGCATCGCCGCCGCGGTCGCCGGCCACCTCTGGGAAACGCTTGGCCCGAGGCGGCCGCGCATCGTGGTGGTTGAACCGCAGCGCGCCGACTGCAGCTTCCGGTCGATCGCCGCGGGCAGGCCGACGCCGGTCGAGGGCGACGTCAACACGTTCATGGCGTGCCTAGCGGCGGGCGAGATTTCGCCGCGCGCCTGGCCGATCCTGCGCTACGCCGCAGACGACGTGCTGACCCTGCCGGAGGAGGCCGCCCCCGAGGCCATGCGGATGCTGGCGGCGGGCGTGGCGGGCGATCCGCCGGTCGTGTCGGGGGAGTCGGGCTGCGCGGCGATCGCCGGGCTTGTCGAGGCGGCGCTCGACCCCGGTCTGCGGGCGGCGCTCGGATTGACGCCGGCCGCGCTGATCGTCGCCATCGGCAGCGAGGGCGCGACGGACGCGGCGACCTACGAGGCGGTGGTGGGGCGCAGCGCCGAGGCGGTGGAGCGGCAGGCGGCGTGAGTCATCCCACCTGCCAGCCGCCGTCGACCACGATGGACTGCCCGGTGACGTACCGCGACAGGCTGGAGGCGAGATAGACGTAGGTGCCGGCAAGATGATCCATCGGCCCGAGATGCCCGACCGGGATGCGCGACGTCAGCGCCCCTTCGACCTCCGACGCGCTCACGCCGCGCAGCGCGGCGCGGTCCCGGAACAGCTGGCGGATCATGTCCGTGTCCATCTGGCCCGGACAGACGCAGTTGACAAGGACGCCGTGGGGAGCGAGCTCGGCGGCGAAACTCTGCATCATGCCGATCATCCCGAACTTCGAGGCCGAGTAGGCGACGTTCTCGCGCCCGCCGCGCAGGCCGAACAGCGACGATGTCATGATGATCCGGCCCCCCTTGTCGTCGGCCATCATGCGCCGCGCCACGACGCGCGTGGTGATGTAGGCGCCGGTGAGATTGACGTCGATCACACGGCGAAACTCGTCCGTGGTCATATCGACGCCGTGCTTGAGCAAAAGGATGCCGGCGTTCGGCACCGCAATGTCGATGCGCCCGAAGCGGCTGGCGACCACGTCCGCCGCCCGTTCGGTCGCCGCCTCGTCGGTCACGTCGAGGGCAAGCCCGAGCGCGGCGTCGCCCAGCGCGGCGGCGGCCGCCTCCGTCCTGGCGGCCTGCACGTCGGCCACGCATACGCGCGCCCCTTCCGCCGCCATCGCCCTCGCCACCGCAAGGCCGATGCCCTGCGCCCCGCCGGTGATGAAGGCCACCTTGCCTTCGAGAAGTTTCGCCATGACCGCCCCTCCGCATCTGCTGCAAGAGAATACACCACGCACGACCCGCCTTCAAGTCGAAATCATGTAAAATGACAGAATTTACTTGGATTTCAACCGCTGACAGGGAAGAAATACTTTCCCTATGCTGTGATCTTGTGGACGCGCGCAGCGAGAACCCGCCCGGCGATTGCCGCGCCCCGGCCGAGCGGATCCGACGCTATCTGCGCAGCCACGGCATCGCGCCGTCGACCGTGGCGCGCGCGCCGGAGAAGCCGAACCTGGTGGCGGCCATAGAAGGCCGTGATAAGGGGCCGGGCCTTATCCTCAACGGCCACCTCGACACTGTCGGTCCCGG
>DAIODI010000078.1:0-12109 GCA_036746875.1 Aestuariivirgaceae bacterium | reverse complement strand
GCCGAAGTCGTCGCCCACGACACGCGCCACCACTTCCATCCGTTCACCGACCACAAAACGTTCCATGCCGAAGGCGGCGCGCGAGTGATCACCCACGCCCGGGGCGTTTGGATCTGGGACGGCGACGGCAACCGTCTGCTCGACGCCATGGCGGGTCTGTGGTGCGTGAACATCGGCTACGGCCGCAAGGAGCTTGCCGAGGCCGCCTACCGGCAGATGCTCGATCTTCCCTACTACAACACCTTCTTCAAGACCACGACCGCGCCGGCCGCCGAGCTGGCCAAGACCGTTTCCGATCTTCTGCCCGGTAACTTCAACAAGGTGTTTTTCGTCAACGACGGGTCGGAAGCCAACGACACGATGGTGCGCTTCGTGCGCCACTACTGGGCGGTGAAGGGCAAGCCGTACCGCAAGGTGTTCATCACCCGCCGGCGCGCCTACCACGGCTCGACGATGGTTTCGGCCTCGCTTGGCGGCATGGAGGGCATGCACGCCCAGGGCGGCCTGCCGCTGCCCGGGTTCGAGCATGTGCTGCAGCCGAACTGGTACGACTTCGGCGGCCAGATGACGCCGGAGGAGTTCGGCCTCCACGCTGCGGCGGAGGTCGAGAAGAAGATCCTGGAAGTCGGCCCCGAGAATGTGGCCGCGTTCGTCGGCGAACCGATCCAGGGCGCGGGCGGCGTCATCATCCCGCCCTCCACCTACTGGCCGGAGGTGCAGAAGATCTGCCGCAAGTACGGCATCCTCATTGTGGCCGACGAGGTGATCTGCGGCTTCGGGCGCACCGGCGCCTGGTGGGGCCACGAGACGATGGGCTTCGAGCCCGACCTCGTGGTGATGGCGAAGGGGCTCTCCTCGGGCTACCAGCCGATCGGAGCGCTGGCCGTATCCGACAAGGTGGTGGACGAGTTCTTCGACAAGGGCGGCGAGTTCTACCACGGCTACACCTACTCCGGGCATCCGGCGGCCTGCGCGGTGGCGCTCGAGAACATCCGCATCCTGAAGGACGAGAAGCTGGTGGAGCGGGTGCGCACGCTCGCCCCCTATCTCGCCGACGCCATCGCCTCGCTCGCCGACCATCCGCTGGTGGGCGAGGCGCGCGCGAAGGGCTTCATCGGAGCCTTCGAGCTGGTTCGCAACAAGAAGACCCGGGAACGGTTCGCAGACACCGGCCGCGTCGGCGTTATCTGCCGCGACCACTGCTTCCGCAACGGGCTGATCATGCGCGCCTGCTGGGACACCATGGTGTTCTCGCCGCCGCTGGTGATCGAAAAGACGGAAATCGACGAGTGGATGAAGATCGCCCGCAAGGCCTTCGACCTGACGCTCGCCGACGTGAAGCACGAGATGGCGGCCTGACGGCTCCGGCTGTCACCAAACCGCCAAGCCGCGCGCCCCGGTTGAAGATTGCCGCGGCGCGCCATGACTACAACCATATGTCCACGGACGGACCTCCACGGTCCGGAAACGCCCGAAGGGATGACAAGATGACGACGTTCACCCCCCGTTACCGCCCCTCGCGCCGCAGCCTCCTCAAGGGAACCGGCGCGGCGCTCATCGGCCTCACCTTCCTGCCGCGCCACGCGCTGGCCGAGGAGGAGAAGCGCCTCAACTTCTACAACTGGGACACCTACATCGGCGAAAGCACACTCGCCGACTTCAACGCGGCGACCGGCATCGAGGTGAAGATGGACCTCTACGCCGACAACGACGAACTGTTCGCCAAGCTGAAGGCAGGCAACCCGGGCTACGACGTGATCGTGCCGACCAACGATTACGTCGAGCGCATGCTGCAGGCCGGGATGCTGGAGCCGCTCGACCACGCGAAGATCCCGAACATGGCGAACATCGCCAAGGCGTTCCAGGACGCCCAGTTCGATCCCGGCCGCAAGCACTCGGTGCCGTACATGTGGGGCACCCTCGGCGTCGGCTACCGCAAGAGCAAGACCGGCGGGGCCGACATGGCCGACTGGAAGCCGCTGTTCGACAGCGACCAGTTCGCCGGCCGCATCTCGCTGCTCGGCGACGCCCAGAACGTGATCGGCTGCACGCTGAAGTACCTCGGGCACTCCTTCAACTCCACCGACCCGGCGCAGATCAAGCACGCCGAAGAGCTGCTGATCGCCCAGAAGAAGAACATCAAGACCTTCGCCAAGGACAACGGACAGGACTTGCTCGCTTCGGGCGAGATTGACGTGTGCATGGAGTGGAACGGCGACATCATGCAGGTGGTCGCCGAGGACGCCGACATCGCCTACGCGGTGCCGAAGCAGGGCTCGCTGCTGTGGCAGGATTGCGTGTGCATCCCCAAGGGCGCGCCCCATCCCGACAACGCCCACGCCTTCATCAACTTCCTGCTCGACGCCGAGGCCGGCAAGGGCATCATCGAGACCATCCAGTACGCCTCCGCCAACCAGAAGGCGAAGGACCTGATGCCGTCCGAGTATCGCGACAACCCGGCGATCTTCCCGCCGGAGGACGTGATCGCCAAATGCGAGCCCGGCATCTATGTCGGCGAGGCGGCGATCAAGCTGCGCGACGAGGCCTGGACGCGCATCCAGGCCGCCTGACGCGACGAAGACGCAATCGATCTCCTCCGATCGGGCGCCGGCTTCTTTGACAGGACCGGCGCCCGGCGTATGCTGGGTCAGGGCAAGGGAGGAGTTCCGTCGTGGAAAGCTGGCGCGATAACCGCGGCGTGTTCTGGCTGCTGGGTCTGCCGGGCACGTTCTGGCTGGTGGTCTTCTTCCTGATCCCGCTCGGCGTCATCTGGGCCATGTCGTTCGCCGAGAAGACGTCGATCATCGACGTCGCTTACACCGGCACGCTGGCGAACTACATCCGCGCCTTCGATCCGCTTTACATGCAGATCCTGCTCAAGTCGGTCTGGATCAGCGCGCTCGCCACCGCGCTCTGTCTCGCCATCGCCTACCCGATCGCCTTCGGCATCTGCTTCGCCCCGGCGAAATGGAAGCCGTGGCTGCTGCTCGCCATCATCCTGCCGTTCTGGATCAACCTGCTGATCCGCACCTACGCGCTCATCGCGGTCTTCCGTACCAACGGCTATCTGAACTACACGCTGGAGTTCTTCTACAATCTGTTCGGACTGTCGCTGCTGTTCGGGCCGTTCCAGCCGCTGGAGCTTCTCTACAACAACTTCGCGGTGATCGCGGGTCTCGTCTACGTCTACATGCCGTTCATGGTGCTGCCGCTCTACGCCACCATCGAGCGGCTCGACCGTTCGTTCCTTGAGGCCAGCCTCGATCTCGGCGCCTCGCAATGGCGCACGTTCCTCTCCGTCACCGTGCCGCTGACGATGCCCGGCATCATCTCCGGCGTCATCCTGGTGTTCATCCCCTGCCTCGGCTCGTTCCTGACGCCGGACCTTCTCGGCGGCGCCAACGCGGTGATGATCGGCAACGTGATCGAGCGCCAGTTCAAGGCGGCGAACGACTGGCCGTTCGGCGCGGCGCTGTCGTTCCTGCTCATGTACGCCACGTTCATCGCGCTGGCGCGGCGGTCGTTCGCGATCCGCAGCTCGAAGGGCGTCGGGGTTTAGGGAGGGACCGGCGATGACCATGGAAGCGCGCGCCGCCGCCGGCCCTACGTTCCTCGAACGGCTCACCGGCAGCCATCGCCAGGGGCCGCTCGACTATGCATCCCGCCTGTGGCTCAAGGTGCTGTTCGCCGCCGTGCTGGTGATGCTCTACGCGCCGATCCTCACGCTGATGGCGTTCAGCTTCAACGACTCCAGGCGTAACATCGTCTGGCAGGGGTTCACGCTGAAGTACTATGTGGTGGCGTGGAACAACGCCGCGCTGTTCGACGCCATGGTGAACTCGCTCACCATCGCGTTCTTCTGCACCATCTTCGCCACCATCATCGGCGCGGCGTCCGCCCTGTTCCTGTGGCGCTTCCGGTTTCCCGGCAAGTCCGCCTACGAGGGGTTCATGGCGCTGCCCATCGTCATCCCGGAAATCTGCATGGGCGTGGCGCTGCTCGTGTTCTTCGCAGGGGTGGGCCACTGGATGGCGGGCTTTGAAGCCGGCCCCATCGCCTGGTGGAACGCGGCGCTGTCGGTGTGGCCGCTCAATCTTTCGGCCATCACCATCGCGCATATCGCCTTCGCCTTTCCGTTCGTGGCGGTCGTCGTGCGCGCCCGCATGGTGGGGTTCAATCGCGAACTGGAGGAAGCCTCCCGCGACCTTGGGGCCAGCGAGTGGCAGACGTTCTGGAACGTCGTCTACCCCTACATGAAGCCCGGCCTGATCGCCGGCGCGCTGCTCGCCTTCACCCTGTCGCTCGACGATTTCGTCATCACCTTCTTCACCTCCGGCCCGGACACGGTGACGTTCCCGGTCAAGGTGTATTCGCTGGTGCGCCGCGGCGTCTCGCCGGACATCAACGCGGCCTCCACCGTGCTCATCGTCATCACCGTGGTGCTGACCGCCATCGCCATGCGCCTCCAGCAGCAGCCGCAAAAGACCTGAGGGATCGCCGTGCCCGACGCCAACGACGACGTCATCGTCTCCATCCGCAACGTGTCGAAGCGGTTTCCCGGCGTCGTCGCCGTGGACGACGTTTCGATCGACATCCGCCGCAACGAGTTCTTCGCGCTGCTCGGCCCTTCGGGCTGCGGCAAGACCACGCTGCTGCGGATGATCGCCGGGCTTGAGAAGCCGACCGAGGGCGAGATCGTGATCGACGGGGTGGACATGGCGCAGACGCCGCCCAACCGGCGCCCGGTCAACATGGTGTTCCAGTCCTACGCCGTCTTTCCGCACATGACGGTGGAGCAGAACGTCGCCTACGGCCTCAAGGTCTCCGGCACGCCGCAGGCGGAGATCGGCCCGCGCGTGCAGGAAGCCCTCGACATGGTGAAGCTCGGCTCCTACGGATCGCGCCGTCCCGACCAGCTCTCCGGCGGCCAGCGCCAGCGTGTCGCGCTCGCCCGTGCGCTCGTCAAGCGGCCCAAGGTGCTGCTGCTCGACGAGCCGCTGTCGGCGCTCGACGCCAAGCTGCGCGAGCAGATGCAGCTGGAGCTCGCCCGGCTCCAGCAGACGGTGGGGATCACCTTCATCATCGTCACCCACGACCAGGACGAGGCGCTGTCGATGGCCAACCGTATCGCGGTGATGAACCAGGGCAAGGTGAGCCAGGTGGCAGGGCCCGGCGAACTCTACGAGCAGCCGCGCTCGCGCTTCGTCGCCGACTTCATCGGCAAGGTGAACCTCATCGACGCCGAGGTGACAGGCGTGAAGGGCGACGCCGTCATCTGCCGCACCGGCGGCTTCGGCGACCTCGTGCTGCCCGCCGCCGCGCCGGCTTCGGGCCAGGTGGCGATCGCGGTCAGGCCGGAGAAAATGAAACTCTCCGCCGCCGAGCCCAGGGGCAAGGCCGCGATCCGCGTCAAGGGCAGGGTTCGCGACGTCGCCTACTACGGCGACACCAGCCATGTGTTCGTGGAGACGGCGGGCGGCCAGGAGCTCTCCGTCAACATCCAGAACGACCGGCGCTCGCACAGCGAATTCCATCGCGGCGACGACGTGTGGGTGTCGTGGCTGCCGGAAGATTCCCTCATCCTCACGGAGTGACCGTCTCATGAGCAACGCGACCAGCGTGACCGGGCGCATCCCTGGCGACGCCGCATTCCGTCGCAAGACGCTGAAGGGGTCGTCCATCGAGGCGTCCTACGCCGGCGCGCTGTCGTTCATGCGCCGCAGGTACACGCGCGATCTGAAGGGCGTTGACGTGGCGGTGACCGGCATCCCGTTCGACCAGGCCGTGACCAACCGTCCGGGCGCGCGCTTCGGGCCGGAGGGCGTGCGGCGCGCCTCCGTCCAGCACGCGTGGGGGCCGGTGTGGCCGTGGCGGTTCGATCCCTTCGACACTCTCGCCGTCGTCGACTACGGCGACTGCTTCTTCGACTGGGGCCGCAAGCAGGACGTGCCGCGCGCCATCGAGCGCCATATCCGCGGCGTCATCGAAAAGGACGTGACGCCGCTCGTCATCGGCGGGGATCACTTCGTCACCTATCCGGTTCTCAAGGCGCTGGCGAAGAAGCACGGGCCGCTCGGCTTCATCCACTTCGACGCCCACCGCGACGTCGAGCCGGACGAGGGCGGCCGCATCGACCACGGGACCATGTTCAACTACGCCGTGAGCGAGGGCGTCATCGACGCCGGGCGCGCGATCCAGCTCGGCATCCGCACCTGCTACGCCGGCGAGAGGACCTTCGGCATGGAGGTGATGTTCGCCGACGAGGTGCAGGCGAAATCCGCCGGCGATGTGGCGAAGGCGATCCTGAGGCGGGTGGGAGAGGGGCCCGCCTATCTCACCTTCGACATCGACTTCCTCGATCCGGCTTACGCGCCGGGCACGGGAACGCCGGTGCCGGGCGGCCTGTCGTCCTACCAGGCGCTGGCGATCATCCGGGCGCTCAAGGGTCTCGATCTTGTCGGCATGGACGTGGTCGAGGTGTCGCCGCCCTATGACCACGCCGACATGACGGCGAACGCGGGCGCGATGATCGCGCTGGAGTTGCTCTGCCTCAAGGCCTGGGCGAAGGGCGCCCGGCCGGAGAAGATGACGGACTGACGGCGGATCAGCTGAGCAGGTCGCGCATCCGGTAGTAGAGCATCCCGAAGGTGAGGGCGGGGCGGCGCAAGAGCGGCCCGCCGGGGAACGGCGCATGGCGGATCTTCGCGAAGAGGTCGAAGCGCGAGGCGTCGCCGGCCACGGCTTCGGCCATCATCTTCCCGAAGACGCCCGAGAGCGCCACGCCCTGCCCGGAGTATCCTTGCGTGTAATAGATCGCCTTGCCGTGCCGGCGCGCGTCCGGCAGGCGGTTGTGGGTGATGGCGATATGGCCGCCCCAGGCGTAGTCGATCCGGATATCGCCGAGCTGCGGAAACACCTTCAGCACGCGCGGGCGCATGCTGGCGGCGAGGTCTCGCGGGTCGATGCCGGAATAGCTGCACCGGCCGCCGAAGATGAGGCGGTTGTCCTTCGTCATGCGGAAGTAGTCGACGACGAAGTTGGCGTCGGCCACGGCGTCGCGGCTGCGCATGACCGGCGAGGCGCGCGCCGCGTCCATCGGTTCGGTGGCGATCACATAACTCGCCACCGGCATGATGCGGCTGGCGACGGCGGGCAGCAGGCCGCCGATATAGGCGTTGCAGGCGACGATCACCGCCTTCGCCGTGACGGCGCCGCGTGCGGTGCGCACGCAGGCGGGCGATCCGTCCACGATCACGAGCGCCGGCGTACGCTCGAAGATCAGCGCCCCCGCCGCCCGCGCCGCCTCGGCGAGACCGATGGCGTAGTTGAGCGGGTGGAGGTGGCCCGCGCCGCGGTCGGCGAGGCCGCCGTGGTAGAGCCGCGAGCCGATCCGTTCCTCAAGCTCCGCCTTGGACAGGATCGAGGTCTTGTCGTAGCCGTAGGAGAGAAGCTCCTCGCGCCACTCTTCGAGGTGTTTCATCTGGCCGGGACGCGGCGCGGCGACGAGGTAGCCCCACGTGAGGTCGCAGTCGATGGCGTGGCGCTCGATCCGGCTGACGAGCAGCGCCTTCGCCTCCTCGGCGATGTCGAAGCACGCTTGCGCCTCGGCCCGGCCCAGCACCTTCTCGAACTTGTCCATGCCCGGCGAATAGCCGGTGCACACCTGTCCGCCGTTGCGGCCCGATGCGCCCCAGCCGATGGTTTCGGCCTCCAGCACCGCCACGCGCATGCCCCTGGCGCGCAACTCCAGCGCCGCCGACAGGCCGGTGAAGCCCGCGCCGATCACCACGGCGTCCACCGTCAGGCCGCCGTCGAGCGCAGGAAACGCGGCGTAGGCGCGGGCCGTGGCCTGGTAGTAGTTCGGCGCGTCGAGCGGGCTGGCCGGAGCGGCCTTGGCCTTGCCGTTGACCGCTTTGGACATGGTCTCTCCCCAAGGCTTGCGCCGCCGTCCGCCGCCCGTTCTCCCAAACACTTGTCCCAGGTCTTTTTTTTGGTCAAGCGCCCGGGCTAGACTAGGCGTGTCCGGGGGCCGTCGCGCACTGTCTTTCCGCAGGCGGATATGCTTGATCCGCCCGCGAACGCGCGGTTTCCCTCTCAACCCGGGCGATCAACAACCTCTCAGGTTCATCATGTCAGCCTCCCGCTTCGAGGAGTTTTTGTCGAGCAACGCCATCGACGAGGTGGAATGCCTCGTTCCCGACATCACCGGCACGGCGCGCGGCAAGATCCTGCCGGCGTCGAAGTTTTCCAAGGGCTCGAAGAGCCGCGGTCTGCGCATCCCCGAGGACGTGTTCATCCTCACCGTGACGGGCGCCTTCTCGGCGAAGACCGACGCCACCGACGACGCCTCGATCGACGTCTATCTCAAGCCCGACGCCGACACCGTGCGGCGCGTGCCGTGGTACGCCAACCCCACCGCCGAGGTGATCTGCGACGCCTTCTATCTCGACGACCGGCCGGTCGATATCGCGCCGCGCTATGTGCTGAAGAAGGTGATCGAGCTTTACCGGGAGAAGGGCTGGCGTCCGGTCGTCGCGCCGGAGCTCGAGTTCTATCTGGTGAAGAAGAACCTCGACCCCGACTACCCGCTCGAAGCCCCGGTCGGACGGTCCGGCCGGGCGGAGAAGTTTGGCCAGGCCTACGGCATCGACGCCGCCAACGACTTCGATCCCATCGTCGAGGATATCTACGACTTCTGCGAGGCGCAGGAGATCGACGTGGACACGATCAGCCATGAGTCCGGCCCGGCGCAGCTGGAGATCAACTTCAACCACGGCGATCCGCTGGAGCTTGCCGACCAGGTGTTCCTGTTCAAGCGCACGGTGCGGCAGGCGGCGCTCAAGCACGACATGTACGCCACCTTCATGGCGAAGCCGCACGCCAACGAGCCCGGCTCCTCCATGCACATCCACCAGTCGGTGATGGACGGGCGAACCGGCAAGAACATCTTCGCCTCGCCCAACGGCAAGCCCTCGCGGCTGTTCCTCAACCACATCGGCGGGCTGCAACGCTACATGGCGGCGGCGTTGCCGTTCTGCGCGCCGAACGTCAACTCCTACCGCCGCCTCGTGCCGGATTCGGACGCGCCGACGAACACCCACTGGGGCATCGACAACCGCACCGCGCCGTTGCGCGTGCCGTCGTCCGATCCCAACAACATGCGCGTGGAGAACCGCGTGCCGGGGGCGGACGCCAATCCCTACCTCGCCATCGCCGCCTCGCTCGCCTGCGGCTATCTCGGCATGATCCAGAAGATCAAGCCGACCGATCCGGTGGAAGGCTCGGCCTACCGCTACGCCCACACCTTGCCGCTGCACCTTGAGGACGCGCTCTCGAAGCTCAACTACACCAAGCCGCTGAAGCAGGTGTTCGGCGAGCGCTTCATCGACGCCTTCCGCGGCGTGAAGGAGGAGGAGATGGAGCTCTACCGCAAGGTCATCAGTTCGTGGGAGCGCGAGTTCCTGCTTTTGAACGTGTAGGCGCGCGCCCGCGTCACTTGCCGCGCAGGGCCGACAGCGTGGCGAAGGCGGACAGCGCCTCCTGGCTCGACTTCGCCACGATCACCGCCGCGCCGTCGTGCGCCAGCGCCCGCTTCACCCTGGCGTCGATGTCGTCGCCCTTGCGGATCGTCTCCACGTGCGCGCCGAACGAGGCCGCCCATTGGGAGAGGTCGGGGTTCTTCAGGCGCGTGCCCGAAACGCGCCCCGGAAAGCGTTTCTCCTGGTGGGCGCGGATGGTGCCGTAGGTTCCGTTGTCGGAGATGACGATCTTCGGCTTGCCGCCGTGCTGGAGCGCCGTCGCCAGTTCCTGCCCGGTCATCAGCGCGCCGCCGTCGCCGACGAAGGCGATGGCGGTGCGGTTGCGGTCCGCCAGCGAGGCCGCGACGGCGGCGGGAACGCCGAAACCCATCGCGCCGGCGAGGGCCCCCAGCATGGTGTTCGCCGCAGTCAGCCGCCAGTGCCGGTGCACCCAGCTTGAGAAGTTGCCGGCGTCGGTGGCGATAATCGCGTCCTTCGGCGCCTGGCGCGCAACCGCCATCACCACCTCGCCGAAATCCACCCCGTCTTCGGGGTTGGGCGAACGGAACGCCATAAACCCGTCGATGAAGGCCCCGATCTCCCCCGCCCAGCGTTCGCGCGCCGCCGTGTGCGCGGGAGCGCCCGCCGCCGCCAGCCTCAGCAGCGCCGCCGGATCGGCGACGACGCCGAGATCGGTGCGGAACACCCGCCCGATTGGCGCGGCGTCGGGGTAGATGTGCACCAGCGGCTGCTTCGGCTGCGGCGCGTGCGGCAGCGTGAAGTTCTGGGACGCGATGTCGCCGAGCCGCGTGCCCGCGGCGATGATGAGATCGGCGCGGCCCAGCAGCTCCCTGTGCTTCGGCGGGTTGCCGAAACCGAGGTGCCCGGCGTAGAGCGGCGAGGCGTTGTCGAACACGTCCTGGTTCTTCCACGTCGCCGCAACGGGCACGTGGTGGCGGGCGGCGAAGTCCGCCAACGCTTTCGCGCCGTCAGGCCCCCGGAGGCGCGCCCCGGCGATCAGCAGCGGACGTTCGGAGCTCGCCAGCAGGGCGAGAAGCCGCCCGGCGTCGGCCTCGGCGGCGGACGGACGCGCCAGCGGGTAGGGCGCGGGCAGCGGCCCGGCCACCTCGTCGGCGAGCATGTCCTCCGGCAGCGACACGATCACCGGCCCCGGCACGCCGGAGGCGGCGAGGTGGAAGGCCCGCGCCATGGTCTCGGGGAGCCTGTCGCCCTCCATCACCTCGAACACGCCCTTGGCGATCTTGCCGAAGAACTGGCCGTAATCGACTTCCTGGAAGGCGTGGCGGCCGCGCTCCTCGCGCGACACCTGGCCGATCAGCGCCACGACCGGCACGGCGTCCTGCTCGGCCACGTGGACGGCGATCGAGCCGTTGGTGGCCCCCGGTCCGCGCGAGACCATGAAGCAGCCGGGCTTGCCGGTGAGCTTGGCCTCCGCCACGGCCATGAAGCCGGCGCCGGATTCATGACGGCAGATCACCGTCTCGATGGCGTTGGAATCGTGCAGCGCGTCGAGCAGCGTCAGGTAGCTCTCTCCCGGCACGCAGTAGACGCGGGCGAGCCCGTGCGCCTCCAGGGCCCGGACGATGGTTTCGGCAGCGCGCATGGGGCAGGCGTCCTTCCTTCGGCAGATGGCAGGAGGTTTGCCCGCTCACGGCGGGCATGTCGAGATGGAACGCGGCGGCGGTCGTGTGTAGAAGGGTTGCACCCATCGCGCAGGAAGGGAGAAGGCCATGCCCGCACGGGATCGCTTGCAGCAGGATTTCGAGGCGCTGAAGGCCGAGCTTGCGGCGCTGCGCGAACCCGCCCGGGAGTCCGTCCAGGCCGCAGCCGAAACGGCCGAGGGCCTGCTCGGCCCGCTGGAGCGTGACGCCAGGGACCTGGCCGATCTCGTCCGGCAGATGATCGAGGACGCCGAACACACGGTGAAGGAGCATCCCGGCGCGACGATCGCAGGAGCGATCGCGCTGGGGATCGTCATCGGCCGTCTCACCGCCCGCTGAAGGAGCAAGCCCATGTCGATCCAGACCGTCGTACGCTCCGGGCGCGTGTATGTGAGAACCGAGCTTCTCCTGGCCGAGATGCGGCTGCGCTCCTACGCGCGCAAGGCGGCGTTTCTGGCGGTGGCGCTGGGCGTGGCGCTGTTCGGGCTGGGCATGCTGAACGTCGCCGCATTCCTGTGGCTGTCGGAGGCCTTCGGTCCGGTCCGGACGGCGCTTGGCATCGCCGTCGTGAACTTCGCCGCGGCGGCGGTTGCGTTCGCCATCGGCCACACGCTGAAGCCTGGCCCGGAACTGCGACTGGCCGAGGAGATGCGCGACACCGCGCTCGAAACCGTGGAGAGCGAGGTTGCGCGGGTGCAGTCGGCGGGGGTCACGGGGCTGGTCACGGGCGCCGTGGAAATCGGGGCGGCGCGGCTGCTGCTGCCGACCGTGAGCGCCCTGCTCGGCGGCCTTCGGAAGAAGAAGCCGGCCGACGCGGGCGAGGCCCCGGCGGCGAAGGGCCGGCGCTAGAAGCGTCATCCCGCCAAGTGGCCGCCACTTGGCGGAAAAAGATGATGCGAATACAAGCAG
>DAIODI010000077.1:0-12305 GCA_036746875.1 Aestuariivirgaceae bacterium | reverse complement strand
AAGGTCAACACCACCTGCGGCGCGTCCAACATCTCCTTCGGCATGCCGAACCGGCGCGCCCTCACCGGCTACTTCCTCGCCATGGCCGCCTCGCACGGCATGACCTCGGCGATCATGAACCCCCTGCATGACGAGGATATGCACGCCATCATGGGCGCCAACGTGCTCAACGGCGTGGACGCCAACTGCCTCGCCTGGATCCGCAAGTTCCGCGAACCTGCTCCGGCGGCCGCCGCGGATGGCGCACCTCCGGGAGGCGAGAGCGAGAGCGATGTGCGCCGGCGCGAGCGCGAGGAGCGCCGCCGCCGCCGCGGCTGACGGCAAACCCATGCGCGATCAACCGGACGCCCTGATCGTCTTCACGCCCTCCGGCAAGCGCGGGCGGTTCGCGCTCGGCACGCCCGTGCTCCAGGCCGCGCGCGCGCTCGGCGTCGACATCGACTCGGTCTGCGGCGGGCGCGCCATCTGCGGCCGCTGCCAGGTGACGCTTTCCGAGGGCGAGTTCGCCAAGCACGGCATCGTCTCGCGCGCCGGCCACCTCAACGGCCTCACCGCGGTCGAGGTGCGCTACGATGACAAGCGCGGGCTGAAGCCCGGCCGACGCCTCTCCTGCCAGACGCAGATTCTGGGCGACGTCGTGATCGACGTTCCGCCCGACTCGCAGGTCCACAAGCAGGTGGTGCGCAAGCGCGCCGACGCCCGCGCCATCGAAATGAACCCGGCGGTGCGCCTCTACTTCATCGAGGTCGAGGAGCCGGACATGCACAAGCCGTCGTCCGACCTCGAACGCGTCTACGCGGCGCTCGCCGCCCAGTGGGGCATCGAGAACGTGACGGCCGGTCTCGATATCGTGCAGCAGGTGCAGAAGACGCTGCGCAAGGGGGACTGGAAGATCACCTGCGCCGTGCATCACCGGCTGCCGGGCGACGCGCCGCGCGTCATCGCCATCTGGGCGGGCTTCCACGACAAGGCCTACGGGCTTGCGGTGGACGTGGGATCGACGACCATCGCGGCGCATCTGTCGTCGCTGGCGACCGGCGAGGTGGGGGCGTCGTCGGGCGTGATGAACCCGCAGATCCGCTTCGGCGAAGACCTGATGAGCCGGGTTTCCTACGTGATGATGAACCCCGGCGGCGAGGCCGAGATGACGGCGGCGGTGCGCGAGGCGCTCAACACGCTCGCCGCGCAGGTGGCGGCGGAAGCGAAGGTCGAGGTGACCGACATCCTCGACATCGTGCTCGTCGGCAATCCGGTGATGCACCACCTGTTTCTCGGCATCGACCCGACCGAACTGGGGGGCGCGCCGTTCGCGCTGGCGACCGGCCTGCCGGTGACGCGGCCGGCGAAGGAACTGGACCTCAGGCTGAACCCCGGCGCCTACGTCTACGTGCTGCCGTGCATCGCCGGGCACGTCGGCGCCGACACCGCCGGCGTGGTGCTGTCGGAATCCCCCCACCTCTCCGACGATCTCATGCTGGTCGTCGATGTCGGCACCAACGCCGAGATCGTGCTGGGCGACAAGCGCCGGCTGCTCGCCTGCTCCTCGCCCACCGGTCCGGCGTTCGAGGGCGCGCAGATTTCCTGCGGCCAGCGCGCGGCGCCGGGCGCAATCGAGCGTATACGGATCGACCCGGAAACGCTGGAGCCGCGCTATCGCGTCATCGGCTGCGATCTCTGGTCGGACGATCCGCGCTTCGAGGAGGCGGTGGCGGCCACCGGGGTCACCGGCGTCTGCGGCTCCGGGATCATCGAGGTGATCGCGGAAATGTACCTCGCCGGTATCGTCAACCAGGATGGTCTTGTCGACGGATCGCTGGCGGAGCGCTCGGCGCGCATCCGCGCCAGCGGACGCACCTTCACCTACGTGGTGCGCGACGGCGAGCCGCTGATCTCGATCACCCAGAACGACGTTCGCGCGATCCAGCTCGCCAAGGCCGCGCTTTACGCCGGAACGCGGCTTCTCATGGACAAGCTCGGCGTCGACAAGGTGGACGCCATCCGGCTCGCCGGCGCGTTCGGCAGCCATATCGACACCACCTACGCCATGGTGCTGGGGCTGATCCCGGACGCGCCGCTCAACCGCGTGCAGTCGGCCGGAAACGCGGCCGGAACGGGCGCGCGCATCGCGCTCCTCAACACGCGCGGGCGCGACGAGATCGAACAGGTGGTGCGGCGCATCGAGAAGATCGAGACCGCCGTGGAGCCGAAGTTCCAGCAGCATTTCGTCGAGGCGATGGCGATCCCGCACAAGACGGCGGCCTATCCGAACCTGACGCAGGTGGTGAAGCTGCCGGAACCGAAGGCGGTGACGCCGGCGGAGGCCGACGGGAGCGAGCGCCGGCGGCGGCGGCGCGGTTGATCCCCGCCTCTAATCCTGCCCGTTCACGGCGGCGCCGTCGAGCAGCGGCGGGCACTTCAGCATGCGCAGCATCGCCTGCACGGCGAGCACGCTGGAGCGCAGGTCGCCGAAACCGCGGTTGAGCGCCGGAAGCCCCCGCGCCAGCGCCAGGAACAGCGCGGCGAGCGCCGCGCAGTCCGTGCCTTCCGGCAGGTCGCCATCGCGCACCGCGCGCTCGCATCGCGCCCGCAACGCCGCCTCGGTGACTTCCAGGTTGAACTGGATCGTCTTGCCGACAGGGCCTTCCGTTCCGCCGAGTTCGAGCGCCGCCATGGCCATGGGACAACCCCGGGGCAGCCCGCGCGTGCCGAGGCGGACCAGCAGCCCCTCGAAAAACCCTGCGATGGCGTCGACGAAATCGGCCCGGTCGAGGGACGCGGCGAGCGGCGCGCCGAAGGTCTCCGAGAACCGTTCGAGGCACTTCAGGTACAGCGCTTCCTTGTCGCCGAAGGCGTTGTAGAGCGACGACTTGTTGAGACCGGTCGCGGCGGTGAGCTCGGAGTAGGACGCGCCCTCGTAGCCGCGCGCCCAGAACACCCGCAACGCCTGATCGAGCGCCTCGGAAGGCTTGAACTGTTTTGCACCGGCCAAAGGAACAAACCCCCGCGCGCGAAAATCGAATCAGCGCCGCCGCCCCGCGCGACGACGCTATGAAAACCGGGACGCAGGCGCAACGCGCATAAAACGTGCCGATGCCGGCATGACACTTCAAAAATCGGTCTTCTCGCCGCCTTCCTCGATGCGCCTGCGGACGAACGCCTCAAGCTCCTCGTTCCGGTCCTGCGGCAGCGACGGCTCGCGGTATTCCTCCAGCGCCCGCTTCCACAGCTGATTGGCGCGCATGGTCGCGTCCTTGCCGCCGCCCGCCGTCCACTGCTGGAAGGTCCGCCAGTCGGAGATCATCGGGGCGTAGAAGGCCGTCTCGTAGCGGGCCAGCGTGTGCGCCGCGCCGAAGAAATGGCCTCCCGGCCCCACCTCCCGGATCGCCGAAAGGCCGAGCGCCTCGTCGCTCGTGTCGAACGGTTCGAGGAACGATTGCACCATCTGCAACAGGTCGCAGTCGAGGGCGAATTTCTCGAACGACCCGACGAGACCGCCCTCCAGCCAGCCGGCCGCATGGATGATGAGATTGCCGCCGCCCATGATCGCCGCCCACAGCGAAAACACCGACTCATAGGCCGCCTGCGCGTCCACGGTGTTGGCCGCATTGGTGTTCGACGTGCGGTAGGGCAGGCCGTAACGGCGCGCCATCTGGCCGGCGGCGATGGTGGCCTTCATGTATTCCGGCGTGCCGAAGGCGGGCGCGCCCGACTTCATGTCGACGTTCGAGGTGAAGCCGCCGTAGATGAACGGCGCGCCGGGGCGGGCGAGCTGGTTGAGCACCAGGCCGGCCAGCGCCTCGGCGTTCTGTTCGACGATCGCTCCCGCCAGCGTCACCGGCGCCATCGCGCCGGCCAGCGTGAACGGCGTCACGCAGCACACCTGCCCGTGGCGCGCCATCTCGATGACGCCCATCGCCATCGGCCCGTCGAGCTTCAGCGGCGAGTTGGTGTTGATGACGGTGAAGATCGACGGCTCGGCCAGCATCCGCTCATGGCTGACGCCGCGGGCGATGCGCGCCATCTCGATGCCGTCGAACAGCCGCGCCCGGCCGGTTGAGGAGGTGAACAGCACCTTGTCGGAGAGCCGCGCCTTGTTGGCGCCGATCAGCAGATGCCGGACGGAGGCGTGCACGTCGAGCGCGTCGGTGGAGCCGCCGCCGGCGTAGTGGATGCAGTTGAAGAACTGCGACAGGCGGATGAAGTCGGCGTTGTCCTGAAGCGTGCCCGGCCTGCGGCCGCGATCCATGTCGGAGCAGTTCGGCGGCCCACCGACCGGCGCGAATGTCACCCAGTCGCCGCCGATGGTGATGTTGTGCTCGGGATTGCGCGCGTACACGGTGAATTGCGACGGCGCCGACCCGAGCGCCGCCTCGACGATCTCGCGCCCGATGCGGACCCGCTCGCCGTCCACGATAGCCCCCGCGCCGGCGTAGATCGCGCGCGCCTCGCCGTCGAGCACGTCCATGCCGATCTCTTCCAGAAGCCCGAGCGAGGCGAGGTGGATCGTCTCCACCTGTTCGGCGCTGAGAAACTGCATCGGCGGGAAGGGTCGCTTCGGCTGTTTCCAGGGCGATTGCGCGATGGTGGCGCCCGCGCCGCGGCTGCGGCCGGTGCGGCGGGAGAGGCGGCTCTGGGCGGTCATCGAAACTCCTTATCCGGCGTTATAGCGTACTCCTTCCGCGACCGGTCCAGAAGGCTCCTGGGGCCAGCGCTAGAAATCCGTCGGGGCGCCGCCCTCTTCCTTCCGGCGCGCCACGAAGGCGTCGAGCTCTTCGCGGATGGCGGGGTCCATCGGCGGTGGTTCGTACTGCGCCAGCGCCTGCTTCCAGAGCAGGTTGGCGCGGTCTTTCGCCTCCGGGCTTCCGGCCGCCGTCCACTGCTGGAAGTTGCGCCAGTCGGAGATCATCGGCGCGTAGAACGCCGTCTCGTAGCGCGCCAGCGTGTGCGCCGCGCCGAAGAAGTGCCCGCCGGGGCCGACCTCGCGGATGGCGTCCAGACCCAGCGCGTCGCGGCTCATGTCGAGGGGGGTGAGGAAGGCCTTCACCATCTGGATCAAGTCGCAGTCCAGCGCGAACTTCTCGAACGACGCCACGAGGCCGCCCTCCATCCAGCCGGCGCCGTGCATGACGAGATTGCCGCCGCCCATCACCGCGCCCCACAGCGAGAAGACGGACTCGTAGGCGGCCTGCGCATCCACGGCGTTGGCGGCGCAGGTGTTGGAGGTGCGGTAGGGCATCCTGTAGCGCCGCGCGAGCTGGCCGCCGGCCGTCGCCGCCTTCATGTACTCCGGGGTGCCGAAGGCGGGCGCGCCCGATTTCATGTCCACGTTGGACGTGAAGGCGCCATAGATCACCGGCGCGCCGGGGCGCACGAGCTGCGTCACCACGACGCCGGCCAGCGCCTCGGCGTTCTGTTCGACGAGCGCTCCGGCCACCGTCACCGGAGCCATGGCGCCGGCGAGGGTGAACGGCGTCACGCAGATGATCTGGTTCCTGGCGGACATCGCCATGATGCCCTGGAGCATCGGAACATCGAGCTTCAACGGCGAATTGGTGTTGATGATCGAGAACACCGAGGGCTCGCGCTCGAACTGTTCCGGCGTCACGCCGCGGGCGATCCGGGCGATCTCCATGCCGTCGGTGATGCGCTCATGGCCGAGCGAGTAGGCGTGGAACGGCTTGTCGGTGAGCACCGCCATGTCGTGCAGCGCCACCAGATGGCGGATCGAGGGGTGGACGTCGATCGGCTCCACCGGATAGCCGGAGATGAAGTCGATGGCGTTGAACACCTGCGCGAGTTTCAGGAAGCTGGCGTAATCGCGGTGCGTGCCGGCGCGGCGTCCACCCTCGAGGTCGGAGCAGTTGGGCGCGCTCGCCACCGTGCCGAAGGCGATGGACCGGCCGCCCATCTCCAGCGCGTTCGCCGGGTTGCGGGCGTGGAAGGTGAACCTCGCCGGAACGGTGGCGAGACAGCGCTCCACAAGGTCGCGCGGGAAGCGAACGCGCTCGGCCTTCAGGTCGGCGCCCGCCTTCGCCAGAAGATCGCGCGCCTCGGGGAGCATGACCTCCATGCCGATCTCCTGGAGCACCTCCAGGGACGTTTCGTGGATGGCCTCGATCTCGTCGGCGGAAAGAAGCTCCAGCGGCGCGAACGGCAGCCGCGCCTTCTGCGGCGGGCTCTGGGCGACGCCGCGATGGGCGGGGGCCGCATCGCGGCCGGCGCGGCGGCGGTCGCCGCGCGCGCGGCGGCCCTGGTCGATGGTGTCGGCGGTCATCGGGTTCCTCTCATCGGTAGTCCTTGAGCGCCGGGTCGGCGGCGACCTGATCGGCGAGCCAGCTCTCGAACCGGCGGATCTTCGGCTTCAGGCGGTCGGCGGCGTCGCAGGCGAACACCCACGAATGGCGGTGCGCCGCCTTGAGCGCGAAGGGCTGCACGAGGCGGCCGGAGGCGAGCTCCTCGCGGGCGAACGGGCCGATGGTCATGGCGACGCCGCGGCCCGCGACCGCCGCCTCCTGCGCGAGGATGTAGCTGTCGAAGGCGAGCCGGTCGGACAGCTCGATGCCGCGCACGCCCGCCGCCTCCAGCCAGATGCGCCAATCCTCCTCGGCGGTGTAGACGTAAAGCAGCTTGTGGCGTCGCAGATCGGCCGGCGTCTTCAGCGACGTCTCGCCCTCGAGCAGCTTCGGCGAGCACACCGGCGTCAGCCGCGAGGCGAACAGCGTGCGGTAGTAGTGCGCCGGCCCCCGGTTGCGGGCGAGAATGAACGCGGCGTCCACATGGCCCTGGTCGAAATCCCAGTCGAAATAGGCGGTCGAGAGCTTCACCTTCATGTCCGGATGCCGGCGCTCGAAATCGTGCAGCTTCGGGATCAGCCACTTCAGGGCCACCGTGACATAGACCTGCAGGGTCAGTTCGTTGTCGCCGCGCTGGGGCCGCAGCAGCTGCGTCTGCGCCTCGATCTGGTCGAAGGCGTCGCGCACGGCCGGGTAGTACACCTGCCCCTGGCGGGAAAGCGCGGCGCGGCGTGCGTCGCGGCGGAACAGCTCGATGCCGAGATTTTCCTCCAGCGTGCGGATCTGATGGCTGACGGCGGAGCGGGTGATGCCGAGTTCGTCCGCCGCCAGCCGGAAGCTGCCGAGCCGGGCGGCGGCCTCGAAGGCGGTCAGCGCGCGCAAGGGGGGCAGCGTTCGTCTGGGCAACTCAGTTCACCGCAGGAAAAAAAGAATTTGGCCTATACCATGCCGATTCCCTTCCATGCTCCATACTTGAGGTGAAAAAATCTCACCAACACTTGAGGCCTGCATGGCTTCCCCGCGAGGCCCCGGATCGCCAGATTGTCGTCTGCCGCATGCGCCACCAGCAGAACAGGAGTTTCCATGTCGGTTGTCGAGGATCTGAGCCGCCGCCGCGGCGGCCGGGAAGCCCGCCGGGCCATGCGGTCGCGCCCCATCCCGGTCGAGGAGGCCGCAGTCCATCCGGGCCAGGAGGGCGGCCAGTACCGGCCGCTGTCGCAGCGCGACATGGAGCGCATCCACGACGCGGCGCTGCACCTGCTCGAAACCGTGGGCCTCGCCCAGTCCATTCCGTCGTGCGTCGAGGCGATGGAGGCGCGGGGCGCGAAGCTCGGCTCCGACGGCCGCCTGCGGATTCCCCGCGCGCTGGTTGAGGACATCGTCGCCAGCGCCGCCCGGAAGTTCCCGCTTCCGGGGCGCGATTCGAGGCATGATCTCGAACCGTGGGGCAACAAGGCCTACTTCGGCACGGCGGGCGCGGCGGTCCACATCGTCGAGCCGGAGACGAAGACCTACCGGGAGTCGCTGCTCGTCGATCTCTATGACGCGGCGCGCATCGTCGACACCTGCGAGCACATCCATTTCTACCAGCGCACGGTCGTTCCCCGCGACATGGTGTCGGGGCGCGATCTCGACATCAACACCATGTACGCCTGCCTTGCCGGCACCTCGAAGCATGTCGGCACCTCGATGGTGGCGCCGGAGCATGTCACCGAGTGCCTCGACATCCTGCACCTGGTGGCCGGCGGCGAGAAGCAGTGGCGCGAGCGGCCGTTCGTATCGCAGTCCAACTGCTTCGTAGTGCCGCCGATGAAATGGGCGGAGGACGCCTGCCGCTGCCTCGAGGTGGCGGCGCGCGGCGGCATGCCGGTGCTGCTGCTTTCGGCCGCCCAGGCGGGCGCGACCTCGCCCGCCGCGCTGGCCGGAACGATCGTGCAGGCGGTGGCCGAGTGCCTGGCGGGCCTCGTCTACATCAACGCCGTGGTTCCCGGCGCGCCCGCCATCTGGGGTCCGTGGCCGTTCGTGTCCGATCTGCGCACCGGCGCGATGTCGGGCGGGTCGGGCGAGCAGGCGCTGATCACGGCCGGCTGCGCCCAGATGGGCCGGTTCTACGATCTCACCGTCGGGTCCGCCTCGGGCATGTGCGATTCGAAGATGCCCGACATGCAGGCGGGCGGCGAGAAGGGCGTCACCGCCGCGCTGGCGGCGATGAGCGGCATCAACCTGATGTACGAGAGTGCGGGAATGCACGCCTCGCTGCTCGGCTTCTGCCTCGAGAGCATCCTGATCGACAACGACATGCTGGGCTCGATCAATCGCAACGTCCGCGGCATCGAGGTGACGGACGAAACGCTCTCCACCGCCGTCATCGCCGATGTCTGCCTCAACGGACCGGGCCACTATCTCGGCCACGAGCAGACGCTGTCGCTGATGCAGAAGGAATACGTGTACCCGCACCTCGGCAACCGCATGTCGCCGAAGGAGTGGAACGAGGCGGGCAAGCCCGACATCGTCGAGCGCGCCACGGCGAGGAAGCGCGAAATCCTCTCCACTCACCATCCGGAGCACATTCCGCGCCACATCGACGAGCTGATCCGCGCCCGCCACGATATCGCGCTGCCGCGCGAGGTGATGGAGCCCGGCGATCCGCGCTGGCGCAAGGCGGCGTCCTGAGCGCCGCGCCCGGCCCGCGCCATCCGCTGTTCGCGGCGATCCGGCGGGCGGCCTTCGAGCCGCTCGCCTGGTTTGCGCCGGACCGCGGCGACGGCCTGCCCGGCGCGGCGGCCGTGCTGCTCATCGGCAACGCCGGACCTGCCATGTTCGACCGCTTCGCCCGCGAGCGCGACCCGGCGCGGGAGCGGATGGACGACTGGACGCGCGCCGTCGTCGATCTGCTGGCGGCGGAACTGGGCGCCCGCGCCGTCTACCCGTTCGACACGCCCCCGCCACCATTCCTCACCTGGGCGCGCAAGGGGGGCGGCGGCCACGTCTCGCCGCTCGGCCTCAACATCCACCCGGTGTTCGGGCTCTGGCACGCCTACCGGGCGGCGTTGCTGTTCGCGGCCGATCCCGCTCTCCCCGATCCGCCGGCCGGCGTCACTCCGTGTACGGATTGCATCGGCCGGCCGTGCCTCACGTCATGCCCGGTCGAAGCCTTTCGGGATGGCCGCTACGACGTCATCGCGTGCGCGCGCCATGTGGATGGGCCGCACGGCCAGCCTTGCGCGTCGCAGGGTTGCCTTGCGAGGCGCGCCTGTCCGGCGGGGCGGGCTTACGTCTACGGCCCGGCGCAAGCCTCCTTTCATATGAACGCCTTCATCCGGGCGCGGCGGCGCTCTGGCGAGCTATGCGCGAATCTGGAATAGTTCTCGGGGTTTGGGCAGGGATCGCATGTACGCATTCATCGATCAGAAGCTGCGGGCCGGGGAAATCGTCATCCTCGACGGCGGCACCGGCGCCGAGATTCAGCGCCGCGGCGCGCCGATGGACGGCGAGGTCTTGTGTGCAGAGGCCAACCGAACCCACGCGGATACGGTTCGCGAGACGCACATCGCCTATATCGCCGCCGGCGCCGACGTCATCACCGCCAACACGTTCGCCTCCTCGCCGCTTCTGTTCAACGCCCTGGGGCGCGACGCCGAGATCGCCGAAATCGACGGTCTGGCGCTGCGGCTGGCGCGCGAGGCCGTCGATCGGGAAGCGGACGGGCGGCCGGTTGCGATCGCGGGATCGTTCTCCACCATGCGGCCGGTGGCGCAGGGCAGCGACCGCACGCAGAAGCAGAAGGAATGGACCTTCCGGCAGGCGCAACCGCTGCTGCGCGCCAAGGCGGAGGGCCTCGCACAAGCGGGCTGCGATCTCATCATCATGGAGATGATGCGCGACGTCGATTACTCGCTGTGGGCGACCGAGGCGGCGGTGGCGACCGGCCTGCCGGTGTGGGTCGGCGTCTCGGTGGAGCGGCGGGAGGACGGCAGGCTCGCCGGGTTCCATCGCCACGAGTGGCCGCTTGAGGACATCGTCAGTTCACTGATGGTGACCGGCGCGAAGGCCTGTCTCATCATGCACACCCGGATCGACGACACCGCCGACGCGCTGGCGCTGGCGAAGGACGCGTGGGCGGGTCCGATGGGCGCATACCCCGAATCGGGCGTGTTCAGGATGCCGGACTGGCAGTTCGAGGATGTTTCCACCTCCGACTTTGTGGAGTTTTGCCGCCGCTGGCGAAGGCTGGGCGCAAGCATCCTCGGCGGCTGCTGCGGTCTCGGGCCGGAGCACATCGCCGCGCTGAGCCAGGCGATGAAGGGGGCCGGCGCATGACCGGCGTCCGCACCGGGTCGTGTCTTTGCGGCGGCGTGCGTTATGAAGTTCACGGGCCCTTGCGCCCGGTCGTCGCCTGCCACTGCCTCCAGTGCCGCAAGCAGACCGGCACCTACATGAGCGCGACGGCGGCCAACGACAGGGATCTGAAGATCGTCTCCGGCGATACGCTGGCATGGTTCCGGTCCAGCGACGAGGCGAAGCGCGGCTTCTGCAACGCCTGCGGCTCGGTGCTGTTCTGGAAGGGCGACGGACGCGACTACACGGCCATCGCCGCAGGCTCCATCGACGGCAAGCTTGACGTGCCGTTCGAGGGACACATCTTCTGCGACTTCGCCGGAGACTATTACGAGATCGCCGGCGGTAGCTACCGCAAGGCCGCATGGTGACCCTCGCGCCGTGCAGGCGGCGGCGGGCCTGACGGAAAGAACGCCCGGATGCCGCGCTTCGCCCCCTACCGCGCAAGCTTTGCGGGAAAGGACATCCCCCGGGAGCTCGACTTCCCGCTTGAGGAGTACCATCGCCGTCAGGGCGAGGTGCGCCGGGCGATGGCGAGCGCGGGCCTCGATCTGCTGGCGCTCGGCAACCTGCCGGACATCTGCTGGCTGACCGGTTTCCAGACGCCTTCCGCCAGCACGTTTGCGGCGCTGCTGGTGCCGGCCACGGGTCCGCTGACGCTCCAGGTGATCGATCACGAATACGGCTGCGCCCGCTACGTGAGCTGCGCCGAGCGCATCGAGAGCTTCCCCTGGTTCCAGCCGGAGAGCGGGATCGCCCAGCACGCCCGGCTGATCGACGAGCTGCTGCCCGCCGGCAAGGCCGTGGTCGGCATCGACGCCCGGGCGCCGGCGGCGGCCGGCGCGGCGCAGGCCCTGCTGGCGCCGGGACGCGCGTCGTGGACGGCCGTGCCGCAACTCGTGGCGCAACTGCGCCGGTCGAAATCGGCGCTCGAACTCGCCGCCATGCGGGAGTCCGGGCGGATCACGCGGGAAGCCCTCGCCGAAACCCTGGCGGCGCTGCGTCCGGGCATGCGCGACAGCGACGTGGCCGCCGTGCTTCTCCAGCGCATGATCGAGCGTGGATCGGAGTTCCCGGCCATGGGGCCGTTTGTGGCGACCGGGCTTCGCTCGTCGCTGATCCACACCACCTGGAAACGGCGGCCGATCGAGCCGGGGGATCATGTCTTCATCGAGCCTGCGGCGGCGTGGAAAAGGTACAACGCGCCGATGATGCGAACCGCCGTGATGGGCGCGCCGGGCCGGCTGGCGCAGCGTCTCGCCGCAGCCGTGGAGACGACGCTCGCCATCCTGTTCGAGACCATCAGGGCCGGGCGTAGCGGCCACGACGTCGCCGCCGCCGCCGCGCGCGGTTTTGAACCGGTGCGCGACGAGATCTTCTTCCAGGGCGCCTTCGGTTACGCGGTGGGGCTGGCGCTGCCCTCCGACTGGGCGGAGGGGTCGACGCCGTTCATCGCCGACGGCGTCGAGGAGCCGCTGGTCGCCGGCATGACGCTGCACCTGCCGGTGGCGGCGCGCGTGGTCGGCTTTGGCGGCGTCGCGCTGTCGGAGACCGTGCTCGTCACCGAGACCGGCTGCGAAAGCCTGACCGCCAGCGAGCGGTCGCTCACCGTGATCGACTGAGACCCATCCCGCCAGGTGGCCGCCGTTTGGCGGAAAGAGATGATGCAAGACC
>DAIODI010000076.1:8681-12313 GCA_036746875.1 Aestuariivirgaceae bacterium | reverse complement strand
CGGGTCGGTCGCGCACTCCTCCGGCGTAAAGGCGGCAAGCGGCGGCGGGTCGCGCAGCGCCGGAGCGAGGTGGACGACCCCCCTGCCCTGCACGGCCCGCAGGCCGCGCTGATGCGACTCCTCATCGAGCAGGCGCTCCGTTTCCGCGCGCGAGGCCCGCCACAGACGCGAGCCCGTCCACGCCACCAGCGAGCCGCCAAGGTCGGCTTCGAGCCGCCGCCACGCCGGGAGCGCGGCCCGCTTCAGCGGCGCGTCTGCCCGACCGGCGGGGCATTGCGCGCCGATCCAGCCGAAGGCCCGCGCCGTGACGCCGCCGCCGGGGGCGAGCGCGTCGATCAGCGTCACCGCCGCGCCAGCCCGCGACAGCCGGAACGCCAGCGCGCCGCCGACGATGCCGGCGCCGATGACGGCGATGCGAGGTTGAGCGGCCATACCGGAATTGGTAGCTGCGGCGCGCCGGCGCGGAAAGGGGGCCGGTGACGCCGGTAATCTCACCCGGCCGCGCTGTCGTTCGGACTTGGAAAGCAAACGATCCGCCTCTACATCAAGTTGATGCGTCCGCTCACCCGCCACCTGCTCCTTATCCTCCTTGTCGTTGTGCTCGTGCCGATCGGCGTGGGCGCGGCGATCGCCGTCAGCCGCGGCTGGCCGGAGAGCTGGCGGGCGGCGCAGTGGTCGTCGTCGGGGCTGCTGCCGGAGGCCGGGGATGAGCCGCGGGCGCGCGTCGTCGTGCTGTCGGCCCGCGCCGGAAACTGGCGCTCGATCTTCGCCGAACACACCGCCATCGTGATGAAGCGGGCGGGCGACGCCGAATGGTCGCGCTACGATGTCGTCGGCTGGGGAACGCCGGTGCGCCGCAACGCCTATCCGGCGGACGCGCTGTGGTACAGCAACCGGCCCTACGTCGTCGCCTCGTACGCGGGCGAGGAGGCCGAGAAGCTGATTGGTCCCATCGAGCAGGCCATCGCGCGCTATCCGTGGAGCGCGCGGGGCGATTACCTCGTGTGGCCCGGCCCCAACTCCAACACCTTCGTCGCCTGGGTGGCGCGGCAGACGCCGGGCTTTTCCGTCGAGATGCCGCCCACCGCCATCGGCAAGGACTGGCTGGGGTGGGGCGTCCACCTCGACAAGGCGCCGAGCGGCGCCGGCTACACCGTGTCGCTCGCCGGTCTGTTCGGCGTCACGGTGGCCCGCGAGGAGGGGCTGGAGATCAACTTGCTGGGCACCGGCGTCGGCGTCGATCCGGGCGACCTCGCCATCAAGCTGCCCTCGCTCGGAAAGCTGGCGCTGTGAGGCCTGTAGCGGCGCGCGGTCTTGCCGCGCAAGAGAGAGTATGAGCGCGCTTTCGCTGCTTGCCACCCCCTTCCACGACCGTGCCGGTCGATTCAGCCGCCTCAAGACGGCGGTGGTGATCGCCGTGGCGCTCCCGGCGGCGCATATCGTGTGGCTGTTCCAGTCCGGCCGGTTCGCGCTGCCCATCGAGCAGGCGATCCTCGAAACCGGCGACTGGGCGCTGCGGCTTCTGCTGGTCACGCTGGCGGTCACGCCGCTGTCGCGCATCGCCGGGTGGCCGCGCCTGTTGCTCGTGCGCCGCATCCTCGGGCTGTCCGCGTTCTTCTACCTCGCGCTGCATGTATGGCTCTATGTGATGGGCCAGGGCTACGACGCCGCGAAGGTGGCCCACGAGCTGTTCGCGCGGGCCTTTCTCACCGTCGGCCTCGTGGCCACGCTGGGGCTGACGGCGCTCGCCGCCACCTCGTTCGACCGGGCGGTGGCGTGGCTCGGGCCGCGCTGGGCGGCGCTGCACCGCAGTCTTTACGTCCTCACGGGCCTCAGCCTCGTCCACTACTTCCTGCTGACCAAGGTGGACGCCACCGAAGCCACGGCGATGCTCGGCCTGTTCGTGCTGCTGATGGCCTGGCGCGCCGTCCCGCTCGCCTGGCTGCGCCGCCCGGCGATGCTGGCGGCGGTGGCGGTGGCGTCGGCGCTCGTCACAGCCGGGCTTGAGGCGGTGTGGTACGCCGTCGCCACCGGCGTCGACGTGAAGGCGATCGCCATGGCGAACCTGGCGTTCCCCGCCCATGTCCGCCCGGCGTGGATCGTGCTGCTCGCCGGGCTTGCCGCGGCGTTGATCCCGCTGCTCAGCCGCTGGCGCACGGCACGGCGCGAGACCGCGTCCGCCTCGCCTCAGCCGAACGCGTAGGCGTCCATCGCCAGCACGCCGTGCGAGGTGGACTGGTGGATGCGCCGCCCCCTGGCGCCCGCGCCGGCCGCGCCCACCGCCACGAACAGCGGCAGGAGATGCTCCGGCGTCGGGTGGTTCTCGTGGGCGTGGGGCGCCTCGCGCTCCCAGTTGACCAGCGCCTGCGTGTCGCCCGCCGTCGCCTTGTCGTGCACCCAGCCGGCGAACTCCGTCACCCAGTGGGGCGCGGGCGACGAGGGCCCGTAGCCGCCGCGGAAATAGGCGTGGAGATTGTGCGTGGTCGAGCCCGATCCGAAGACCAGCACGCCGTCCTCCCGCAGCGGGGCGAGCGACTGTCCCAGCCGCTCGTGCCAGCGCGCGTCGTGGCCGGGCGAAACGGACAGCTGCACCACCGGGATATCGGCCTGCGGGTAGAGCAGCATCAGCGGAACCCATGTGCCGTGATCGAAGCCGCGCCCCGTGGCGGCGCGCGCCGCAAAGCCCGCCGCCTGCGCCAGCTCCGCCACCCGGATGGCGAGCGCCCGGTCGCCCGGCGCGGGGTAGACCATCGTGCGAAGCTCCGGCTCGAAGCCGCCGAAGTCGTAGATCATGCCGGGCTTCTCGTCGGCGATGGCGATGGGCTCCTCCGCCTCGAAGTGCGCCGACACCGACACGATGGCCTTCGGGCGGGGCAGCTGCGCGGCGAACGCGGCGAGGAAATCGCGCGTGGCGGAGGGGTGCAGGGCCAGGTTCGGCGCGCCGTGGGAGACGAAGATCGAGGGCATGACGGGCATGGGTCGGCGTCCCTGAAACTGGCGATGAGGGTCGTTTAATATGAAACTCACCACGTTACAATAGTGCGTAGAGCAGTTTGCATTTCGTCTGGGCTGTGGTATACCACGGTCCGTCAAGGTGCCGGATGTCAGCAATTCCGGCCCTCTCAGGACACCACGATGCGTCCGCAGCCCAGAATCGTGCTTGAGCCGGTCGGTTCCGGCTTCAGCCTCAAGGAGCACATCTACGAGGTGCTGAAGGGCGCCATCTCATCGATGAACATCTACGATCCCGACGCCGATCTCCGGCTCGACGAGCGGCGCATGTCGGCCGAGCTCGGCATCTCCCGCACCCCCGTCCGCGAGGCGCTGGCGCGCCTTGAGCAGGAGGGCTTCGTCGAGATCCAGCCGCGCCGCGGCGTGTTCATCAAGAGAAAGAGCCTCGACGAGATTCTGGAGATGATCGTCGCCTGGGCGGCGCTTGAAAGCATGGCGGCCCGGCTCGCCTGCGAGACCGCCACCGACGCCGGCGTCGCCACCTTGCGCGCCGCGCTCCCCGGCTACTCCGGGGACGAGCTGTCCGCCCGTCTCGACGAGTACTCCGAGCAGAACATCGCCTTCCACCAGCGCATCCTCGAACTCTCCGGCTGCAGGCTGCTGAAGGACATCGCCGACGG
>DAIODI010000076.1:0-8581 GCA_036746875.1 Aestuariivirgaceae bacterium | reverse complement strand
TCCGGCGGCCGGCTGGTCGCCAAGGCGCTGAAGAATGAAGGCGTGGACACCATCTTCACGCTCTGCGGCGGCCATATCATCGACATCTACGACGGCTGCCTCGACGAGGGCATCCGCATCATCGACGTCCGCCACGAGCAGGTGGCCGCCCACGCCGCCGACGGCTACGCGCGCCAGACCGGCAAGCTCGGCTGCGTCGTCACCACCGCCGGCCCCGGCTGCACCAACGCCGTCACCGGCGTCGCCACGGCGTTCCGCTCGGAGAGCCCGATCCTGCACATCGGCGGCCAGTCCTCGCTGACCCAGCACAAGATGGGTTCGCTGCAGGACCTGCCGCATGTCGAGATGATGCAGCCGATCACCAAGTTCGCCGCCGGCGTGTTCTCCACCGAGCGCGTGGCCGACATGATCGCGATGGCGGCGCGCGAGGCGTTCTCCGGCGCCCCCGGCCCGGCCTACCTCGAAATCCCGCGCGACGTGCTCGACCGCGAGATCGCGCTCGACAAGGCGGTGATCCCCGAGGCCGGCCACTACCGCGCTTCAACGAAGTCGATCGGCGACCCGCGCGACATCGAGGCGCTCGCCGACATCCTCGTGAAGGCCGAGCGCCCGGCCATCCTCTACGGCCAGCAGGTTTGGACGGCGCGCGGCCACGACGAGGCGATCGCGCTGTTGCGCGGTCTCGACATCCCCGGCTATTTCAACGGGGCCTCGCGCGGTCTCCTGCCGCCGGGCGACCCCCACCACTTCGACCGCACCCGCTCGCTCGCCTTCTCCAAGGCCGACGTGATCGTGATCGTCGGCACGCCGTTCGACTTCCGCATGGGCTACGGCAAGCGCATCGACGTGCCCACGCTCGTCCAGATCGACATGGATTACCGCACGGTGGGCAAGAACCGCGACATCTCGCTCGGCCTCGTCGGCGATCCGGGCGCGATCCTCGGCGCGGTCCTCGCCGCGGCGTCCGCCAGGATCGACCAGGGCAAGCGCAAGCTGCGCCAGCAGTGGATGAAGCAGCTTCACGAGGCCGAAGCCGTGGCGACGGAAAAGCTCATGCCGCTGTTCAGGTCCCAGCAGCGGCCGATCCATCCCTATCGCCTCGCCTGGGAGATCAACGAGTTCCTCGGCGAGGACACCGTCTACATCGGCGACGGCGGCGACGTGGTCACCATCTCCGCCCAGGCCGTGCGGCCGCGCAATCCCGGCCAGTGGATGGATCCCGGCGCGCTCGGGTCGCTCGGCGTCGGCACCGGCTTCGCCATGGCGGCCAAGCTCGCCCATCCGGAGAAGGAAGTGATGTGCCTGTTTGGCGACGGCTCGTTCGGTATGACCGCCTTCGACATGGAGACGGCCAACCGCTTCAACGCGCCGTTCCTCGCCGTCGTCGGCAACAACTCGGCGATGAACCAGATCCGCTACGGCCAGATCGCCAAGTATGGCCCGCAGCGCGGCGACATCGGCAACAAGCTCGGCGATGTGGAGTTCTCGAAGTTCGCCCACATGCTCGACGGCTACGGCGAGGAGGTGCGCGAGCCCGACCAGATCCTGCCCGCCCTGCGCCGCGCCCGCGAAGCGATCGCGAAGACCGGCCGCTGCGCGGTGGTCAACGTGTGGATCGACCCGAACGAGTACGCGCCGGGCACCAAGAACCAGACCATGTACAAGTGATCGTCAGGGAACGGAGCAAACGGTCATGAAGGCTTTGAAGGGCGTCAAGGTTCTGGATTTCACGCACGTGCAGTCCGGGCCGACCTGCACCCAGCTTCTCGCCTGGCTCGGCGCGGACGTGATCAAGGTGGAGCGCCCCGGCGAGGGCGACGCGACGCGCGGCCAGCTGCGCGACGTGCCGGGGGCGGATTCGCTCTACTTCACCATGCTCAACCACAACAAGCGTTCGATCACGCTCGACACCAAGTCGCCGAAGGGCAAGGAGGTGCTGGAGAGGCTGGTGCGGACCTGCGACATCCTGGTGGAGAACTTCGCTCCCGGCGCGCTCGACCGCATGGGGCTGACCTGGGAGCGCATCCAGGAGCTCAACCCGGGCATGATCTACGCCTCGGTGAAGGGCTTCGGCCCCGGCCCCTACGAGGACTGCAAGGTGTACGAGAACGTCGCCCAGTGCACCGGCGGCTCGGCCTCCACCACCGGCTTCCGTGACGGCCCGCCGCTCGTCACCGGCGCGCAGATCGGCGACTCGGGCACCGGGCTGCACCTCGCCTTCGGCATCGTCGCGGCGCTCTACCAGCGCACCCACACGGGCAAGGGCCAGCGGGTGCTCGCCGCCATGCAGGACGGCGTGCTCAACCTCTGCCGGGTGAAGCTGCGCGACCAGCAGCGGCTGGAGAAGGGGCCGCTCAAGGAGTACTCGCAGTACGGCGAGGGCGTGCCGTTCGGCGAGGCGGTGCCGCGCGCCGGCAACGACTCCGGCGGCGGCCAGCCGGGCAAGATCCTCAAGTGCAAGGGCTGGGAGACCGATCCCAACGCCTACGTCTACTTCATCACGCAAGCCGCCGTATGGGAGAAGGTGTGCGAGGTGATCGGCAAGCCGGAGTGGAAGACCGATCCGGGCTTCGCCACGCCGCCCGCGCGCCTCGACAAGCTCAACCTTATCTTCGACACGGTCGAGGCGTGGACCATGACGAGGACCAAGTTCGAGGTCATGGAAATCTGCAACCCGCTCGACATTCCGGTGGGGCCGATCCTGTCGATGAAGGAGATCGCCGAGGAGCCGTCGTTGCGCGAGACCGGCACCATCGTCGAGGTCGATCACCCGACGCGCGGCAAGTATCTCTCCGTCGGCATGCCGGTGAAACTGTCGGATTCGCCGGCCGAGGTGAAGCGCTCGCCGCTCTTGGGCGAACACAACGAGGAGATCCTGCGCGAGGTGCTGGGCTACTCGCACGACGACGTGGCGGCGATCATGACCTCCGGCGCCATGGGCGCGCCGAAGCTGGCGGCCGAGTGAACGCGGCGGGCTGGGGAGAACATTCGTATGCGGATCATCGTCAACGGCCAGCAGGCGTTCGGCAAGGCGGCGCTGGAAGCCATTCTGGCGGCGGGACAGGACGAGGTGGTGGCCGTCTACACCGCCCCCGACAAGGAGGGCCGGCCGCCCGATCCCCTGAAGCAGGCGGCGGTGGAGCGCGGCATCCCGCTCTATCAGCCGGCGTCCTACAAGGACGCTGCGGTCGTTGCGGAGATGAGGGCGTTGAAGGCCGACCTCATGGTCATGGCCTACATGATCATCTTCGTTCCGGAGGATGTCCGCAACGTGCCCGCCCATGGTTCGATCTGCTTCCACCCGTCGCTGTTGCCGAAGCATCGCGGACCGTCGTCGATCAACTGGCCCATCGCCTGGGGCGCGACCAGGACCGGCCTCACCTGGTTCTTCCCCGACGACGGGCTGGACGAGGGCGATATCCTCCTCCAGCGCGAGGTGGAGATCGGGCCGGACGAGACGCTGGGCCAGGTCTACTTCGACAAGATCTTCCCGCTCGGCGTGAAGACCACGCTTGAAGCCATCGATCTCATCCGCTCCGGCAAACCGCCGCGGCTGAAGCAGGACGATTCGCAGGCCACCTACGAGAGCTGGTTCAGGAAGGAGCACGCCAGGCTCGACTGGGAGAAGCCGGCGGCGGAGGTTTACAATGTCATCCGCGCCGCGAATCCGCAGCCCGGCGCCTGGACAACGCTCGACGGCGGCGAGGTGCAGGTGTTCGATTCCCGCAGGCGGGATGGCGCGGGTGCGCCGGGGACGGTCGTCGAGGTGACGCCCGACGGGGTGCTCGTGCAGGCGAACGGCGGCCGCATTCTGCTCCAGCGCGTGCGCCTGAAGGGTGGAGACAAGCTCGCCGCCGCCGATTGGGCGAAGGCCGCCGGCATAGCGCCCGGCCGCAAGCTCGGAACCTGAACCTTACACGAACAGGAAATCCGAAGCATCGAGCGTGGTGACGCCGGTGAGGGTGACGACCGTCACCGCCGCCGCACGGCCTGTTCCGTCGCGGTCCCAGGAGAGCACGCCGGTGTCGGTGTCGAACAGGAAGGTCGCCTTGCGCGACAGAACGGACGCCGGGGTGTCGTCGACGATCAGCGTTTGCCCCAGCACCAGCGATCCCGGCCGGCCGAAGGCACGGGCGGCGAACTGCAAGACGTCAGAGGCGTCGAAGTCGGCGATGGTGTCGCCGAGATCGCGGGTGGCGGCGAACACGAACCGGTCCGCGCCGGCGCCGCCGGTGAGGAGATCGCGTCCGGCCCCGCCGGTGAGGATGTCGTCGCCGTCGCCGCCGTTGAGGGTGTCGTTTCCGCCGCCGCCGGTCAGTGCGTCGTTTCCGCCACCCCCGAGCGCGGTGTCGGCGGCGTCGTAGCCGCGAAAAGTGTCGGCCCCGTCGCCGAAGTGGAACGCCTCGATGCTGTTATAGATGTCGCCGCGGGCGTCGCCGGTGCTGCTCGAGGGGCGCGAGAGGTTGACGGTGACGGCCGTGTCGTACCGGGCGATGTCGTAGCCCGCTCCGCCGATAAGCCGGTCTGCGCCGGCGCCGCCCAAGAGCTCGTCATCGCCGCCGCCGGCGCGGATTATGTCGTCGCCGGCAAGGCCTTCGATCGTGTCGTGGCTTACGGTTCCAGACAGCCGGTCGGCCCCCGGCGTCCCGACGATGGCGCCGGTGACGGCCTGCGGCGCGGACGACATCGGCGACGCCGCGATGTGCAGGCGCCCGTCGGCGAACTCCAGCCACTCGATGGTCCACAAGATGTCGCGGCCGTCCTGGCCCGCGGTCGCGGCGACGCTCCATGAGCCGTCGCCGTTGTCGCTCACCATGTATGCGGAGCGAAGCAGGGCGTAGCGCGCCGTGTCGGCTCCGGTGCCGCCGGTCAGGATATCGTCGCCACCGCCGCCGGTCAGGATGTCGTCGCCGCCGCCGCCGATGATCCTGTTGCTGGCGTGGTTGCCGGTCAGGATGTCGTCGCCCGCGCCGCCGATGAGGTTTTCGATGGTGACATTGAAGGCGATGACGAGCGTTCCCAGCCGGCCGTCCGTGGTCGGCACGGCGCTGGTGCTGCCGGATTCAAGCGAAACCGTGAGCGAGCGCCGCAGCCCGGTGAAGTCGAAGGTGTCGACGCCGCCGGCGTCCCAGACCGCCGTGCAGAACGTGCTGGCGCTGGCGAAGGTGTAAATGTCGTCTCCGGCGCGGTATGACATGTTCGCACCATAGAGGTGCTGGATGGCGGCGATGTCGTACAGCATGGGCGCGGTGACCGCCGACCAGCCGCCCCTGTTGTCGATCCGCACGAGATCGGCGGGCATCGCATAGGACATCACCGTGTAGCGGATACTGTCGAGGCTGGCTGGCATCAACACCGCGCCCTCGTGCGGATGCTTGAGGCCGAGCGTATGGCCGATCTCGTGCAGCAGCACGTAGAAGTTCCACGTTCCGGGGCCCCAGCCGGGCTGGGCTTTCTGCACCGTGTTCAGCCACACGTCGCCCCCTTCCGTCGCAGCCGACGGCAGGTACGCCCACGCCGCCACACCGGTAGGAATTACGCCGGTGAACGCGAACCTCAGATCGCCCGTCTGCCCCGCCGTTTCGGCGACCTCCGTAAAGGTGATATTGGCGACGTTCGCCCACGCCTGGAGCGCTGCCCGTACGGCAGCCTGGTGGGTGGCGGTCAGCGCGGACGCGGATGTGTGGGGTTCGCCATAACCGTAGGTTGCCGGCCACGCGGCGGTCCCGAACGAATGGGGAAAGCTGAAGGAAAGGTTGAGCGGCTGCCCCGGAGCTTGCGACCATTTCTGAAACCACAGCAGCGAGTCGATCGGTGTGTTTCCGGTTGGCGAGATGGTCTGGATCGCAGGGAATGCGGTAGAATGGGACATGGACGAGGTGACCACCGAAAGTTGTGCGGTCTCTCATCTACTCAACTCGAAGGTGATTATAAAACGAGGCCCTTGAACGCCCTTAGGGGCGGATTGCCTGGATCTGGAAGATTTTCTGCAATTCGCGATGGTCCGGCGGAAGACGGGGCGAGAAAACGGCGACGCCAGCGGGGCCGCGGCGGATTTGCGGTCGCTGATCCGGTTCTGTGGTCCGCTTACACGAACAGGAAATCCGAAGCGTCGAGGGTGGTGACGCCGGTGAGGGTGGCGACCGTCACCGCCGCGGCGCGGCCTGTTCCGTCGCGGTCGTAGGAGAGCACGCCGGTGTCGGTGTCGAACAGGAAGGTCGCCTTGCGCGACAGAACGGACGCCGGGGTGTCGTCGACGATCAGCGTTTGCCCCAGCACCAGCGATCCCGGCCGGCCGAAGGCACGGGCGGCGAACTGCAAGACGTCAGAGGCGTCGAAGTCGGCGATGGTGTCGCCGAGATCGCGGGTGGCGGCGAACACGAACCGGTCCGCGCCGGCGCCGCCGGTGAGGAGATCGCGTCCGGCCCCGCCGGTAAAGATGTCGTCGCCGTCGCCGCCGTTGAGGGTGTCGTTTCCGCCGCCGCCGGTCAGCACGTCGGCGCCGCCGCCGCCCAGCGCGGTGTCGGCGGCCTTGCCACCGAGAAACGTGTCGGCGCCAGCGCCGAACTCGAACGCCTCGATGCTCGAGTAGATGTCGCCGCGCGCATCGCCCGTGCTGCGCGAGGTGCGCGACAGGTTCACCGTGACGGCGGCTTCGTACACGGCCGTGTCGAAGCCGTCCCCACCGTTGAGCCGGTCGCTGCCCGCGCCGCCGATGAGGATGTCGTTGTCTCCGCCGCCGTCCAGGGTGTCGTTGCCGGCCAGGCCTTCGAACCTGTCCTCGTCGGCGGTTCCGGTGAGCCGGTCGGCCCCGGGCGTACCGCCGATCACGTTGACGGCCGTGCCGATCTGGACCCGGGTGTTCGAGAACTGCAGCCACTCGATGTCGTAAAGCGTGTCCGTTCCCTCAAGGGCGCTGGTCACGGTCCACGAGCCGCCCGGGTTTTGAGCCCAGCTGTAGCCGCTGGCGGGACCGTTGAAGAGCGCCGTGTCGGTTCCCGCCCCACCGCGCAGGATGTCGTCGCCGCCGCCGCCCGTCAGCACATCGCGCCCGCCGCCGCCGCTCAGGTCGTTGGCGGCGGCGTTTCCGGTGATCGTGTCGGCGCCGCTGCCGCCGATGGCGTTCTCGATGGTGGCGCCGAAGGCGATGGAGACCGAGCCCGTCGAGCCGTTGTTCAGCGTCAGCGTGCTGGTCGTGCCCGCCAGCAGCGACAGGGTTTGCCCGACGCCCAGCTCGGAGATCTCGATCGTATCAACGCCGCCGGCGTCCCAGATGGCGGTGGCGAAGGCGGTCGTCCGGTTGAACGTGTAGCTGTCGTTTCCGGCGCGGTACGACATATTGGCGCCGTAGAGATGCTGGATCGCCGCGATGTCGTAGAGCATCGGCGTCGTGATGGCCGATCTGTTCTGCGTTGCGCTGGAGAGGCTGAACGGCTCGCTGTACGACATCACCGTATAGCGCACGCTGTCGAGCTGCTTCGGCATGACCGTGGGGTTCTGCGGCCACGAGTCCAGCTCCGGCTCATGGGGATGCTTGAGGCCAAGGGCGTGGCCGATCTCATGCAGCAACAGGAAGAAGTTCCAGCTCCCGGGCGACCAGTTGGGTTGGGCCTTGCGTCCGCTCTGCAGCCACACGTCGCCCGCCTCGGGAAACGCAATCGGAAAGTACGCCCAGGCCGAAGAGATGTTTCTGTCGGCTCCGGTGAAGGCGAACCGGATATCGCCGACATTGGCCGCCGTATCGGCGACTTCGGTGAACGTGATGTTGGCGACGTTGGCCCACTCCTGCAACGCATTACGCGCGGCGGTCTGTTGGGTGGCGTTCAAGGCGGACGGCTGGAACGAAAGCTCGCTCTTGACGCCGTAGTCGTTGTACCAAACGGCCTGGCTGCCGTTGCTGTAGGGAAAGCTGAACGACAGGTTCAGCGGTTTGCCCGGCGATTGCTCATACTTGTACGGCCAAAGAAGCGAATCGACCGGCGTGTTCCCGGTCAATGGGACCTCTCGAATTGGGACGTAAGAATATGGGCTGGCCATGGGTGCGATCCCGTTGATTTTCGACACATATGGATAAATCATTTTCAGGGCTGTTGAAACTCCTGGTTGCAGGCCCCGTATCTTTGTTTCAACGAACAGCCAATGGCCAGGCGCGGACGCTCGCCCGCAACACTGAGGGACAATGCATGACGCCGGAGCAGAAACTCGCCGCGATGGGGCTTGAGCTCCAGGACTTTAACCGAATTGGCTACTATGGCGCGGAGTACGGCGCCATGAAGCCGTTTCATCTGGCGGGAAACGTCCTGTTCCTCTCCGCCCACGTGCCGATCTGGGAGGGCAAGGTGATCCACCCGGGCCGCCTCGGCGAGGCGGTGACGATCGAGCAGGGCTATGCGGCCGGACGCATCACCGCGCTCAATGTGCTCTCGGGCGTCAAGCAGGCGGTGGGCGAGTTGTCGCGCGTCGAGGCGCTGATCCGCAGCCTCGTGTTCATCCCCTGCGCGCCCGATTTCACCGAGGTGAACAAGGTGGCCGACGGCATGACCGATCTCCTGCGCGAGGTGCTGGGGCCGGAGAAAGGCGT
>DAIODI010000075.1:0-12331 GCA_036746875.1 Aestuariivirgaceae bacterium | reverse complement strand
GCTTGGGCGCGAGCTGGCGCTGATCCTCGGCCCGGGCGATGTGGTTTGCCTCGAAGGCGGTCTGGGGGCGGGGAAGACAGCGCTGGCGCGCGCCATCATCCGCAGCCTCTCCGGCAACCCGGAGCTCGACGTTCCAAGCCCGACGTTCGCCATTGCGCAAGTCTACGAAGACGGCCCCGTTCCCGTGGCGCATTTCGATCTCTACCGGATCACCTCCGCCGTGGAGGCGGAGGAAGCCGGGTTCGGCGAGGCGCTCGAGCGGTCGGTGACGCTGGTCGAATGGCCGGAACGGGCCGGCCCCCTGCCGCCCGACCGCCTGCGCATCGCGCTCACGATCGACGGCGGTGGCCGCACGGCCGCCATCGAGGCGACCGGCTCGCTGTCGCGCCGCTTCGCCCGGCTGCTGGCGCGGCGGCGGTTTCTGGAGACGCACGGCTGGGGCGATGCGCGCCGCGAGGCCATCCCGGGCGACGCCTCGCCGCGGCGCTACGAACGGCTGACGGCCATCGACGGCCGTCGCGCCTTGCTCATGGACATGCCGGCGCAGGCCGACGGGCCGCCGGTGCGCGATGGGCTGTCCTACAGCCGGATCGCCCATCTTGCCGAGGACGCTTCGGCTGTCGTGGCGGTGAACGGAGAGCTGAAGCGTCAAGGTTTTTCGGCGCCGGAGGTCTTCGCCTTCGACATCGCGGCCGGCCTTGCGCTGATCGAGGACTTCGGCGCGCTGAGCTTCAATGCGATGATCCGCGCCGGGCGCGACCTTTCCGAGCCCTTCGCGGCGGCGGTCGAGCTGCTCGCGGCGATGGCCGCCCGGGACTGGCCCGCGCGTGCGCCGGCGCCGGGGCATCGCGATCACGCCGTCGCCCGTTACGATCTCGACGCGCTGCTGATCGAGGCGGAACTGCTGATCGACTGGTTTGCCCCGGCGTTCGGCCCGGAACTGTCGCAGCGCGACCGCGAAGGCTACCGGGCGGCGTGGGCGCAGGCGCTTGGTCTCGTGACCCAACCGCCGCATCCGGTCTGGGTGCTGCGCGACTTTCACGTCGACAACCTGTTCTGGCTGCCCGAGCGCGACGGCGTGGCGCGGGTGGGCCTCATCGACACGCAGGACTGCGTGCTGGGCCACCCGGCCTACGACCTCGTCTCGATGCTCCAGGACGCCCGCGTCGACATCTCGAACGCCACGGCTTGCGATTACCTCGACCTCTATTGCGAACTGCGGCGCGCCGCCGACGGCGGCTTCGAGGCCGCGCCGTTCCGGGCCGCCTATGCGGTGCTTGGCGCGCAGCGCGCGGCGAAGATCCTCGGTATCTTCGTGCGCCTGGCGCGGCGGGCCGGCAAGCCCGCCTACCTGCGTCATCTGCCCCGCGTCGCCCGGCTGCTCAAGCTGAACCTCGCCCCTCCCGGGCTCGCCGGCGTCCGGGCCTGGTTCGACGGCGTCCTGCCCGCCGATCGCATCGTCGCCCTTGCGGACCGGCACGCGTGATCGCCGTCAGCGCCGCGATGATTCTCGCCGCCGGCCACGGCAAGCGGATGAGGCCGCTCTCCGCCCTCACGCCGAAGCCGCTGATCGCGGTCGCCGGCAAGCCGATGATCGATTACGGCTACGACAAGCTCGCCGCCGACGGGGTTCTCCGCGTGGTTGTCAACGCCCACCATCTGGCGGCGCAGATTCATGCCTGGGCGGAGGCGAAATCCGACCCGCCGGTTGTGGTCAGCGACGAGGCGGACCTGCTCGACACCGGCGGCGGCGTCGCAAAGGCGTTGCCGCTCCTTGGACCGGAGCCGTTCCTTGTTCTCAACGGCGATTCCTTCTGGCTCGACGGCGACGGCGCGCCGGCGCTTTGGCGGTTGCGCGCCGCATTCGATCCCGTACGGATGGACGCGCTGTTGCTGCTCTCCCGCAGGGAGCGAGCGGTGGGATATGACGGCGCGGGCGACTTCGCCATCGACGAGGGCGGCCGTCTGCGCCGCAGCGGTCAGCCGGGCGCGCTGGCGTTCGCCGGATGCCAGATCGCCGCGCCCGCCCTCTTCGCCGCCGCCCCGGCGGGCGCGTTCTCGATCAACGCGCGCTGGGACCGCGCCATCGCCGCCCGCCGCCTGTTCGGCCTGTCGCACGATGGTCTGTGGTTGCATGTCGGAACGCCGGCCGCGATCAGGCTGGCCGAAGCCGCCATCGGATCACGGCGATGAACGTTTACACCATTCCGCCCGGAGCGCCGTTTCTCGACCTGTTGGCGCGCGCCATTCTGGAGGGCCGCCTCCCCGCCGGCGGCGGCGCGCCCCAAACGCCGCACGAGATCGCCCGGTGGCGGGTCTACCTTCCCACGCGCAGGGCGCAAGGCGCGCTGGAGCAGGCGTTTCTCGACGCCTCGGGACGGCCAGCGGTTCTGCTGCCCCGGATCGTCGCCCTCGGCGAGATCGACGACGTCGAGGATGAGGAGGCCGACGGCCTCGAACCGGCGCCGCCGGCCATTGGCGGGCTTCAGCGCCGGTTCTTGCTGTCGGAACTGATCGCCAGGTGGGCCGACGCCTACCCGGACAACGCGCTGGCGCGGACTGCGCGCACGTCAACGGCGCGCCTGCTTGCGCTTGCGGAAAGCCTCGGATCGCTGATCGACAGCTTCGCCATCGACGAGGTGGACCTTGAGCATATCCGTGAACTGACGGAGCTCGAAATCCCCGGCCACCTGGAGGATGCGCGCGCCTTCCTCGAGATCGTCCGCAAGGACTATCCGCGGCGTCTTGCCGAGTCGGGCTGGATCGGCCGCTATGATCGCCAGCGCCGGGCCCTTGATCGCGCTGCACAGTGGCTTGCCGTCTCCCCGCCACGCCATCCGGTGATCGCGGCCGGATCGACCGGATCGATCCCGGCGACGGCCCGGCTCCTGAAGGCGATCGCCGCCTGTCCGGCGGGCGCGGTGGTCTTGCCGGGCCTCGACCGCGACATGGATGACGCCGCCTGGAGCGCGCTTGAGCCGCAGGACGCCCAGTACGGCCTCAAGGAGCTGCTGCGCCGGTTGGCGCTGGACCGCAAGGACGTTCGCGATCTGCCCGGCCTCGCCTCGCCGCCACGGCCGGCGCGCGGCTTCCTGCTGCGGGAGGTGACCCGGCCTGCCGCCACCACCGAAGCCTGGAGCGTGCTTCTGGCTTCCGGCGGAGCGCGGATGGAAGCCGGAGCCGAAGGGCTCAAGACGTTCACCGCGCCCGACCAGCGGGTGGAAGCCCTCGCCATCGCCGTGATCCTGCGCGAGGCGCTGGAGCGCCCGGGCGCGACGGCGTCGCTGGTGACGCCCGACCGGCGGCTCGCCATGCGCGTCGCCGCCGAACTGCGGCGCTGGGATATCGCGGTGGACGATTCCGCAGGCGTTCCGCTGTCCCGGACTCCCGCTGGCGCGCTGGCGTCGCTGCTGGTGCGGTCCCTGCTGCCCGAGGCGGAGACCCGGGACCTGCTGGCGCTGTTGCGGCATCCCTCGTTCGCGCCCGGCGTCTCGCGGGACTGGCTCGACCGCACGGTCGCCTGGCTTGAGATAGCGGCGCTGCGCGGCCCTCGGCGCGCGATCGATCCGCCGTCGCTGCGCCAGCGCATCGCCGAAGCCCGCGGACGCGCCGGCGACCCCCATTCCCATCGCCTCGTGCGGGCGATGCAGGAGCGCGACTGGGACGACCTCGCGGCGCTCGGATCGCTGATCGAGCGTACGCTTGATCCGCTGCATCGCGCCCTGCACACGCCGCCCGCCCGGCCGCTGGCGCGCTTCGTTGCGGCGCATCGCGAGGCTCTGCTGGCGGTCACCGGCGGCGCCGGCGCAGGCGGCCGCGACGGGGAGCGCCTGGAGGCGCTACTTGGCGAACTCTCCGGCCATGCGGCGCACTGCCCGCCGCTCTCCGGCGACGACTATGCGGCGTTCTTCGACGACCTCGCCCGGGGCGAAACCGTTCGCGACCAGCGGCGCACGCATCCCCGCCTCAAGATCCTCGGCCTTCTGGAGGCCCGCCTGGTGCGCAGCGACGTGACCGTGCTCGCCGGGCTGAACGAGGGCGTCTGGCCCTCGCTTTCATCGCCCGATCCCTGGCTGAGCCGCCTCGAGAAGCAGAAGCTCGGACTGCAGCTCCCGGAGCGGCGCATCGGCCTGGGCGCCCACGACTTTGTGCAAGGTGCAGCCGCGCCGAAGGTCTGGCTCACGTGGTCGTCGAAGATCGCCGGGCAGCCCGCCTTGCCCTCCCGCTTCATCGAACGGCTGGAAATGCTCACCGGCGGCGCGCCGCCGCAGGGTCAGCGCCATCGCCTTCAGGATGCGCGGCTGCATGCGCTGGTGCGCGCGCTCGACGCCCCGGATGGAGCGCGACCGGCGGCCGCCCCGAGCCCCGCGCCGCCGGCCGCCGCCCGTCCGGCCGTGGTGTCGGTCAGCGCCGTCCACGATCTCATTCGCGATCCTTACGGATTTTACGCGAGGCGCGTCCTGCGCTTGCGCCGGCTCGACGATCTGGCCGCCGACCCGACAGCGGCCGATCGCGGCGCCGTCGTCCACGCCGTCGCGCATCGCTACGTGATCGCGCGCAAGCGCCACCCCTCGGCCGACCGGCTGGCGTTGTACCGGCGGGCGGTCGAGGAGGAGTTGGCGTCGCTCACCGGCGGCCCGGCGGCGCGCGCGGTGATGGCGGCGCGGCTTGCGCGCATCGGCCCGTTTCTCGTCGAGTTCGACGGCGAGGCCAGCGCCGGCGCGCTGGACACCCTGACCGAGGTCGAGGGCGGTATGATCGTGAACGGCGGCCTCACCGGCGCCGTGCGGCTCACCGCCCGCGCCGACCGGATCGACGTGCTGCCCGGCGCGGTCCGGATCTTCGACTACAAGACCGGCACGTTGCCGTCCGCCGACGAAACCACGGCGAAGTTTCACCCTCAGCTCCTGATCGAGGCGCTCATCGCTGCGGCGGGCGGTTTCGCCGGCCTCGGCAAGGTGGATGTCGAATCGCTGCAGTATGTGAAGCTCACCGGACGCGACGAGGCCGGCGACACCAAGGATGTCCGAAACGTGGCCGAAAGCCTGGAGCGCGCGCTGGACGGCCTGGGGCGTTTGTTTGCGGCGTACGCGAATCCGGCGCAGCCCTATCCGGCGGTGATCCCGTCGCCGAACACGTTCGCGGGCGATTACGAGCTCCTGTCGCGCTGGAAGGAGTGGTCGGCGGGGCGCTCCCCGCCGGTGGGGGCGCTGCGCGATGACTGAAGCGCGCGCGCAATCGACGGCGGCGCAGCTCAGGGCGGCGCATCCCGAGGCGAGCGTGTTCGTCGAAGCCAACGCCGGATCGGGCAAGACGCGGGTGCTGGTGACGCGGGTCATCCGCCTGCTGCTCGCCGGCGCTCCGTTGCAACGCCTGGTGTGCCTCACCTTCACCCGCGCCGCCGCCGCCGAGATGGCGAGCCGCATCTTCGACACGCTGGCGGGGTGGACGCCGCTTGACGACGCAACGCTCGCCGATTGCGTCCGCGCCGACTGCGGCGTGGTCCTTGACGCAGACGGCCTGGTGCGCGCCCGCAGGCTGTTCGCGCGCGCCATCGAGACGCCCGGCGGACTCAAGGTCCAGACGATTCACAGCTTCTGCGAAAGCATCCTGCAGCGCTTTCCGGTCGAGGCCGGCATCCCCCCCGGCTTCCGTGTGCTTGAGGAGGCCGACGCCGATGCGCTTCTCCAGGCGTGCCTCGACGCCGTCATCGACCGCGCCGTCGCGGGCGGCGAACCGCGGCTTGGCAAGGCGTTCGACCGCGTCGTCCCGCACCTCGACGACGACCGCCTGCGCGACCTTGCGGCGGCGGTGCTGGCGAAGGAGGAGCAGGTTCGCCGGATGACGGAGGCAGGCGCAGGCGCGGTGCGGCGCCAACTGCGACGGGCGCTGGGCTGCGAAGGCGCAAACGACCCGGACTGGACGATCGACGAGGCCCGCTACCGCGCGGCCGCCGACGTGCTGCGGCGAGCCCCGGCGAAGACCGATCTGAAGCGGGCCGCCGCCATCGATGCGGCGCTTGCCGCGACGAGCGCCGAGGCCCGGCGTGCGGCCCTGAACAGGCTCTGTTTCGACAGCAAGGGCTCGCCGCGCAATCCCGAGACGTTCGTCACCCGCAAGAGCGGGCTCGATCCGGCGGAGCGCGCCTTTCTGACGGCCGAGTTGTCCCGGCTCGCCATCGTCGAGGATCGCGCCAGAGCTGTCGAGCTCTGCGAGCTGACGGAGGCTCTTCTCGCCATCGCCGTCGCCGTTTCCGCCGCATACCGGACGGCGAAGACCCGCCGCGGCGCCGTCGACTTCGCCGATCTCATCGGCCTGACCCGGAACCTGCTCGACAGCGGCCGCGCGGCGTTCGTGCTCTACAAGCTCGACGGCGGGATCGACCACATATTGATCGACGAGGCGCAGGATACGAGCCCCGCCCAGTGGAGCATCGTCGAGCGGTTGTGCGAGGAATTCTTCGCCGGCGAAGGCGCGCGCGCGGGAACGCCGCGGAGCGTCTTCGCCGTCGGCGATCCCAAACAGTCTATCTTCTCGTTCCAGGGCGCGGACCCGCATCGTTTCGCCGAACACCGCGAGCTGTTTGCCGCGCGCGTCAGCGGCGCGGGCGGCGCCTTCGCAGCCGTGCCGCTGCTCGTCTCGTGGCGGTCCTCGCCATTGATCCTCAAGGCCGTGGACCGCGTTCTGGCCCTGCCGGGGATGGCCGGGCAGGTCGCCAGCGGCTCGCACCTGCGCCCGCACGAGGCGGTTCATGCGGCGATGCCGGGGCTCGTCGAACTCTGGAGCCCGCCGGCCGGTCAACCCGGGGCGGTTCGCGATCCGTGGTGGCCGCCGCCGCCGGGCGGCGGCCTGCAGTCGCCCGAACGCGAGGAGGCCTTGCGGATCGCCGGAACCATCAGGCGCTGGATCGACACGGGCGAGCGCGTCGCGCCGGGCGGGCCGCCCATCCGGTACGGCGGCATTCTCGTGCTGGTGCGCCGCCGCCGGCCGCTGATGGACGAGATCGTGCGGGCGCTGCGCGCCCAGGGCATACCCGTGGCCGGCGCGGATCGCCTCAGGCTTCTCGACCACATCGCCGTCCAGGACCTGCTGGCGGCGGCGCGCGCGGCGTTGCTGCCCCAGGACGAACTGAGCCTCGCCGAGGCGCTGAAAGGCCCGCTGTTCGATTTCGACGACGAGGACCTGATGGCGCTGTGCCTGGGGCGCGGCGCCAGAACCTTGTGGGACCGGCTGCGCCAATCGACCCATGCCCGATACGCGGCGGCGGCGCGGCGCATCGAGGCCCTCGCGGCGGCCGCCGCCGCGTCCGGACCCTACACCTTCTTCGCCGGGCTTCTGGTGGGGGACGGGCGGCGGCGCATGATCGCCCGTCTCGGCCCCGACGCCTGCGAGCCCATCGACGAGCTGCTGACGCTGGCCCTGCAGCAGGAGACCGCCGAGGCCCTGTCGCTCTCCCGCTTCATGGGCTGGATCGCCACGGCCGATCCGGTCATCAGGCGCGACATGGAGAGCGCCGGCGAGGTGCGGGTGATGACCGTGCATGGCGCGAAGGGTCTTGAGGCGGATGTGGTGATCCTCGCCGACACCGCCACGCCGCCCGAGAAGACCGGCGGCGTCCTGTGGGATCAAGATACGCCGGTCTGGCGTGTGGCGAAGCGGTTCGACTGCGCCGCGCTCGAGCGATTGAAGACGCAGGCGCACGCATCCGCCATGGCCGAGTATCAACGCCTGCTGTATGTCGCCCTGACCCGGGCGCGCCACCGTCTGGTGGTGACGGCGCACGCCGCGCCGAAGCCCGAGTCATGGCACGCCACCGTTTCCCGGGCGCTCGATGACGTGCTTGCGCCGGTTGTGGATGAGGACGGCCGGGTGATCGCACGGCGCTGGGTTGAGGGCGCGGACGGCGGCGTCGAGCGCCCGCCACCGGGAGAGTCGCCGCCGGGAGAGCCGCCGCCGGCCCCGCCGCCGCCGGCGTGGATCACGGCCTCCGCCCGCCGCGAATTGCGCCACCATCTCAGTCCTTCCGGCTTCGGCAAGGCGGATCCCGGCCGGGCGGGGGCCGGCGGCGGCGAACGTGGCCGCAAGCGCGGTGCGGTCGTCCATCGCCTGCTCGACGCGCTCGCGGGACGCCCGGCGCACGAGCGGGCCGATGCCGGCAGGCGCTGGCTTCAGGGCGAGAGCGTGCCGCAGGACGAAGCCCGCAGCGTGCTCTCGGAGTGCCTCGCCGTGCTCGATGATCCGCGCCTGTCGGTCCTGTTCGGGCGAGACAGCCTCGGCGAGGCGGCGCTGACGGGACGTCTTGCGCTTTCGGGCCGGGACTGTCTCGTCAGCGGACGCGCCGACCGGCTTGCGATCGACGGCGATACGATCTGGATCGCCGACTTCAAGAGCGACGCCACCCCTTCGCCGCCGGGCGCGGCGCCGCAGCCCTACGTCGCGCAGCTGGCGCTCTACCGCAGACTGCTGAGGGAGATTTATCCGGGCAAGTCGATCAGGGCCGCGATCGTCTGGACGGCCGCGCCGAGGCTCGACGAGCTGGCCGAGGCGGATATGGAGAGCGCCTTCGCGGCGGCGCTCCCCGCCGAGGCTTGACCCCGGCCCGGCCGAACCATACGTTCCGGCCATCCGAAAAGAGCGAGGCGTCCCATGGCGACGGTCAAGGTTTCCGAATCCTCCTTCGACAGCGAAGTCCTGAAGTCCGAGACCCCCGTGGTGGTGGATTTCTGGGCCGAATGGTGCGGCCCCTGCCGCCAGATCGCGCCTGCGCTCGAGGAGCTTGCGGGCGAAATGGCCGGCAGGGTGAAGGTGGTCAAGATCAACGTCGACGAGAATCAGTCGCTCGCCGGGCAATACGGCATCCGCTCGATCCCGACGCTGATGATGTTCAAGGGCGGCAAGGTGGAGGCCACGTTCGGCGGCGCCGCGCCCAAGAGCCGGATCGCCGACTGGATCCACCGGTCGATCTGAAGCGCCTCTCGCGCCAGGCTCAGGGGCGGCTGGCGCCGCTGACCGCCGGACCGGGCTCGCCCCGGTGCAGGGCGAGCACGCGCCCGGCGAGGTAGAGCGAACCACAGATCAGGATGCGCTTCGGGCCTCCCGGCCCCGCGCCGGCCGACGCAACGGCGGCCTCGATCGAGGGACTGGTTTCGGCGGGCAACCGTTCCTCGCGCGCCATCGCCGCAAGTTCGCTCGCGTCGAACGCGTTCTCTTCGCCGGGAATGCGGACCGTCAGCACTTGCCTGGCCAGACCCTGAAACGGCCGAAAAAATCCTTGCGCCTCCTTGGTGCGCAGCATGCCGGCGATCAGCGCCAGCGGCCGGGGCGATTTCTCGTCGAGGTCGGCGAGGCTCTGGGCGACGGCCCGCCCCGCCGACGGGTTGTGTCCGCCGTCGAGCCAGAGCTCGGTGCCCTCCGGCACCAGCGCTGTGAGCCTGCCCGGCTCCAGGCGCTGCAGACGGGCCGGCCATTCCGCCTCTCTGAGGCCACGGGCGATGGTCGCCTCGTCGATGCGGCGATCCTTCAGGAGGCGCACGGCGGCGATAGCGGCGCCCGCGTTGTCGATCTGGAAGCGGCCGGGGAGAACCGGCAGCGGCAGATCGAGCAGCACATCCTCGTCCTCGTACACCAGGCGGCCGTGCTGTTCGAACGCCTGCCAGTCCCGGCCTGCGACCGCCAGCGGCGACCCGGTGCGCAGCGCGGCGCTCTCGATGGCGTCGAGCGCCTCGCGGGACTGCGGCGCGACGACCGCGGGCACGGCCCGCTTCAGGATGCCGGCCTTTTCCGACGCGATCGCCGTCAGCGTCGAGCCGAGGTACTGCTGGTGATCGTAGTCGACCATGGTGATCACCGTAACGGCCGGCGCCGCGACGACATTGGTCGCGTCGAGCCGCCCCCCAAGCCCAACCTCCAGCACGAGATAGTCAGCCGGAACGCGGCTGTAGGCGAGAAAAGCGCACGCCGTGGTGATCTCGAAGAAGGTGATTGGTTCGCCGCCGTTGGCCGCCTCGCACTCCTCCAGCAGCGCCGAAAGGTCGCCCTCGGGGATCAACGCGCCGCGCCCCTTCCCGGCCAGCCGAATCCGCTCGTGAAAGCGCACCAGGTGCGGCGAGGTGTAGACGTGGGCGGAAAGCCCCGCCGCCTCGATCATCCCGCGAAGATAGGCGACGACCGATCCCTTGCCGTTGGTTCCGGCCACGTGGATGACCGGCGGGAGCCTGTCCTGGGGGTTGCCCAGCCGATCGAGCAGCCGCCACATCCGGTCGAGCTTCAGATCGATGATCTTCGGATGCAGCTCCAGCAGCCGCTTCAGGATCGCGTCGCTCATCGCCATGGGCGAGGCCCCTGCTTCTGCGCCGCCGCTCAGACGGCCGGCGCCGCTGCGCCGGTTGCGCCGTCTGCGATCACCGACAGCGCCGGCCGGTCCGGCGCGCGCGTCAGAAGCGACACCAGCCGCGCCACGGTCTCGCGCATCTGCGGCCGCGGCACCACCAGATCGACCATGCCGTGGCGTTCGAGGTACTCGGCGCGCTGGAATCCTTCCGGCAGTTTCTCGCGGATCGTCTGTTCGATCACCCGCGGCCCGGCGAAACCGATCAGGGCGCCGGGTTCGGCGAGGTGAATGTCGCCCAGCATGGCGTAGGACGCGGTGACGCCGCCGGTCGTCGGGTTGGTGAGGACGACGATGTAGGGCAGCCGCGCCAGCCGCAACTCCTGGACGGCCGTGGTGGTGCGCGGCATCTGCATCAGCGACAGGATGCCTTCCTGCATCCGCGCGCCGCCCGATGACACGAACAGGACGAAACTGGCCTTGCGCTCGACCGCCGCGCGCATCGCCGCGACGATCGACTCGCCCGCCGCCATGCCCAGCGAGCCGCCCATGAAGGCGAAGTCCTGCACCGCGATCACCGCCGGCGACCCGTCGAGGGCGCCCGCGCCCGCCATCACGCAATCGTCGCGTCCGGCCTTGGCGCGCGCCTCCTTCAGGCGGTCGATGTAGCGGCGCTCGTCACGAAACCTGAGCGGATCGACGGGAACCGGCGCCGCTGCGACGGGTTCGAATTCGCCGTCGTCGAACATCGCCGCCAAACGCACGTCCGGCGGCATCCGCATGTGGTAGCCGGAGCCCGGAATGACGAAGTGGTTCGCCTCGAGATCGCGGTAGAACACCATCTCGCCGGTCTCGGGGCATTTCACCCACATGTTCTCCGGCACGTCGCGCTTGACGCCGAGGATCGAGCGGATTTTCGGGCGGACGAAATTCTTGATCCAGTTCATCGGTCGATCCTGCCGCCGCCGTTCAGGCGGCGTTCGCCCCGGTCCGCGCGCGCACCCCGCCGGCGAGGTCGCGCACGACGTCGAGGACCGCGCCGACGGTGCGCGGCGTCGCCCGCCCGGCGCCATCGAGGCTGTCGCGCACGGCGTTGACCAGCGCGGAGCCGACCACCACGGCGTCGGCGCCGGCGGCGAGCTGGCGCGCCTGCTCCGCCGTCTTCACCCCGAAGCCGACGGCGATCGGCATGGGCGTCGCCTTGCGGATGCGGGCGACGGCGGCGAGCACCTTGCCGATGTCGGGCGTCTTGGTGCCGGTGATGCCGAGCACGGAGACATAATAGAGGAATCCCGAGGTGTTCCGCAAAACCGTGGGCAGGCGGCGATCGTCGGTCGTGGGCGTCGCCAGCCGGATGAAGTTGAGGCCGGCCGCCATGGCCGGAACGCACAGTTCGGCGTCCTCCTCCGGCGGCAGATCGACGACGATCAGCCCGTCCACGCCGGCCGCCCTGGCGTCGGCGAGGAACGCCTCGCAGCCGTAAACGTAGATGGGGTTGAAGTAGCCCATCAGCACCAGCGGCACGGAGGGGTGATTCTGGCGGAAGGCGCGAACCATCGCCAGCGTCTTCCTCAGGGTCTGGCCACCCTTCAGCGCCCGAAGCCCCGCCGCCTGGATCGACGGGCCGTCCGCCATCGGGTCGGTGAACGGCATGCCGATCTCGATGATGTCGGCGCCGGCCGCCGGCAGTCCATCGAGAATGGCGGCGGAGGTTTCAAGGTCGGGGTCGCCCGCCATGACGAACGTCACGAGACCGGCCCGGCCGTCCTTGCGGAGCGCCGCGAAGCGGTCGTCAATGCGTGTCATCAAGCTGGTTCCTATCGCCATAAATGAAGAAGAGTGGAAGTTGCTCAGGAATTGTTTTCTGAAGCGCAACGAGAGGGAAAGTATGGCAAAGATGATCGGCTCTTGAGAACCACACACAGACTAAGAATAAGTCTCTGACATCCAGTACGACCATGCTGGGTCCCCCGGAAACAAGGCGCACAACGTCACCAATCAGTA
>DAIODI010000074.1:0-12331 GCA_036746875.1 Aestuariivirgaceae bacterium | reverse complement strand
CCCATGCCGCGCACGGTGCGGATGGGGTCCTGCTCGCGGCCGCGCAGGATCGCCTTGCGCAACCGTCCCACGTGCACGTCCACGGTGCGCTCGTCGATGTAGACGTCCCGCCCCCAGACCGCATCGAGCAACTGGCCGCGGCTGTAGACACGCCCCGGGGCCTGCATCAGGTGCTCCAGCAACCGGAACTCGGTGGGTGACAGGTCGATGTCGCGCGAGCCGCGCGTCACCCGGCGGTTGCGCCGGTCGAGCAGGATATCGCCGGCCTTCAGCGTGTCGGCGACCGCCTCCGGGGCCGACCGGCGCAGGATCGAGCGAACCCGCGCCATCAGCTCGGGCACCGAGAACGGCTTGACCACGTAATCGTCCGCGCCGGTGGAGAGGCCGCGCACCCGCTCGGCCTCCTCGCCGCGCGCGGTCAGCATCACGATGGGGATATCGCGGGTGTCGGGTTTGGAGCGCAGCATCCGGCACACCTCGATGCCGGAGATGCCGGGCAGCATCCAGTCGAGGATGACGAGGTCGGGCCGTTCCTCGGTGACAAGCCGGCCCGCCTCCTCGCCGTGCGCCGTGGCGCGAACCGAATAGCCCTCGGCCTCGAGGTTGTAGGAGAGCAGAACCTGGAGCGGTTCCTCATCCTCGACGATCAGGATCGAAGCAGCCATCACGCCTCCCGGCTTCGTTTCCTCAGGGCCCGTTGATCGCCGTGATGGACGTCGTATCCTTCTTCTGGCGTTCCTCGGGGATCTGCCGCCCGTGAATCTGGAAGTAGATGTTCTCGGCGATGTTGGTGGTGTGATCGCCGATGCGCTCGAGGTTCTTGGCGCCGAACAGAAGATGCGTGCAGGCGCCGATGGTGCGCGGATCCTCCATCATGTAGGTGAGGAGCTCGCGGAACACCGAATTGTAGAGCGCGTCGATCTCCTCGTCCGCGCGCCAGACCTCCAGCGCGAGGTTGGCGTCGGAGCGGGCGTAGGCGTCGAGCACGCGCTGCAGCTGCTCCTGGGCGAGCACGCTCATCCGGGCGAGACCGGAGATCATGTTGCGCGGCTGGGTCTCGGGGATCGCCAGCGTGCGCTTGGCGAGGTTCTTGGCGAGGTCGCCGATGCGCTCGAGGTCGGAGGCGACGCGGATCGCCACCAGGATTTCGCGCAGATCATTGGCCATCGGCTGGCGCTTGGCGATCACCACCACGGCCCGGTCCTCGATCGCGTCCTCCAGCTCGTCGATGCGGACGTCGGCGGCGATGACGCGGTCGGCGAGCGCGGTGTCGCGGCGGCTCAGCGCGTCCATGGCGCTGGCGAGCTGCTCCTCGGCGATGCCGCCCATTTGCGCGATGGCGGTCTTCAGCCGCTGAAGCTCTTCGTCGTACGCCTTCACGGTGTGTTCCGTCATGCCGTTCACTCCCTCAGCCGAAGCGGCCGGTGATATAGTCCTGCGTCCGCTTCTCCTGCGGGTTGGTGAAGATCGCGTCGGTGTCGCCCACCTCGACCAGGTTGCCGAGATGGAAGAAGGCGGTGAGCTGCGAGACGCGGGCGGCCTGTTGCATCGAATGGGTGACGATGATGATGCAGTAGTTCTGGCGCAGCTCGTCGATCAGCTCCTCGATCCTGGCGGTGGCGATCGGATCGAGCGCCGAGCACGGCTCGTCCATCAGGATCACTTCCGGGTTCACGGCGATGGCGCGGGCGATGCACAGGCGCTGCTGCTGGCCGCCGGAAAGACCGGTGCCCGGCTGGTCGAGGCGGTCCTTCACCTCCTCCCAGAGGGCGGCGCGGCGCAGGCTCTTCTCCACGATCGAATCCAGCTCGGCCCTCGAGCCGGCGACGCCGTGGATGCGCGGCCCGTAGGCGACGTTCTCGAAGATCGACTTGGGGAACGGATTGGGCTTCTGGAACACCATGCCGACGCGGGCGCGCAGCTGCACGACGTCGAGACCCGAGGCGTAGATGCTCTCGCCGTCGAGCAGCACCTCCCCGGTGAACCGGCACGAGGGAATCGTGTCGTTCATCCGGTTGATCGCCCGGAGGAAGGTCGACTTGCCGCACCCCGACGGCCCGATGAACGCGGACACGGCGCGATCGGGAATGGCGATCGACAGGTTCTTGATAGCGTGTTTTTCGCCGTAATGGATATCGACGTTCCGGGCGTCGATCCGTATCGGCCGCTCCGCCATGATAAGGGGATGGGGCGGGGTGATGACAGTCGGCTGAACTTCCGTTTGCATGATGCGTGACCTCGCCCCTACCAGCGGCGCTCGAATCTTTTGCGGAGATAGATCGCAAGTCCGTTCAGCGCCAGCATGATCACAAGCAGCACCACGATGGCGGCGGCGGCGCGCGCCTCGAACGCCCGTTCCGGCAGATCGGACCAAAGATAGATCTGCACCGGCAGCACCGTGGCCGTGTCCATGAAGCCCGTCGGGATATCGACGATGAACGCCACCATGCCGATGAGCAGCAGCGGCGCCGTTTCGCCGATGGCGCTGGCCACCGCGAGGATGGTTCCCGTCATGACGCCGGGCATGGCGAGCGGCAGGACGTGGTGGAACACCGCCTGCTGGTGCGAGGCGCCGACGCCCAGCGCCGCCTCGCGGATCGACGGCGGAACCGCCCGGATCGCGGCGCGCGATGCGATGATGATGGTCGGCAGGCTCATCAGCGCGATCACGACGCCGCCGACGAGCGGCACGGACCTGGGCATGCCGAAGAAGCCGAGGAACACCGCAAGGCCGAGCAGCCCGAAGATGATCGAGGGCACCGCCGCGAGATTGTTGATGTTGACCTCGATGATCTCGGTCAGCCGGTTCCTCGGCGCGAACTCCTCGAGATAGATGGCGGCCGCCACCCCGACCGGCAGCGACAGGGCGATGGTGACGAACACCACCATCAGCGAACCGATGATCGAACCGAGGATGCCCGCAAGCTCGGCCTCGCGCGAATCGCCGTTGAGAAAGAAGTTCCACGCCAGCTGTTGTTCGAGGCCGCCCCTGGCGCGAAACATCTCAAGCCACACGGCCTGACGGTCGGAGATCTTGCGGTCCGTTTCGGGCACGCCGAAGTTGACGATCCGCCATTGCCCCTGGGCGACCTCGGCCGCGCCGCCGGGAGCCACAAACACCTCCGCCGCGGCCGTGTCGCCTTCCGGCGCGATCCTGAAGGCGCCGCCGTCCGCCAGAACAAGCGTCCCCGGCGTGAGCCCCTGACCCGAAAGGAACACGCTATCGCCTTCGGTCCGGATACCAAGCGGACCCTGCCCGTCCACCTGCGTCACCGTCGTTGCCAAACGTTTCAGGAACAGGTCGGCGTCGTCAGAGAGCATCACCGGAACGGTCACGGTCCGCCCGATCAGCGCCGGATCGGCCATCACCATCCGGCGCAGGTCGTCGCCGCCACCGTTTGAAATCAGGCTGCCGAGCTGCCGGCGGTCCGTCCGCGACGTCACGGAGGGAAACTGGTCCCGCCAGGCGGTCTTGACGAGGCCCTCGTAATCGCCTGCCGCGGGGTTGGAGGGCTCGACCTTGGCGGGATCGACTGTCACCTGCAGGACCGCGTAAAACTGCGTCCAGGCCGGCATGGAGCGCGAGACGATGTCGACGAGCAGGACGCCAAGGAACGCCGTCGTCAGCAGCAGCGCCGCCAGCCCGTAGAGCCGGAAGCGCCGCTCGGCGGCGTAGCGGCGCGCGATCAGACCGGAATCGATCCGCGCAACCCGCTGTGCGATCGCCTGGTCAGTCATACTGTTCCTTGTATCTCTGCACGAGCCGGAGCGCGATGTAGTTCAGCGTCAGCGTGAAGAAGAACAGCACGAAGCCGAGCGCGAACGCCGCCAGCGTCTTGGCTGAATCGAACTCGTGATCGCCCACCAGAAGCATGGCGATCTGCACTGTCATCGTGGTGACGGAGCTGAACGGATTGGCGGTGAGATGCGCGGCGAGCCCGGCCGCCATGACGACGATCATGGTCTCGCCCATGGCCCGCGACACCGCCAGAATGAACGCCGAGACGATGCCGGGCAATGCGGCCGGGAGGATCACGCGCTTGATGGTTTCGGACTTCGTCGCGCCAATCGCATAGGAGCCGTCGCGCAAGGACTGGGGCACGGCGTTGATCACATCGTCGGAGAGCGAGGAGATGACCGGGATCAGCAGCATGCCGATCACCACGCCGGCGGCCAGCGCGGATTCGGCCGAAATCGTGAAGCCCAGGGCGGCGCCTGAGTCCCGGAAGAAGGGCGCGACCGTAAGCGCCGCGAAGAAGCCGAGAACGACGGTGGGGATGCCGGTGAGCATCTCCAGAACCGGCTTGAAGATCGCGCGGACCGCCGGCGAGGCGTACTCCGCCATGTAGATCGCGGCGAGCAGACCGAGGGGGCCGGCCACGCACATGGCGATGACCGTGATCAGCAGGGTGCCGGTGAGCAGCGGAACAAACCCGAACACGGGCGGGGAGCCGGTCGGCGCCCATTGCAGCCCGGTGAAGAACCGGAGCGGCGAGACCTCGCTGAAGAACCGCCCCGTCTCGAAGAGCACGGAGAAGACGATGCCGATCGTCGTCAGGATGGCGATCCCCGAACAGGCCACGAGGACGCCGAGGGTGATCCGCTCAAAGAGGTTGCGGGCGCGAAAGTCTGGCGCGATCCGGGTGAAAAGGGCGTAGGCCGCTCCGGCCGCGGCCGCGAGCCCGGCCCACGCCGCCACCGCCGGCAGCGGCGCGGCGAGCAGGATGAAGACGAAAAGGCCGGAAAGAAGCGTGGCGGTGGCGATCAGCAGCCCGTGATAGCCGGGCAGGGAGTGGACCGCGGCCGACCCGCTGCGCATGGCGACCGCGCGCTGACGCGCGACCGCATAGGCGGTCACCACGAGCAGCCCCAGCGCCACAAGGAACATCAAGGTCAAGGCCCGGTCTCCCCTCGGACGCCGCTCCGCCGCGCCTTGCGGCGAGGTCTCCTGCACGGTGCGGCCGGATTGCGCTGGCCGCAGCCGCCGTCCGGTCCCTCAAGGAACCGGACAGCTGTCGCGATTCGTGTCACTTCACCTGGTCGGCGGTCATCACGACCATGGCGCGGGCCGCTTCGCGCACCTTCGCGCCCTCGTCGCCCGGAAGGGCGATGAGGCCCTTCTCGACGAGGTAACCGTCCTCGCCGGTCGCCTTGTCGGACGTATACTCGGCGACGAACTCGGCCATGCCCGGAATGACCCCGACATGCTGCTTCTTGGCGTAGACGAACAGCGGGCGGGCCACCTTGTACTCGCCCGACGCGATGGTCTCGATGGTCGGCGCCACGCCGTCGATGGCGAGGGCGCGGATCTCGGGATTCTCGGCGACGTTGGCGAAACCGAAGATGCCGACGGCGTTCGGGTTGCCGACCAGCTTCTGGACGATCAGGTTGTCGTTCTCGCCGGCCTCGACGAACGGACCGTCTTCGCGCATCGCCTTCCAGACCGCCTCGAACGCCTTCGGATCGGACTTTTTCAGCGCCTTGAGGCTGTCGAAGGTCTCGGCCCCCTTCTCCATCACCAGTTCGGCGAAGCTGTCGCGGGTGCCGGAGGTCGGCGGCGGGCCGTACACTTCGATCTTCTGCGCGGGCAGCGACGGATCGATCTCGCTCCACATCGTGTAGGGGTTCGCAATGAGCTTGCCGTCCTTGTCCGGCACCTGCTTGGCGAGCGCCAGGAAGATCTGCTGCTTGGTCAGCTTCATATTGGCGCCCTTGACCGAGTCGGCCATGGCGAGGCCGTCGAAGCCCACCTTGATCTCGACGATCTCGGTGACGCCGTTCTTCTGGCAGTCCTCGAACTCGCCCTTCTTGATGGCGCGCGAGGCGTTGGTGAAATCGGGATGCTCGGCGCCCACGCCGGCGCAGAACAGCTTCATGCCGCCGCCGGTGCCCGTCGATTCAACGACCGGGGTCTTCATGCCCGAGGTCTTGCCGAACTGCTCGGCGACCGCGGTGGTGAACGGATAAACCGTAGACGATCCGACGATGCGGATCTGATCGCGCGCGACAGCCGGAGCCGCGAATGCTACGGCGAGCAAGGCGGCGCCGGAAGCGGCAAGGGCAAGCGACTTGAGTTTCATCGAGACGTCTCCCATTGATTGTCGGCCGGGTGATTCTTCGGACCGGAACGACCGGCGCTGATCGCCGGATGGACGAGAGTGATAAGCATCGGCCGCGATTCTTTTGCGACACCCCCATCACCGTTTTGTGACAGTAAAAATGGTTACTTGTCAGATGTTTGTCGCTGCATCGGCAGCGACAGGCAAGCGTGCCGTGAAGGTTGACCCGTGGCCCCGGGCGGACTGGATGGACAGCCGGCCGCGGTGCCGGTTGAGAATGTGCTTGACGATGGCGAGGCCGAGGCCGGTGCCGCCGCGCGAGCGGCTCTCCTGGGCGTTGACGCGGTAGAACCGCTCGGTCAGCCGCGGCAGATGCTCCGCCGCGATGCCGGGGCCGAAATCCTGCACCGACAGTTCGGCCACGCCATCGGCGGCGGCGAGCCGGACCACGACGCGCTTGCCCGTCGCGGCGTACTTGATGGCGTTCTCGACGAGGTTCTGCACGACCTGTGTCAGCGCCTCGGCGTCGCCGCGAACGGCGAGCGGGGCCGCAAGGTCAAGCTCGATCGAGACGCCGTTCTCGCGCGCCAGCGACGTGAGCGGATCAACGGCAAGGCGCGTCACCGCGGCGAGATCGATGACCGACACCGGCCGTTCGTGGACGGACATCTCGATGCGCGACAGCGACAGGAGATCGTCGATCAGGCGGCGCATGCGCTCGGCCTGCGCCTGCATCATGCCGAGGAATCGTCCCCGGGCGGCTGCGTCTTCCTTCGCGGGCCCCTGCAGCGTCTCGATGAACCCGAGAACGGCGGCGAGGGGAGTGCGCAGTTCGTGGCTGGCGTGGGCGACGAAATCGGCGCGCATGCGCTCAAGCTGCTGTTCGCGCGTCAGGTCGCGCATGACGATCAGAACCGCGGGAGCGCCGCGCACGTCGCCAGCGTCGCGCGGGGCGGCGACGGGGGCGATGAACGTCTCGAAGCGGCGCACCACCGGCACCCGGCGCTCGAAGTCGACGCGGCGGGCCTCGCCGCCCGCCAGAATGTTCGACACCGCATCGAGGATCGCCGGGGAGCGTACGGACGCCGAGATATGCTTGCCCGCCGGGTCCTGGTCGAGGGCCTCCGTGGCGTGAGGGTTGGCGAGCAGCACCTGACCTTGCGCGTCGAGCACCAGCAGCGGATCGGGCAGGGTGGCGGAAATGGCCTGAAGAACCGCCGCCGCGCCGTCTTCCATGGCGCGCGGCGCCGAACCCCCGGCGTCCGGGAGCGCGGCAGGTTTGTCCGCGTCCCTGGTCCAGGGCCAGACCATCAGCGCGAATCGTCCCGCATGAGCCATCGTGCATTCATGACGCCACCATATTACAATTGTGCATTCGCCGCCCGAGCGCTGCGACGTTTTCGCCCCGAGGTCACCCGTGCCCGCCAGGACGCCCGCCGGAATCGATCCCGGCATGCTCGCCTTCCACGACCGGCTCATGGCGCTGTCGCCGCCTGAAAGCCACGCCTGGCCGCTCGCCAGACAGCGCAGCGAGTGGAACGCGCTGTGCCGGCAGTTCAGGGCCGCGGCCCCGGACGGCCTCGTCTCGACCGATCTCGTGATCCGCGGCGACGCCGACATTGCGGTGCGGCTGCACCGCCCCGCGACGGCAGAGGTGGTTCCGGGGGCCGTTTACTTCCACGGCGGCGGCTGGGTTCTGGGCGGCATCGACACCCACGACGACATGTGCGCCGAAATGGCGGCCGGGGCAGGCGTCGCCGTTGCAGTCGTGGATTACCGCCTCGCGCCGGAACAGCCCTACCCGGCGCAGCTGCGCGACTCGCTGGCCGTGCTCTCCACGCTGCGCGCCCGCGCCGCCGATCACGGCGTCGATCCTTCGCGGATCATCGCCGTGGGCGACTCGGCCGGCGGACAGATGAGCGCCGGCCTGGCCTTGTGGCTGCGCGACAAGGGGCTGCCGCAGCTGCGCGGCATGGCGCTGATCTATCCCGTGCTCGGCGCCGACATCGACACCCCCTCGTACATCCGCAACGCCGAGGCTCCATGCCTGACGCGCGACGAGATGGCCTTCTACCTCGGCGCGTTCCTTGGGCCGAAGGGATCGTCCGCCTGGTCGGACCCCTATGCGGCGCCGCGCTCGGCGGCCTCGCTCGCCGGCCTGCCGCCGGCCTTCATCACCGTCGCGGGCTTCGATCCGCTGCGCGACGACGGCGTGATGTTCCACGACCGGCTGAGAGCCGCAGGCGTGCCCAGCGTCTTGCGCGAGGAGCCGGCGCTCGCCCACAGCTACATGCGCGCCCGCAATCATAGCGCCGCATGCCGGGCGGGCTTCGATGCGATCGTCGAGGCCGTGCGCGCGCTCGCCCACGACGGACGGCCGCCGGGATGACCGCCGGGCCTTCTGACCCGGGCATCCTGCGGTTCCTCGCCGAGACGGCCGCGCTCTATCCGCACAACGCGGTGGACTTCACGATGGCCGAACAGCGCGCCTTCTACGACGCGCTCTGCCGCCATTTCCGCAAGCCGCGCCCGGAGGGCGTGACGGTTTGCGACAGCGCCGTGGCCGCGCCGGGTGCAGCCGTGCCGGTTCGCCACTACACGCCGCCGGTCGCGGACGCCCCGCGGGTGCTCTACCTCCACGGCGGCGGCTTCGTCGTCGGCGGTCTCGACAGCCATGACGACATCTGCGCCGAACTTTCCGCTCGCGCCCGGGTGCGCGTGACGGCGGTGGACTACCGGCTGGCGCCGGAGCACCGTTTCCCGGCGGCCTTCGACGATTGCCGCGCGGTCTATGCGGCGCTTGCGGCGCATGGCCCGGTGACGCTGGCGGGCGACAGCGCCGGCGGCGGCCTTGCGGCCGCCATCGCTCTTCACGCGCGCGATCGCGGCCTGCCAGCGCCCCGCGGCCTCGTGCTGGTCTATCCGGGGCTTGGCGGCGACCGGTCGCGCGGCTCCTATGTGGAGCGCGCCGAAGCGCCGGGGCTCTCCACCCGCGATGTCGCCTGGTACGCCGAAACCTGGCTCGGCGGCGTCGAGCCCGACGCCTCCATGCGGAAGTTTGCAACGCCGCTCGCCGAAACTGACTGGCGCGCGCTTCCACCCGCCTTTCTGGTCGCCTGCGAGTGGGATCCGTTGCACGACGACTGTTTCGACTTCGCCGCGGCGCTCGCGACGGCGGGCGTGCCGGCGCGGGTGCGGCTCGAACCGCAACTCGTCCACGCCTTCCTGCGCGCCCGGCACATGAGCGCGCCGGCGGCGGCCTCGTTCGCGGCCATCGTGGAGGCGGTGGCGGCCCTTGCCTATTCGGGCCGCCTGCCGCACTAAGCGCGCCACAAGCCCAAGCAGGAGCGCCCGGAGCCGCCTTCTCCCATGAAGACCATCGACCAGTTTCCGCACCCCGTGCGCGAGATCGAAAACGCGTGGATCGAGATGCCGGACGGGGCGAAGCTCGCCGCCCGCATCTGGATGCCTGAAAGCGCCGCGACGAAGCCTGCGCCGGCGATCCTCGAATATCTGCCGTATCGCAAGCGCGACGGCACCACGGTGCGTGACCAGCTCACCCATCCCTACTTCGCCGGCCACGGCTATGTGTGCCTGCGCGTCGACATGCGCGGCGCCGGCGAATCGGACGGGGTGATGCTCGACGAATACGCCCTGCAGGAGCAGGACGACGCCGTCGCGGTGATCGACTGGATCGTGAAGCAGCCGTGGTCGAACGGCGCGGTCGGCATGATGGGGATCTCGTGGGGCGACTTCAACGGGCTGCAGGTGGCGGCGCGTCGGCCCCCCGGCCGCAAGGCGATCATCACGCTGTGCTCGACAGACGACCGCTACGCCGACGACATCCACTACAAGGGCGGCTGCGTCATCAACGAGAATCTGGGCTGGGGCGGCACCATGCTCGCCTACTCCTCGCGTCCGCCCGATCCCGCCATCGTCGGCGAGCGCTGGAAGGAGATGTGGCTCCAGCGCCTTGAGGCCGAACCGTTCCTCGCCGCCGAATGGCTGAAGCATCCCCACCGCGACGCCTACTGGAAGCACGGCTCGGTGTGCGAGGACTTCACCGCCATCGAAGCGGCGGTGCTGGCGGTCGGCGGCTGGAACGACGCCTACTCCAACGCCGTGCCGCGGCTGCTTGCCGGACTGCGCGCGCCGGTGAAGGCGATCATCGGGCCGTGGGCGCACAAGTATCCGCACTTCGCCGTGCCGGAGCCGCGCATCGGCTTCCTGCAGGAGGCGTTGCGCTGGTGGGACTTCTGGCTGAAGGGCGAGCCGACGGGCGTGATGCGCGATCCGGGCGTGCGCTACTATGTGCTCGATTCGATTGCGCCCGCCCCGGCGCTCCCCGCCCGCTGGCCGGGGCGCTGGCGGCAGGATCCGTTCTGGCCGGGGCCGGTGGAGCGCCACACGCTGCACCTTTCGCGCGGCAAGCTCACCGAGGCGAAGGGGCCGGTGGAGCCGCTGGCGATCTGCTCGCCGCAGACCACAGGGCGCGACGGCGGCGAGTTCTGCGTGATCTGGCTCGGCCCGGAGTTCCCGGGCGACCAGCGGCGCGATGACGAAGGCTCGCTCGTCTTCGACTCCGGCAAGCTCGGCGAGGACATCGAGATCGTCGGTGCGGCGGAAGCGCGGCTCACCTTCGCCAGCGACCGGCCGGTGGCGTTCATCGCCGCCCGCCTTAACGACGTGCGCCCCGACGGCTCGGTTTCGCGCATCGCCTACACGATCAAGAATCTCTGCCAGCGCGACAGCGCCGAGCGCCCTTCGCCGCTGAAACCCGGCGAGAAGACCACGGTGACGCTGAAGCTCGACGACATCGCCTGGCGGCTGCCGAAAGGGCATACGCTGCGCCTGTCGCTCTCCACCTGCTACTGGCCGCTGATGTGGCCCGCGCCCGAGCCGGTGACGCTCAGCGTGTTCACCGGTGAAAGCACGCTCGCCGTCCCGATCCGGCGGCCGTCCCCGCATGATCGCGAGCCGCAGTTCCCCGAGGCCGTGGCGGCGCCGCCGCTCGACCAGGAGGTCTTGCGGGAGGGATCGAACCGGCGCGAAACCACGGTTGACCCCGCAACCGGCCGGGTGACGATCGACATCGCCGACGACTTCGGCAAGACGAAGATCCGCTCGCACGGCCTGATCGCCGGCGGCATCGGCCGCGAGACTCACGCGATCCTGCCCGGAGATCCCCTGTCGGCGCGGATGACCACGCACTGGACCGAGGAACTCGAACGCGACGACGGCCCCTGGGCGGGCTGGCGGGTGCGCACCGAGACCATGTCGGAGATGACGGCCTCGGCGACCCACTTCCATCTCAAGGCGCGCATCGAGGCGTGGGAGGGCGACGATCTGGTGTTCGCCCGCGACTTCGACGAGACCATTCCGCGCAATCTCAACTGAGGCGAAGGAGGCGCACATGTTCCGCTGGCTCGAGGTGGGCGACGGCCAATGGCACGATCGGGTGACCGGCGCGTTCACCGACCGGATGGCGGCCTACCGCCGGCTGCCGCCGAACCGGCAGGACGCGGTGGCGGCTTCGCTGGTGCTCACGTGGCGCGATTTCCTGGGCGCTGCGGGAAGCCTGGACGACTTTCGGGCCGGGGAGCGGCAGCGCCAGAAGCATCTGATCACCCGGCTCATCGACCACGAGGCGCGCGCGCAAAACGACCGCAACGAAGCGGAAGCGATCTCGGCGGCGCTAGTCAGCTTCTGGCTGGCGGCGGTGGCCGCCCACGACGCCGAGGCGCAGGCGCTGATGGCGGGGCCCCTGACCGAAATGGGTCGCAGGATCGATCCGGACTTCGCCATCGGCGGCTGAGGCTCATCCGTATGCTGCAAACACGGTGGGTCCGGCGGCGCTGATCGGAGCGAAGAGCACGACGGCGCGCCGATCCCGACTGCGGCTGATCAGTCCGGCAGCAAGTCAGCGATGTTGGCGAACATCGAGCCGATAACCGATGAGAGCGCCGGCAGGGCGGTGACAAGGACAAGGCCGACGATGGCCGCGATCAGACCGTACTCGATCATGACCGCGCCCGACTCGTCCTCGATTAAGCGAACAAACCTCGTCATGGGTTGCTCCCCGATTGCCGCATGAAGCCGGACAATGGGTTGGGGTTTGCGATAATCACAAGCGATCTAACGCCACGCCTTGAACAAGGCATGAATGACCCAACCTCGTTTCAGAATATCAAAGCTACACGTTATCTTTGTTAATTGAAAGATTAGAGCGGGTCCCGGGGGGGGGAGATGAGGGCCGGGGGCGACGAAAAGTT
>DAIODI010000073.1:0-12474 GCA_036746875.1 Aestuariivirgaceae bacterium | reverse complement strand
GACGCCGCCGACGCCGAGCAGCGGCAGCTTGTGGCCGACGAGCCGGTGCAGGGCGGCAAGCGTGCGGGTGGAGAGCTCGAACAGCGGTTCGCCGGAAAGCCCGCCGGTTTCGCTGCGATGTGCGGACCTGAGCGTTGCGGGCCTCATGATCGTGGTGTTGGACACGATCACCCCGTCGATGCGGCTCGCCAGGCAAACTTCCGCCACGTCGGCGAGTTCTTCCGGCGCAAGGTCGGGGGCGATCTTGAGCAGCAGCGGCTTGCGGCGCCCGCCCTTCTCCGCCAGCCGCTGCCGCGCCTCCTCGAGCCGCGACAGCAGGCTTGCGAGCTCGCCCTTCGCCTGGAGGTTTCGCAGGCCCGGCGTGTTGGGCGAGGAGACGTTGACGGCGATGTAGTCGGCGACCGACGCAAAGGTCTCGTAACCGGTCACGTAGTCGGCGGCGCGGTCGGCGGAGTCCTTGTTGGCTCCCACGTTGACGCCGACGATGCCGGCGCGGCGGCGGCGCTTCAGGTTCGCCAGCGCCGACGCATGGCCCAGATTGTTGAAGCCCATGCGGTTGATGACGCCGCGGTCTTCCTCCAGCCGGAACAGCCGCGGCTTCGGGTTGCCGTCCTGCGGCTTCGGGGTGATCGAGCCGACCTCGACGAAGCCGAAGCCCAGCGCCAGCAGCGGGTCCACCACGGCGGCGTTCTTGTCGAACCCGGCGGCGAGACCGAGCGGGTTGGCGAACTGCAGGCCCAGCACATCCACCCTGAGCTGCGGCAGCGCCGTTGCTTTCGGCGGCCACACCAGTCCGGCCTTCAGGGCGGCGATAGCCGCATCGTGCGCCGTCTCGGGATCGAAGAGGCGCAACAGCGGCCCGGCGAGGCTGTAGGGTCCACGCGCCATCAGGCACTCCCGGCCGGCCTGACGGTGCGGCGCTGGCGGACCGCCGCGGCGTCGAGCGGGCCGTAATGATGCGGGAACAGATCGCCGCCGCGCGACGGCTCCCACTTCAGCCGGTCGCCGAGGCCGGACGGCTCGAAGGCGAGGATGACCACCTCCGGTTCGCCGGCGAAGTGGCGGCCGATGGTCCCGGCAAGCTGTGCGGCGGTGGAGAGGTGGATGAACCCGTCGCGCCGGTCGTCGGGCGAGCCCGCGAACGTGCCGGCCGCCTCGAAGGCCGCCCATTCGGCAGGCCGCAACACCTTGAACACCAGCGTCCGCTTCGCCGGTTTCGGCGGCGGGGGATTTGCACATCCGCAGCGGTTCATGTATTTATTCCCATTGACAGAAACAATTCTGATTCGCTGGTCAGGATCACCCGGGCATGTTCACGCACAAGCAGGTTTGGGACGCAATCGACTCGCTGGCCGTCCGGCAGGGGATTTCCACGTCTGCGCTGGCGAAGCTGGCCGGGCTTGACGCTACGACCTTCAACAAGTCCAAGCGGATCTCGGCCGACGGCCACATGCGCTGGCCGACGACAGAGAGCATTTCCCGCGTGCTGGCCGCCACCCGCACGCCGCTTGCTGATTTCACCGCGCTGGTCCTCGGCGGCGAGCGGGCGTCGGAGGCGATTCCGCTCATCGGGCTCGCCAAGGCCGGCAAGGGCGGCTTCTTCGACGACGCCGGCTTCCCGGCGGGCGGCGGCTGGGAGCAGATCGCCTTCCCGAAAGTGGACGACGCCAACGCCTATGCGCTCGAAATCACCGGCGACAGCATGGAGCCCGTCTACCGCGACGGCGACGTGATCGTGGTGTCGCCCAACGCCCAGGTGCGCCGCGGCGACCGGGTGGTGGTGAAGACCCGCGACGGCGAGGTGCTGGCCAAGGTGCTGGCGCGTCAGACGGTGCGCACGGTGGAGCTCGCCTCGTTCAACCCCGCGCATCCGCCGCTCACTCTGCCCGCCGAGGCGGTGGCGTGGATGGCGCGCATCGTGTGGGCGAGCCAGTAGCGCCTCACGCAGCGTCGACCGCCGGCCCGGGATCGGGCGCCAACTCGCCGGCAAGCGCGCGGGCGATGAGGGCCTGCGTGCCGTCGAGGCCGTAGAGCGCGGCGAACGAGCCGAAGCGCGGGCCCTTCTCCTCGCCGAGCAGCACCTCGTAGAGCGTGTTGAACCACTTCACCGAAACGCCGGGCTTGCCGGGCTCGGCGCCCTTCACGCCCATCTCCTGATAGCGCTCGATGGCGCGTCCCACATCATAGGTCGCCGCCTGGATCTCCTCCGGCGTCGCCGTGCGGGGGAGCGCCGCGAGCCGCGCGTTGAGCGCCTCCAGCGCCTGACGCTCCACCGCATCCGGCGCCCGGTAGCGCTTCGCCGGCTTCACGAAATCATGGAAATAGCGGATGGCGTAGCGAACGAGGCCGCCGAGCGCCGGGTTGCTCTCGGCCGATACGCCACCTCCCGCATATCGCCGGAGATATCCCCACAGCACGTCCTCGGTTTCGGCGTTGGCGGCCGAGGCGAGGTTGAGCAGGAGCGCGAACGACACCGGCACGTGCGCGTGCGGCGGCGACCCGACGTGGATGTGCCACACCGGATTGGCGATCTGCTGTCGGGCGTCCTGGCGCGGGTAGGCGGCGAGGAACGAGAAGTACTCGTCGACGCTTCTGGGGATGACGTCGAAGTAGAGCCGCTTCGCCTCGCGCGGCTTGGCGTACATGAACAGCTGAAGGCTTTCCGGAGACGCGTAGGTCAGCCATTCCTCGATGGTCAGGCCGTTCCCCTTCGACTTCGAGATCTTCTGGCCCTTTTCGTCGAGAAACAGTTCGTAATTGAAGCCGTCGGGCGGCGTGCCGCCGATCGCCGAACAGATGCGGCTGGCGAGCTTCACCGAGTCGATCAGATCCTTGCCCGACATCTCATAATCCACCCCCAGCGCCGCCCAGCGCATCGCCCAGTCGGGCTTCCACTGCAGCTTGGCGTGTCCGCCCGTCACCGGCGTTTCGAACGCCTCGCCGCTCCCGGGATCGCGCCAGACGATCGTGCCGGCCTTCACGTCCACGCGCTCCACCGGCGCCTGCATGACGACGCCGGTCTTCGGGTGCAGGGGCAGGAACGGCGAGTAGGTTTGCGCCCGCTCCTCGCGCAGGCTCGGCAACATGATCGCCATCACCTCCTCGAAATGCGAAAGCACCCGAAGCAGCGCCGCATCGAAGCGCCCGGAGCGGTAGCACTCGGTGGCGGAGGCGAACTCGTAGGCGAAGCCGAAGCGGTCGAGGAAGGCGCGCAGTATGGCGTTGTTGTGCTCGCCGAAACTTGCGAACCGGCCGAACGGGTCGGGAACCTTCGTCAGCGGCATGCCGATGTGCTTCGCCAGCATGTCGCGGTTCGGCACGTTGTCGGGAACCTTGCGCAGGCCGTCCATATCGTCGGAGAAGCAGAGCAGCCGGGTCGGCGCGTCCGACAGCGTCTCAAAGGCGTGCTTCACCATGGTGGTGCGCGCCACTTCGCCGAAGGTGCCGATATGCGGCAGGCCGGACGGGCCGTAGCCGGTCTCGAAGAGCACCTCCGCCCCTTCCGGCTTGCCGGTCTTGCGCTGCAGGAGCTTCCTCGCCTCCTCGAACGGCCAGGCCTTGCTTTGCAGGGCTTCCGCGCGCAGGGCGGCGTCGACAGGCGGTCTGGTCATCTTCGGGCGCTCACATCCGGCGGCAGGGGGAAGCGAACGCGACACTAGAACAAGCGATCGCGGCTGAAAACAGAAGGATCGCCGCCGAGAATCCGGCTAAGGGAGAACGATGTCCGCCGGTTCTTCCGCGCCCGCCGCCGCCAGCCTTCCCGCCGCCATGGCGCTCGACGGGCTCGCTGTTCGCCTTGTCGCGCCCTCGGGCGAGGAGCGCCGCCTGACCGCGGCCGAAGCGCTGGCGGCGCTCGCCCGCGCGCCGCATCTTGTGTGCCATGCGCCCTACCTGGCGCGCCGCCTCGCGATGATCGCCGACCAGGGGGCCGGGGGCGTCCGCGGGGCGTTGCAGCCCGGCCATCTCGATCTTGCGGAACTGTTCGCGTTCGTCGCGCCCGCCGTGCCCACCACGCCGACGCCGGAAGGCCTCGCCCGCGCCATCGGCGTGCGCGTCGAGCCCGGAGATCCGCTGATCCTGCACACCCTCGCGCAGGCGCTGCTGTCGCGCCTCGGCCGCGACGACCGCCACCGGCGCGAGGCGGCGGAGATGACGCAGATGCTGCTCTCGGCGCGCTGGCCGTGGGCGCCATTCGCCGCGGCGCGCTTCGATGCGGCGGGCCAGTCGCGCGCCGCCTTCGCCACCGGGCTCAACGTGTGGGACCGGCTTCCCGAATGGGAGGAGGAGGGCCAGCGCCCGCCGGGCGCGCACGCGGGCCTCGACGCCGCCGCCGCGCAAGCGCTGCTCGGTCGCGTGCTGGGGCCGGACGCCGAACGCCGCGCCGGCCAGTTCGCCTACTGCGCCGACGTCTCGGCCATCTTCCGGCCGCGCGAAACGCCGGCCGCCAACGCCATCGTGCTGGCGGAGGCCGGCACGGGCCTGGGCAAGACGCTGGGCTACCTCGCGCCGTCGTGGCTGTGGGCCTCGGCGAACATGACCACGGTGTGGCTTTCGACCTACACCAAGAACCTGCAGCGCCAGATCGAGCAGGAGACCGCGCGCCTCGTGCCGGACCCGCAGGAGCGCGCCCGCCGCGTGGTGGTGCGCAAGGGCCGGGAGAACTACGCCTGCCTGCTCAACCTGCAGGAAGCGTTCGGCCGGCTCACCGCAAGCCCGCGCGGGGCGCTCCATGCGGCGCTCGTCGCCCGCTGGGCGCTGGCGACCCGCGACGGCGACATGATCGGCGGCGACTTTCCGGGCTGGCTCTCCGGGCTGTTCGCCGACGGCGACACCGGCGCGGCGGCGGGGCCGGCGGCGCTTGGCTTCACCGACAGGCGCGGCGAGTGCATCTACTCCGCCTGCCCGCACTACCGGCGCTGCTACATCGAACGGGCGGTGCGAAACGCGCGGCGCGCCGATCTCGTCATCGCCAACCACGCCTTCGTGCTGCGCCAGGCCGCCATCGACGGCGCGCTGGGTCTGTCGCCGGAGGGCGAGCAGGAGGCGTCCGGGGCCATCCGTCGGCTGGTGTTCGACGAGGGTCACCACCTCTTCGACGCCGCCGACTCCACGTTCTCCGGCCACCTCACGGCGTTCGAGGCCGCCGATCTCCGGCGCTGGATCCGCGGGCCCGAAGCCGCCGGGCGGCGCGGCCGCGGGCTGGCCGACCGGCTCGGCGGCCTGATGGACGGCGACAGCGCGGGCGAGGGGCTGCTTCAGGCGGTGCGCGAGGCGGCGCTGGCGTTGCCGTCGCCCGGCTGGCAGCGCCGGCTGGCGCAAGGGTCGCCGCAAGGGCCGGCCGAGGCGTTCCTCGCGCTGGTGCGCCAGCAGACGCTGGCGCGCGCCGAGGACGACGCCGGCCTCTCCGCCGAGACCGACACGCAACCGCTGATCGAGGGACTCGCCGATGCGGCGGGGCGGCTGGCGGCGGCGCTCATCGATCTGAAGAAGGCCATGGCGAACCTCGCCCAGCGCCTAGCCCGGCGCCTCGATGAGGAGGCGGCGACGCTCGCCACCGCCGCCCGGGTGCGGCTCGAAGCGATGTCGCGGTCGCTCCGGCGGCGCTGCGAGCTGATGGTGGACGGCTGGGTGGGGATGCTCGGCCGCCTGCTCGAACCGCCAAGCGAAACCGGCACGGCGCAGTTCGTCGAGTGGTTCTCTCTCGAGCGCAGCGACGGCCGCGAGTTCGACGCCGGCATGCACAGCCACTGGATCGACCCGACGGAACCGCTGGCCGCCGCCGTGCTGCGCGCGCCCGACGGCGTGCTTGTCACCTCCGCCACCCTGCGCGACCGCGCGCCCGGCGAGCACGACAGCTGGGACACCGCCGAGCTGCGCACGGGCGCAGGCCATCTGCCCTATCCCGTGCAGCGGGTGAGCCACGAGTCGCCGTTCGACTACGGCCGTCTCACCCGCTTCATCGTGGTGAACGACGTGAACCGCGACGACATGCGCCAGCTTGCCTCGGCCTACCGGGAGCTGTTTCTCGCCGCCGGCGGCGGCGGCCTCGGCGTGTTCACCGCCATCGCCCGGCTGCGCGCCGTGCAACGCCAGATCATCGCCCCGCTGGCGAGAGCCGGCATCGCGCTCTACGCCCAGCACTGCGACCCCATCGACACCGCAACGCTGGTCGACATGTTCAGGAGCGACCGCCACGCCTGCCTGCTCGGCACGGATGCGGTGCGCGACGGCGTGGACGTGCCCGGCGACGCCCTGCGGCTCATCGTCATGGACCGCGTGCCGTGGGGGGTGCCGACGATCCTCGAACGCGAGCGGCGCAACCGCTTCGGCAAGACGCTGTGGCAGGACCTCAACATCCGCTTCCGCCTGCGCCAGGCGTTCGGGCGGCTGATCCGGCGGGCGGACGACCGCGGCGTGTTCGTGATGCTCGACAGCCGCATGGCGTCGCGCTTCGCCTCGGCGCTGCCGCCCGGTGTTGCCATCGAGCGCATGGGGCTGGTAGAGGCCATCGACGCCACAGCCCGGTTCCTGAAGAGCCCGGGAGCGACCATGGAGGACCTTTCGTGACCGCGACGATTTCCCCCGAGCAGGCGCTGATCTTCGCCATGGTCACGATGTCGGGCGTGGACGGCCGCATCGGCGACCTCGAACTCAGGCGCGTCGGCAAGGTCGTCCAGACGTCGCCCGCCTTCACGGCGTTCGATCATGCCCGCCTCACCACCGTGGCGCAGGAGTGCGGGGAGATCCTGCAGACGCCGGAAGGTCTCGACACGGTGCTCGCCCTGATTGAGGGCGCGCTGCCGCCGCGGTTGCGCGAGACCGCCTACGCCATGGCGGTGGAGGTGGCGGTGGCCGACCTGATGGTGCGGCGCGAGGAGATCCGGTTTCTCGCCCGGCTGCGCGATGCGCTGAAGCTCGACAAACTGGTGACCGCCGCCATCGAGCGCGCCGCCGTCGCCCGGCATACCTCGCTTTGAGGGTCAGGCGAGCGCCTGCCTGACGAAGCTCGCCGCGGTTCGCGCGGCGATCGCCAACGGTTCCGGCTGCGTGATCCCCGCCGACTTTGGCGGCGCGAGATCGTGGTTCGCCCCGGCGATCCACGACAGCGTCACGGACGGCGCCAGCAGCATCGCCTCCACCTCCTCGCGGGAGCCGAACGGGTCGCGCTCGCCCTGCACCACCAGCGCCGGAACATCGCCCGCCGCGGCGAGATCATGGCGAAGCGCCTGCGCCTTGCCGGGCGGGTGAAACGGGAAGCCGAAGCACACGACGCCGGCCACGCGCAAAACTCCAAGCCTTCCGGCGACACGGCAGGCGGCGCGGGCGCCCATGGACTTGCCGCCAAGGCACAGCCGCCCCGGCGCGCCCTCGAGGACGGCCAGGAACTCGCCGTCGAGCGCCTCGGCGCGCGGCGGCGGCTTCCTCTGGCCAAACCGCCGGCCCGCCATGTAGGCGAACCCAAAGCGGCCGACGCGCACGCCCTCGTCCGCCAGCAAGCCCGCCAGCGTTTCGAGAAAGGGGCTGTCCATCGGCGCGCCCGCGCCATGGGCGAGCACCAGGACAGGGCCGCCCGCCGGCCCGGTCCACAGCAGCGTCACATCACACCGCCCGGCACGTAGCGGTTGAGGATCGCGCCGGTGGCGCCGGACTGGTCGAGCCGGTCGAGGCCGTAGTCCAGCGCGTTGAGGAGCCGGGCGTCGCCCTTCCTCACCGCGATGGTGACCGGGCGCGAGAACCAGGCCGGCGCGACGTAGCCGCTTCCGGCAAGCGCGCAGCAGTCCCGGGCGGCGGGCGAGGCGATCCAGAACGCGCCGCGCATGGCGTCCACGAAGGCGGTCTCGGCCACGCCGTCCTTCACCGCCTGAAGGGCTTGCGCGTCGGTTGCGTACGCCGTCAACGGATTGTCCGGGAACGTCTGCCGGAGCCAAGCCTCGTGAGCGCTTCCCTTCGCCACCGCGACCGGCGATTGCGCCGTGAACGGATCGAACCGTTCGGTTTCGCGGCGCGCGCCCTTGCGCTCGACAAACCGGCCGACGGAGAAGAGCCAGGGCCTGGTGAAGTCGAATGTCTCTGCGGTTTCCGTCGTCACCGCCACGCCGGAGAGCGCCGCATCCGCCGCGCCGGAGGCGAGCGCGGCGGATGCGTCCTCGAAAGGTCGCACGATGAACGCGCACTTGATCTTGAGTTCGCGGCACAGGGCGTCGGCGACGTCGACGGCGACGCCTTTCAGCGCGTCGCCCTCGCGCCAGCTCCACGGTGGAAACGCATCGTCCACCACGAAGCGCACGAACGCGGGGGTTTCGGCGACCGACAGTTTCATCCGCGGTTCGACGTGCCGGAAGCGCAAGACCCGGGCGGCCGGTGCATCCTGCGCGGCGGGCGCAGCGCGCTCGGCGGTCGCCGACCCGGCGGTCTGGGCGATTGCGGCTTCGGGCGCGAGCGCCAGCGCGATCCCGGCGGCGAGCGCGCGCAACCGGCCCATCGCCCGGACCTAGTTTCCGGCCGGTTGGGCCGGCGCGCCGCGCGCGGCGCGCGGCAGGTAGTACTCCCGCGAACAGAATTCGCAGGTCGCCTTGATGCCGCCGCTCTCCGCCATTTCGGCCTGCTCCTCGGCGTTGAAGCCGGAGAGCATGCCTAGCACCCGCTCGCGCGAGCAGGTGCACACGGCGGCCAGCCGGGTCGGCGGGTATACCGTCACGCCGTCCTCGTGGAAGATGCGGTAGAGGAGACGTTCCGCCGACACCTGCGGGTCGAGCAACTCGTGGTCCTCGACCGTCTCCGCCAGCAGACGGGCGCGCACCCAGCCCTCGTCCTCCGGCTCCTCGCCGTCGGGGGCGGGGGCGGCGGCAAGGTGCTGCACCATGATCGCCCCGGCGCGCCAGCGCTCGCCGCGCTCGCCGCGTGAGTACACCGGCCCGACGGCGGTGGCGAGCCAGGTCGGGATCTGCTCCGACTGGCGAAAATAGGTGAGCGCGGCGTCGGCGAGCGTGCCTTCGCCCAGCGCCACGATCCCCTGGTAGCGCTCGGTGTTCGGCCCCTGGTCGATGGTCATGGCGAGCCGCCCCGCGCCCAGCACGCGCGGATCGTCGCGGCCCGTGACGGTTGCGAGCCGATCGGCATCGTAGCGGGCGTAGGCGCGCAGGTTGCCGGGCGAGGCGTACTGCGAGACGATGAGGTTGATCGCGCCCTCGCTGGAGGTCTGCAGGATGAACTGGCCCTCCACCTTGAGCAGCGACCCCAGCATGGCGGTGAGCGCCACCGCCTCGCCCAGCGTCGAGGAGACGAGCGGCGGATAGCCGTGCCGGCCGAGGATCGCGTCCACTGCGGGGCCAAGCCGCACCAGCCGCCCGCGCACGGCGAGCGGCTTCACCTCGAACGGGATCACGATGTCGTCGAGACCTTCAGCCATGGTTGGCCGCCGTCACGAGACCGAAACACCAGGCGAGGATTCCCTTCTGCGCGTGCAGGCGGTTCTCCGCCTCGTCGAACACCGCCGACTGCGGCCCGTCCATCACCTCCGCCGTCACCTCCTCGTCGCGGTGAGCAGGCAGGCAATGCAGGAAGATGGCGTGCGGCCCGGCGCGGCGCATCAGGTCGGCGGTCACCTGATAGGGCTGGAGCAGCCGCTCCTTGTCCTGCGAGCGCGTCTCGTTCATCGAAAACCAGGTGTCGGTGACGACGCAGTCGGCCCCCTCTACCGCCGCGCGCGGATCGGTGAAGAACCGGAGTTTGGCGCCCTCGCCCTGCGCCCAGTCGAGCACGGCGCGCGGTGGGCGCAGGTCTTCGGGCGCGGCGATGTTGAGTGTGAAGCCGAACCGGGCGGCGGCGTGAATCCACGAGGTCGTCACGTTGCAGCAGTCGCCGCACCACGTCACGGTGCGCCCCGCCACCGGACCGATGCGTTCCTCCAGCGTGAGGATGTCGGCCATCACCTGGCAGGGGTGCGAAGCGTCGGTGAGACCGTTGATCACCGGCACCGAGGCGGCCTGCGCCACCTCCTCCAGCCGCTCGTGGCCGAAGGTGCGCAGCATGATGACATCGACGTAGCGCGACAGCACGCGCGCCGTGTCGGCCAGCGTTTCGCCGCGCCCTACCTGCATCTCGGCGCTGGAGAGCACCAGGCTCTCGCCGCCGAGCTGGCGGATCGCCCCTTCGAAGGAGACGCGGGTGCGGGTGGACGGCTTCTCGAAGAGCATGGCGAGCACCGCGCCCGACAGCGGCGCGCCGTCGTCCACGCGGCCCTTGCGCTGGCCGGCGCGGCGGTCCTTCACTACCCGGCTCCAGTCGAGGATGGCGCGCAGTTCCGCCGCCGGAACCGCGCTGAGATCGAGGAAATGGCGCGGCGTCATTCGGCGACCCTGGCGGGGGCTTGGGCGGGGAACGTGGCGAGCGCCCGCGATAGCCGCTCGATAGCCTCGTCGATATCGGCGTCGGCGACGATCAGCGGCGGCAGGATGCGCACCACATTGTCGCCCGCGCCGACGAGCAGCAGATGCTGCTCGCGCGCCCTGGCCACCACGTCGGTGTTGGGCGGCGTGCACTTGACGCCGAGCAGAAGGCCCTCGCCGCGCACCTCCTCCACCACATGCGGGAAGGCGTCGCGAAGGCCGGCGAGCTTCTGCTGCAGACGGGCGGAGGCCCGGCGCACTCGGGGGAGGAAATCCTCCGTCTCGATCACGTCGAGGACGGCGTTGCCGACCGCCATCGCGAGCGGGTTGCCGCCGTAGGTCGAGCCGTGGGAGCCGGGCGTCATGCCGCAGGCGGCGTCTTCGGTGGCGAGACAGGCGCCGAGCGGAAAACCGCCGCCGATCGCCTTCGCCACCGCCATCACGTCGGGGGTCACGCCGGCCCACTCGTGGGCGAACAGCCGGCCGGTGCGTCCCATGCCGCATTGCACTTCATCGAAGATGAGGAGGAGGCCGTTGGCGTCGCAAAGCTCGCGCAGACCCCTCAGGCACTGCGGCGGCACGCTGCGCACGCCGCCCTCGCCCTGCAGCGGCTCGATGAGAATGCCCGCCGTGTGCGGCCCGACGGCGGCTTTCAGCGCCGCGTGGTCGCCGAACGGAACCTGGTCGAAGCCATCCACCTTCGGCCCAAATCCTTCGAGGTACTTCGCCTGGCCGCCGGCGGCGATGGTGGCCAGCGTGCGGCCGTGGAACGCGCCTTCGAAGGTGACGATGCGGAACCGTTCGGGCGCGCCCTTCGCGTAATGGTGGCGCCGTACGATCTTGATGGCGCACTCCAGCGCCTCGGCGCCGGAGTTGGTGAAGAACACCGTATCCGCGAACGTGGCGGCGGTGAGCCGCTTCGCCAGCGTCTCGCCCAGCGGAATGCGATAGAGGTTCGAGGTGTGCCAGAGCTTCTCCGCTTGGTCCTTCAGCGCCCGGACCAGCGCCGGATGCGCGTGGCCGAGCGCGTTCACCGCGATGCCGGAGCCGAAATCGAGATATTCCTCGCCTTCCGGCGTGTACAGCCGAGCGCCCTCGCCGCGCTCGAAGGCCAGAGGCGCGCGGGCATACACGGGAAGCAGCGGGTCGATCATCGCCGGATCGGATCCTCGAAAAGGCGAACGCCGCCGGCGGATGCGGCGGCGATTTGCGTATCTTACGGCGCAACCGGCGTCGCGGTCAAATCTCGCCCGGGTGTTTTGGCGAGCGGCGGAGCGCGCTGAAAATCGACTGGGGAAAAATGCGCCCGTCAGGCGACCGAAATCTTGCGGTCGGATTCCTCGATATAGTAGGGTTCGTTTGGTCGAGTACGATATGTAGTAGGTCGCATCCAGTGAACCGCTGCGTCTGAACCACCCGCCTTCGGGCGGCAGGAGAGGGATTCCCAAGCGTGAACGACGACCCCGCCACGGTTGCACCGACGGACAAGATTTCCTGGACCGAAGAGCGTGTGGACCTGCTCAGGCGCCTGTGGGCCGAAGGGCTGACCGCCTCGCAGATCGCCGCCCGTCTCGGTCATGGCGTCACCCGCAACGCGGTGATCGGCAAGGTTCACCGGCTTGGCCTGTCCGGCCGGGTGACCAAGTCGCGCCCCGTGCAGCCCAAGCCGCAGCGCAAGGTGTTCGAGGGCACGGCCACGCGGATGCAACCGCTGGTGCAGGGGGCGACCGCGCTGAAGCCGCAAGGCCGCCCGGCCCCGAAGCCGGAGCCGGAACCCGTTCGCCTCGTTGAGGCGCCACGGGGCGAGCGCTGTTCGATCCTGATGCTCAACGAACGCACCTGCCGCTGGCCGATCGGCGACCCCGGCAGCGAGACATTTTCGTTCTGCGGCGGGACGCCGCGCGACAAGGGCCCCTACTGCGAGTACCACGCGCGGATCGCTTACCAGCCGATGCTCGATCGTCGGCGCATCAGGCTGCCGACGCGCGGTTAGGCGCTCAGCGCGCGGCGAACCGTTCGTCGAAGGCGTACCCCATGCCGCGCACGGTGCGGATGGGGTCCTGCTCGCGGCCGCGCAGGATCGCCT
>DAIODI010000072.1:0-12659 GCA_036746875.1 Aestuariivirgaceae bacterium | reverse complement strand
CCGTCACGCCCTCAATAACGACCTCGTCTCGCGAACAGGGGCGATTGGCGTAGTATTGCCGGAACACCGGCGGCAGGCGATCCCAATTTGCACAGAGAACGCCGCGGAAGATGGACGCCCGCTCGTTCATCGCGTCCTGAGATTGTCGATGGCGGCCACGCCCAGCAGCCGGATCAGCAAGTTCCGACCGCCGCGCATGAGCGGATAGGCGAGCCTCGCCAGCCTTGGCGACCCGAAGAGCAGCGCGTTTGCGCGAATGCACCCGCCATGCATCGAGCCAAGCAAAGCCATGACGTGCAGCGCATCGGCTCCATGATAGAGCCGGCCGCCGAACTGGATGACCATGCCTTGATCGAGATCGAGCCTCTCCGCCGCAATCCGATGGATCAGCGGGTGATCCGCGTCGGCGCGCGCGTCGACCAGATGCAGCCGGCCCACGCTTTCCATGATCTTCAGCGCATGGGCGACGTAGGTGCAGATCGGGCATGCGCCATCATAGGCGAACCAGATCTCGCCCTTCTCCTGTCCGGTCAGCATGCTGGCTCGTCTGCGGTCATCACCATCCCTTCCCGATCGGACCAGGGCGGGACCGGAAACTGCGCTGTCCGAGGCATCGATATCCAGATAGCGCATATTCATTCGACCACGACCCAAGGGCAACCGGCAAAACCGCCGCACCGGGATGGAGCGCGATCCGTCCCGGCCGGCTGCGGCCGCGCCATCGTCCAGGCTTTGTATCAAGCTTTGTTGCTGGTGCGAGCGGCTTCACGCGGTTGGCCCTAGATCGGGGCCAAACCGGCGGTATCATGGTGCGATCCGGTCAGATCATCGTTTCAGGAGAGCCGCCGTCCATGAAAATGACCACCGAGGAAGCCTTCGTGAAGGTGCTGCAGCGCCACGGCGTCAAGGACGCCTTCGGCATCATCGGCTCGGCGTTCATGCCGATCTCGGATCTGTTCCCGAAGGCGGGCATCCGCTTCTGGGACTGCGCCCATGAAGGCTCGGGCGGCATGATGGCCGATGGCTACACCCGCGCCTCGGGCAAGATGTGCATGATGATCGCCCAGAACGGCCCCGGCGTCACCAACTTCGTCACCGCGGTGAAGACCGCCTACTGGAACCACACGCCGCTTCTGCTGGTCACGCCGCAGGCCGCCAACCGCACGCTCGGCCAGGGCGGCTTCCAGGAAGTGGAGCAGATGGCGCTGTTCAAGGACATGGTGGCCTATCAGGAAGAGGTGCGCGACCCCTCGCGCATCGCGGAAGTGTTGAACCGGGTGATCCTCCAGGCGCACCGCCAGAGCGCGCCCGCCCAGATCAACGTGCCGCGCGATTACTGGACGCAGGTGATCGATGTGGAGCTTCCCGCGATCGTCACCTTCGAGCGCCCGGCCGGCGGCGAGGACGCCATCGAGGAAGCCGCGCGCCTGCTGTCGTCGGCGAAGTTCCCGGTGATCCTGAACGGCGCGGGCGTGGTGCTGGCGGGGGCCATCCCGGCCACGGTTGCGCTCGCCGAGCGCCTCGATGCGCCGGTGGCGTGCGGCTACCAGCACAACGACGCCTTTCCGGGCAAACACCCCCTCGCCGTCGGGCCGCTCGGTTACAACGGTTCCAAGGCGGCGATGCAGCTGATCGCCAGGGCCGACGTGGTGCTGGCGCTCGGCACCCGGCTCAACCCGTTCTCGACGCTGCCCGGCTATGGCGTCGACTACTGGCCGAAGCAGGCGAAGATCATCCAGGTGGACATCAACCCCAATCGCATCGGCCTCACCAAGCCGGTGACCGTCGGCATCGTCGGCGACGCGAACAAGGTGGCGACGGCGATCCTCGGCAAGCTGTCGAAGACGGCGGGCGACGCCGGCCGGGCCGGGCGTAAGGCCGCCATCGCCCAAACCAAATCGGCGTGGGCGCAGGAGCTCTCCTCCATGGATCACGAGCTCGACGATCCCGGCACCACCTGGAACGAGCGCGCGCGTCATGCCAAGCCGGACTGGATGAGCCCGCGCATGGCGTGGCGCGCCATCCAGGCGGCGCTGCCGCGTGAGGCCATCATCTCCTCCGACATCGGCAACAACTGCGCCATCGGCAACGCCTACCCCTCCTTCGACGAGGGTCGGAAGTATCTCGCGCCCGGCCTCTTCGGCCCCTGCGGCTACGGCCTCCCCGCCATCGTCGGCGCCAAGATCGCCTGTCCGGATACGCCCGTCGTCGGGTTTGCGGGCGACGGCGCGTTCGGCATTGCGGTGACGGAACTCACCGCCATCGGCCGCAAGGACTGGCCGGCGATCACCATGGTGGTGTTCCGCAATTACCAGTGGGGCGCGGAGAAGCGGAACTCTACGCTCTGGTACGCCGACAACTTCGTCGGCACCGAACTCGACACCGGCGTGAGCTACGCCGGCATCGCCAGCGCGTGCGGGCTTCATGGCGTCACGGCGCGCACCATGGACGACCTGACCCAGGCGCTGGCCAAGGCCATCGACGACCAGATGAAGCACGGCAAGACCACGCTCATCGAGGCGATGATCAACCAGGAGCTGGGCGAGCCGTTCCGCCGCGACGCGATGAAGAAGCCGGTCGAGGTGGCCGGAATCTCCGCCGCCGACATGGCCCTCTGACCGTCCTCAGGCGCGGTTGAGGTTCGGCCCGAACACGACGTCCCCGGCATGGCGAGGAACAAACGGGCAGTGTCGCCGTGCAGAAACGCATGGGTGACAAGCCGCCACGGCTCGAAGATCGCGCCGGGCGGCCACAAGGCCATTGTCGCGAGGCTTTCGGCCGTATGACGCCGGACGATACAGAGCGGGGCCGCAGGTGACCAGCACGCACGCCGATGTCGTCATCGTGGGCGGCGGGATCGCCGGGATATCGCTGGCCTACCGCCTCGCGGCCGCCGGCACGTCGGCGATCGTGCTCGAACGCGAGGATTGGCCGGGCCAGCACGCCACCGGCCGGTCCGCCGCCCTGTACGAGCCGACGTTCGGCCCGCCAGTGATGCGGGCGTTCACGCGGGCCTCCGGCGGCTTCTTCCATGCGCCCCCGGACGGATTTGCGCCGGCGCCGCTGGTGACGGATCGCGGCGTGCTGATGGTGGGCGAGGCGGGCGACGAGGCGCTCATGGCGCAGGCGCTGGAGTGGGGTTACGAGGAGACGACCGTCGCCCACGCACGCCGCCTTGTGCCGCTTCTCAGGCCCGCCACCGCCATCGGGTTCCTGTGGGACCCGGCGACGAAGGACATCGATGTCGATGCGCTGCTGCAGGGCTTCCTGCGCGGCGCGAAGCGCGCCGGCGCCACGGTCTCGTGCGCGCGGCCGCTTGTCGCAGCCCGATGGGCGCAGGGGGTCTGGCGGCGCTAACCCGCCGTCGGCCGGTGCGAGGCCCCCATCGCCGTCAACGCCGCCGGAGCCTGGGCCGACGAGGTGGCGCGGCTGTTCGGCGCGAAGCCGCAACAACTTCAGGCCAGGCGACGCAGCGCCATGATTGTTCGAGCCCCGGACGGCGCGGAACGATGGCCGCAGGTGTTTCCGGCGCGCGAGGACTTTTACGCCAAGCCCACGGCGGGAAAACTGATGATCTCGCCGGCCGACGCCGACCCGGTCGAGCCGCACGACGCCTTCGCCGACGACCTGCGGCTTGCCGAAGGCGCGGCCGCGTTCGAACGGCTGATCGACTGGCCAGTGAGCCGCGTCGAACGATCCTGGGGCGGCTTGCGGACGTTCGCGCCGGACGGCGACCCGGTGGTGGGATTCGACGACGACGTGGCCGGACTGTTCTGGCTCGCCGGACAGGGGGGATACGGCATCCAGACGTCGCCCGCGCTCTCTGACGCCGCCGCCAGTCTCGTTACGGGCAAGCCGCTTCCCGGCTACATCGCCGCCGAGGGCGTTACGACGTGCGCCCTCAGCCCGCGGCGCAAGCAGGCTCCGGCCTGAGTGCGTTCGATCACCCGCTCGATCATCTTGCTGTCGCACCTCTTTTGCGCCAAGCGGCGGCCGCACGCCCGGCATCGCTGCGGCCCAGGTCAGCGCGCCGGTCGCCGCGAGGATCGCAAGCGACCCGGAAAGATCATCCATCGGTCCACCCTGTCCGGGGCCAGCGCTCCCGGCTTGCCCTGCGCCCGCCGGTTCTGGCAGGGAAGTTCGGGTGACGTCGATTCCGCTGCAAGATCCAGCGCCCTGCACCGCGCCGCCGTCCGCCGCGACGCCTGACGCGCGCATGCTCGAGGTCCTGTTCGAGATCGCCAGCGCCGCCCTTGCCCGATACGGTCTCGGCAGCGACTGCGAGCTGCGTCTCGTCAATCTCTCCGAGAACGCGACCTACCGCGTCGAGACGCCGGAGGGGCGGCGCATGGCCTTGCGCCTTCACCGCGACGGCTACCATTCGCAAGCGGCGATCCGCTCCGAACTCGGCTGGCTCACGGCGCTGCGCAACCACGGCGTGGTGACGACGCCGCGGCCGGTTCCCGGCCTCGACGGCGATATCCTTCAGCGCATCGCCCACCCGCTCCTGCCGCGCGAGCGGCATGTGGTGCTCTTCGATTGGGAAGCCGGGGCCGAGCCGGGGATCGCCGAAGACCTTCGCAAGCCGTTCGAAACGCTGGGCGAGGTGACAGCGCGCATGCATCGCTTCACGCGGAGCTGGCCGCGCCCGGAGAGGTTCGAACGGTTCACCTGGGATTTCGAGACCGCGCTCGGGGAGGCGGCCCCCCACTGGGGCCGGTGGCGCGACGGGGTGGGCGTGACGGATCGCCTGGAGCGCCTCTTCGCCCGCACCGTGCGTACGATCGGCGAACGCCTCGCCCGCTACGGCAAGACGCCGGACAGGTTCGGCCTCGTCCATTGCGATTTGCGGCTCGCCAATCTCCTGGTCGACGGCGAGGAGGTGAAGGTCATCGACTTCGCCGACTGCGGCTTCTCCTGGACCATGTACGACGCCGCGACGCCCGTCTCCTTCCACGAGCACGAGCCGCAGGTTCCCGAGCTGATCGAGCACTGGAAGGCGGGATACCGCCGCGTGCTGCCGCTGGCGGGCGAGGACGAGGCGGAAATCCCCACCTTCGTGATGTTCCGCCGCCTGCTGCTGGTGGCGTGGATCGGCTCGCACGCCGAAACCGGGCTCGCCCGGTCGATGGGCGCGGCCTACACGGAGGCGACCGCGCCGCTGTGTGAGGCGTATCTGTCGCGCTTCATATGAGCGACGGCGACCAGACCGACGTGATCGCCTTCCTGTCGTCCCCCGTCGCGCACGGCGCGGCCGCCCCGGTGGAAACAATTTCGAGCCACGCCTCGATCGTGTTCCTCGCCGGCGAGCGGGCCTTCAAGCTGAAGCGGGCGGTGAAGCTGCCCTATCTCGATTTCTCCACCGTGACGATCCGCGAGGCGGCGTGCCGCAACGAGCACCGGCTGAACGCGCCCGCCGCGCCGGAGCTCTATCGCGGCGTGCGGCGCATCACCCGGCGGCCGGATGGCGCGCTCGGCTTCGACGGGGACGGTCCGCTCGTCGATACGGTCGTTGAAATGACGCGCTTCAGCCAGGACGCGATCCTCGATCGCGTCGCTGCGCGGGGCGATCTCACGCCCGCCCTGCAGGCGGCGCTCGCCGAGACGATCGCCGAGTTTCATGCGGCCGCCGCGCCGGCGCAGGTCGCCTCCGGCCGTCAGGCGATGGCCGACGTCATCGCCCTGAACCGCCGGGCGCTCGACCTCTGCGGCGCGTTCGAGGCCGCTGAGATCGAAGCGCTCGACGACGCCACCCGGCGGCGGCTCGATCGGCACGCCGCGATGCTCGACCAGCGGGCGCGGGCCGGCAAGGTGCGCCGGTGCCACGGCGACCTCCATCTGCGCAACATCTGCCTGATCGGCGGGCGACCCCGGCTTTACGATTGCCTGGACTTCTCGGAACGCCTCGCCACCGTCGATACGCTCTACGACCTTGCGTTCCTGCTCATGGACCTGTGGCGGCTTGATCTCCGGCGCGAGGCCAACATCATCGCCAACCGCTATTGCGATCTCGCCGGCGAGGTCGAGGGCTTTTGCCTGCTCGCCTTCTTCATGGCGGCGCGGGCCACGGTGCGGGCGCATGTGGAGGCGACGATGGCGCGGACCGGCCAGCCGGAGCGCCTCAAGGAAGCTCGCCGGTACTTCGCGCTGGCCGGGGAGCTGCTCGACGCCGCCGCGCCGCGGTTGATCGCGCTCGGCGGTTTCAGCGGCAGCGGCAAGACGACCGTGGCCGAGGCGCTGGCCTTTCGTCTCCACCCGGCGCCGGGCGCGCGCATTCTGGAAACCGACCGGATCCGCAAGGCGATGTACGGCGTGCCGGCTCTTCGGGCGTTGCCGCCGGAGGCCTATGCACCCGGCGTGTCGCAGGCGGTGTACCAGGCGCAGGCCGATCAGGCGGCGGCCCTCACCCGCGCCGGGGCAAGCGTGGTGGCGGGGGCCGTCTTCGACCGCGAGGAGACGCGACTGGCCATCGCGGCGGTGGCAGGCGGCGCGGAATTCGCCGGCGTCTGGCTGACCGCCAGCGCCACGACGCTTGCGGACCGCATCGCCTCGCGTCCGGCCAGCGCGTCGGATGCGACCGCGGCCGTCCTCGAGCAGCAGATGCGCAAGCCGCCGGGCGAGATGACGTGGGCCGCCGTCGATGTGGGCGTGGGCGATCCGGCGCAGACCGTCCGGGAGGTGCGCCGGCTTGCCGGCGTGTGAGCGCAGCGTGTCCGGTTCCAGTTGGCATGCGTGAAGACACGGGAGCTTCGCCGGCGGTGATCCGGTTCCGGTCCCCGCTTCGTTGCAAAAGGATTGGTCAAAACGCCCGGAGGCACCCATGAGACTTATCGCGACCGCAGCTTTCCTTGTCGCTTTCGCGCCAGCATCCTTCGCCGCCGAGTTCGCCACCGGCGACCAGATCAAGGCGGCGATCACCGGCAACACCGTGCAGGGCAGCATGATCGCCTCCGGCGCCTACACCGAGTTCTACAGCGCCGACGGCGTCATCAAGGGCAAGGACTACACCGGCAAGTGGCGCGTCGACGGCGACCGCATGTGCTTCGCCTACGGGACCGACCCGGAGGGCTGCTGGCAGGTGCGTCTTGCCGGCAGCGAAGTGACCTGGGTGAAGGACGGCAAGGACGACGGCACCGGAACCATCGTCGCCGGCAATCCGAACAACTTCTGACCACACGCCTTTGTGCGCCCGGGGCTGAGCCCCCGGGTGATACGGGTTCAGCGTCCGGTCCGCCGTCGTCAGTCGGGAGCCGATCGTGCTTCGGGTCGCCGCATTAGTTCTGGCCTGCATGGTGTTCCTCATCGCCCCGGCGGCCGCCGAACCGGAGCGCTGCCCCCGGCTCGTCTCCTCCGCCGAGCCGGTGATCGAGCCCGCCGCCGTCGTTGCGGCCGCGACCGATCCCCGCCGGGTCACCCTCACTTTTCTCGGTCACGCGAGCTTCGAAATCGAGAGCCCGCGCGGGGTGACCATCGTCACCGACTACAGCGACGCAACGCGTCCCGCCCGGACGCCGACGATCGCCACCATGAACATCGCCCACATCACCCACTACTCGCTCGCCCCCGATCCGGGGATAGCGCACCTGCTGCCAGGGTGGGGGGAGAGCGCGCCGCCCGCCTACGACCTCACCGTGGACGACGTGTGGGTCCGCAACGTCACCACTGATTTGCGCAGCTGGGGGGACGAAATCACCGCCAGCGGCGTCAACCGGAACTCGATGTTCGTGTTCGAGGTGGCGGGATTGTGCATCGCCCACCTCGGACATCTGCACCACCGCCTGACCAGGGACCACCTCAACGCGCTGGGGCGGATCGACGTGGTGCTGGCCCCGGTGGACGGCAGCTATACGCTGCCGGTCGATTCGATGATCGAGGTGCTCGGAGAGATCGGCGCGCCCCTGGTCATTCCGATGCACTACTTCGGGCTGTCGTCGCTGGAGCGGTTCGTGTCCCGGCTTGGCGAGCAGTACGACGTGCAGACAAGCGACACCCCCACGGTCCACATTTCGCGCGAAACGCTTCCCGCCAAACCGACGGTGCTGGTCCTGCCCGGCTTTTGAGCGTTCCACCATGCGGGAAGGCTATTCGAATTTCTCAGTGATCCATCTTACGAATGGTTTGCGAAAAAATCTCATGGAGGCCGCCAGGGGTGCGGCTCGCCTCAGGGAGACCGGCCATGGGTTACAACCCGACGTTCAAGCTCAATCCGCGCCAGCTGGCGCTGATCGAGGATGCGCTTCACGCCGAGATCGCCCGTCTCAGCGCCCAGGCGCGCGAGCGGGAGACGCACGAGACCGTCAAGGCCGCTCGCGACCTCCGGGAGGTGCTGGCCCATCTTCACCATCAGAAGTTCTGGTTCCGTCCCAAGGCCAACGTGCCGCTGGGCTGACGGTTGCGAGCATCATCCTGCCAGGTGGCCGCCACTTGGCTGGAGCCATTGCCTTGTCACTTTTGCCGCCGGTGTCAGTCGTCGTGTTTCGCCCACGACGTCCATAAGGCGGCAATGCGGCGGGCGAATCCGGCGGGCGATTCCGAATAGAGCCGGCGGGCGAACGGCTTTACCGCCGCGATCAATGCGGCGCGGCGCGCCGCAATCAACGCCAGCGCCTTCTCCTTCTCGGGGAGGGCCGCGAACGCCGAGCCTTCGTGCGCCATCAGCAGCTCCATGTCATGGAGATCGTTGAGATCGCCCAGGACTTCGCGCAGCGCCTGCACCTCCTTGCTCCAGGCGCGAAACAGCGCCGGCCACACCGGCTCAAGCAGGTCGAGCAGGTAGCGCAGGTGGATGACCGATTTGCGCGCCTCGTGCAGCACCACGGTGTCGCCGGTGGCGAGACCCTGGTCGAGCAGGCGCTTCGCCCGGCCGTATACCTTGCGCAGCCCCTCCACATAGAACCCGATGTCGCGTTTGGGCAGACGCCAGTCGTGGATGGCGCGCCTGACCAGCCGCACCTGGTCCAGCGCAACGCTGACGCCGCCGGTCACCTGGTCCTCGCCGGCGTGCGCCATGGCGTCGGCCTCGGCGGCGGCGCGGATGGCGGCCAGCAGCGGTTGATTCTCGCTGCGGTCTTTCGGCGTCGCCGCGGCGAGCTTGTCGGCGGCCTCGATCATCGCGCCGGCCTTGCGCGCGCCCGCCAGCGCGTGACCGGCGGTGCGCAGCGCTCCGTTGGCGTCGCGAAACGCCTCCTCGCCAATGGCCGGGCGCATCATGCGAAGGAACGAGCGCAGCGCCTTGAGGCGCCGGCGCGCCTTGTGGACGCCGCCGTGACCCTTGGCGGCGGCGGCGGCCAGAGTCTTCTCCAGTTCGGCGGCCTGCGACTTGGCGTATCGCCGCAAGGTGTCGCCGGCCGGCGCCGTCTGGCGCAGCGCAACCGCCATTGCGCGACGCTCCCCTGTCGTTTCCGTAGCCGCGCACCATGGCCGTCATGGTTGTCACAAACAACAGCCGATTGCGCCGCTGAAGGTCGAACGATAAGAGAACGGGCATGTCGCTCAAGCACAGGCTTCTCGGCGCGATCGCGCTGATCCTGCTGGCCGCGCTGTTGACCGGCGGCGCGCTCACCTGGCTTGGCGCGCAACGCAAGGTGACGCAGGAGATCGACGCGGCGATGAGCGTGAGCCGCGCCACGGTGGAGCGCGCCATGACGGCGGTGTCGCGCTCGTTCCGGCCCGAACAGCACCTCGCCTCCATCGTCAGCGTCTTCGACGGCGACCGGCATGTGCGCGCCTCGCTGGTGACGCCGCGCGGCGACGTGCTGCTGACCTCGCGCCGGCCGGCGCTGCCCAACTCGGTGCCGCAATGGTTCGCAGGGCTGTTCGCCGGCGAACGGCAGACGGTGACGATGGCGCCGCCCGGCGGCCTCGACGCCTTCGGCTCCATCGTGCTCGAAGCCGACCCCTTGAGCGAGATTGACGCGATCTGGGGCGATGCGCTGTCCAACCTGTCGCTGCTTGCGGTGATCGCCGCGCTGATCCTGGGCTTCGTCTGGTGGACGCTGGAGTGGGCGCTGCGGCCGCTGGAGCGGCTGGCGTCAGCGTTCGCCGAGATCGGCGAGGGCCGCGCCGGCGTTACAGTGCCGGAGGCGGGGCCGGCCGACCTCAGGCCCCTCTACGCCGGGTTCAACGCCATGTCGCAGCGCCTCGCCGACATGGCGGCGCGCAACGCCGCGCTGACGCGCCAGCTTGAGCGGGTGCAGGAGGAGGAGCGATCCGGCCTCGCCCGCGACCTCCATGACGAAGTGAGCCCGTTCCTGTTCGCCGTCGATGTGGACGCCTCGACGGTCGAGCATCTGGCGGGGGAGAAGAAGCTGACGGCGAAGAGCGCCCGGCAGATCGCCCAGCGCGCCAGCGCCATCCGCGAGGCGACCGGGCACATGAAGCGGCAGGTGCGCCAGATCCTCGGCCAGCTTCGCCCGGAAGGCGCGGTGGCGCTGGGGCTGGAGGAGGCGCTTCTGCACCTCGCCGCGCAGGTTGAGGAGCGCCATCCGCGCGTCAGCGTGGACGTGACGGTGGACGAAACCAGTTTTGGAACCACCCTCGACAGCGCCATCCAGCGGCTGGTGCGTGAGGCGGTGAACAACGCGCTCAAACATGGCGCGCCGCAGCGCATCCGCATCGCCGTGTCAGCCTCGGCGGGCGGCGTCGATGTCGAGGTGGTGGACGACGGCGGCGGCATGCGCGAACCTCAGCCCGGCGCGGGCGGCTACGGCCTCGCCGGCATGAAGGAACGGGTGGAGGCGCTGGGCGGCGCGTTCACCGTCGGCGCGCCCGTGGACACGGCGGGCGTGCGCGTGCATGCGTTGCTGCCGCGCCCGGCCGGGTGAGCGGCGGCTCTGGCGCAAGGGAAGGGAAACGGCCCGTGGACATCCTGGTGGTGGACGATCATGCGGTGGTGCGCTCGGGCGTGCTGCGGCTTCTCGCCACGCTGCCGAACGCCAAGGTGGCCGAGGCCGAGACCGCGCAGGAGGCGCTGGCGCTGTTCAAGGCGAAGGCCTTCGACGTTTATGTTTTCGACATCAACCTGAAGGATTCGAGCGGGCTTGAGCTGCTCCGCCGCCTGAGGATCGAGCGGCCGGGCGCCAGGGTGGTGATCTTCTCCATGTACTCCGAGGTCGCCTACGCCATGTCGGCGCGCCGCGCGGGCGCGCTCGGCTACGTGTCGAAGAGCGCCCCCGTGGAGGAGCTGCTGGCGGCGGTGAAGAAGGCGGCGCGCGGGGAAACGTATGTTGACGACCAGACCGCGCACGACCTCGCCGACGCCTCGATCACCCCGGCGGACGCGGTGAAGCTGCTCTCCAACCGCGAGCTTGAGATCCTGAGGCTGCTGGGCGAGGGCAAGAGCCTTTCGGAGATCGCCGACGTGCTGGGCATCGCCTACAAGACGGTGGCCAACACCTCCAGCCGCATCAAGGAGAAGCTGGGCCTGGATCGCACCGGTGACCTGATCCGGCTGGCGGTGGAGACGCTGCACACCAAGGTGACGTGAAGCGCCGTCTTCGGGAACAAATCCCATTTCGCGACCGAGGCTACCGGCCTAATCTGATTACGCGCATTCGATCTGTTGCGGTCGGCTGAAACTCCGGATTGCGTCCGGCTGTTTCGCCGGCCGTTGCTTTTGGATCCCGCCTGGCGAACATGGCGCGGTTTGGCTGGAGCGCCGCGAGGGCGTTTTGAGCGGTCGAGCCGGGATGAACAGGACCACAAGCTTCGCCGTGATGGTCGTGTGCCTGGCGCTGGCGATCTTCGTTGGCGCCTACGGCGAAACCCTTGCGCCGTCCGTGGCGCCGGCGGCGAAACTGCCGGCTGCGCCGTTCGTTGAAGGCCGGATGAACGGCCTGCAGGTCAGCCGGCGCGGCGACTATTCCTATACGCCGTCCGCCGCGATCAAGGCGGCCGCCACCAGGCATGACTCCGGCCTCTGGCCGTTCAGGCGCAGCTGGTATGAATTCGCGCCGCCCGGGGCTTCCCCGAAGGCTGTCGTTGTCCTTCTGCATGGCGCGGGCCGCGACGGACTGTCCATGCTGGAGATGTGGCGGGACACCGCGGTCCGGCACGAACTTCTGCTGGTGGCGCCCAACGGGAGAGGCGGCGCGTGGCCAGGCGGAGACGCCGATCGCGCCTTCATCAGCGGGCTCGCCCGCGAGGCGGCGACCGCCCGGGGCTTGCCGGCCGAGGGCGTTTTTCTGTTCGGCCATTCGGCCGGGGCTCGCCTGGCGCAGGAGATTTTGAACCAGGCGGAGCCGGGACGATGGCGAGCCGCCGCCGTCCACGGTGGTTTCGCCGACGCCGCGGCCGTGAAACCGGCGTTAACGGCCTCGCCGTTCAGAATGTATCTCGGCAGCGAGGATCATGTTTTTTCGCTCGAAGCCGCGCGGCGGAGCGGCAGGGCCATGGCCGCCAACGGACAACCAACCGAGCTTCTGGTCATCACCGGCCACACCCACTGGTTCTACGAGATCGGCCCGAAGATCGCCGAGGACGCATGGCGCTGGTTTTCGTCGCAGTGACAGGGTCGAATTCTCCCCGGTGAGGGGTTCACAAGCCGTCATCGGGTTGCTACATACATAAGGCGCGCAGGAGACAACGACTGCGCGCTTCTTTTCGGTGACGCGGGGTGGAGCAGCCCGGTAGCTCGTCAGGCTCATAACCTGAAGGTCACA
>DAIODI010000071.1:0-12967 GCA_036746875.1 Aestuariivirgaceae bacterium | reverse complement strand
AAACCACCCGTCAGCCGACTCCCTTCATCGCAGGACAACCTGTTGAGGTTCCACATCTAGGTGCAAGGCCGCGGCGAACCCCCGTTGACGAGTTGATCGGTTTACAATCAAGGATTGTAAAAGATCGTAGAGTTTCACGAGAGTTGGATGGGGTTTCGCGCCGTATCGCGGCGTCCTGTCTAAGATTTCCGTTTCGCCTGGTAAACAAAGCATGGTGGAGGGCAGTCAAACCTTTGGAGTAAAACCTCCCGGACGACTGCCGCGGCCGGCGACTGTCCGGCGCCCGCCGGATTGAGAAAAATGTTTGCTTGTCAACGTGTTATATGGGTTCTGGCATTGGCCTTCGGGAAGCCGCCGGGGGCCGCCGGAGGCTCGGCGCAATCCGCCCGCGGTTGCTCCCCCAGCGCCAAGCCATTCTGATGACAGGGCAAATTCTCATGAACTCTTAACGCAATGTTTGCAGCCGACCCCGATTATCAGCAAAAGAAGAAACTGTCTCCGGAAGACCCGGCTCATGCTCGCGAGCAAACAGGCTGTGCATACTGCGGCTGTCATGCGACTGATGCCCGGCCAGTCGGTCTGGATCGCCAAGGGGCGTGTCGTCGCCGAGCTGGCGGCCGGGCCGTCGCCGGCGGAAGAGGACAACCTCATCCGGCGCTCGGGTTTTGTCCGCGTGCACATCGAGCAGAACCGCACGGAAGTGAAGTGGGCGGTGTTCGCGCCGAACTGGGCTTCGCTGTTCTGCGCAATCGAGCGGCTGCCGAGCTATCCCGCGCCTTACACGCTGAAATACTTCGCCTCCGGCTGGTGCGAGGAGATTTTCGAGGATCCGAAGGTGGCGGGCGAGCGCATCGAGGAGATCCTCGCCAAGAGCGACGTGCACATCACCAGCCGCTTCTTCGTCAAGGAAGTGGATCCCGCCAAGACACGGGTTCCGACCTTGCTGCGCGACGCGCTGGTCGATCATTCGGTGGGCCCGGAGTATGCGGTCGATTGCGTGTTCGACCAGGACATGGGCCGCTTCTGCGTCGAGCGCGTGGGGTCACGGTCGGCGATTGCGCAAATCTGGGGCCTGAGCCCGTCGTCATACCCCTGCCAGTCCGGGCACACCTACGACCAGATGGTCTCGGTCGCCTACAAGAAGGTGCTGAAGTCGGGCGAGCCGCACTACGACCATGTGATGGCGTCGATGATCACCCCCGACAAGGTGCCCTTGTGGGTGCCCTATCAGCGCGTGGTGCTGCCGCACCGCTTCCCCGATGGCCGCCCCGGCGTGACGGTGGTGAGCCAGCTCGGCTACGTCGACATCAAACTCCTGTAGCGGCGCGTTCCTCGACCAGGTAGTCGAGGTCGCTGCGCTCGGCCAGCACCAGCCATTCGTTGTTGGGAACGCCGGCCGGGCAGTCCTGCCAGCGCAGGAAGCTGCGCTCGATGTGCGGATAGCTCATGCGGGTGACGTGGCCATGGGTGGCCATCTGGTCGTTGACGAGGCCCCACACGGCGTCAGGCTGCCATTTCACATAGGCGAGCATCATGCCGAGAAACGGCAGGGTGTCGAAATAGCCGCGGCTCTTCAGGTTCGGCATCAGCCAGATCTCGCCGTGGTAGACGACCTTGCCGGAAACCCGCGCCGCCCGGCTGTGCGGCGGCGGTTCGAGATGCGCCGGCACCATGAGCTCGTGGCGTTTCATGTAGAGGCCGGCCATCCAGCCGACGGCCCACTCGGCGAGCGTGGTGTCCACGTAGTCGAGGCGGTAGGCTTGCAGACTGACGACCTCGCCGGCGCGGTTCCTCGCCCCCAGCCAGAACGCCTTGCCGGCGAGGCGGCCGACCAGCGGGTCGAACATGGGCGAGGGCGCCTCGTTGCGCAGCCGGTGCCGCTCGGTGGCGAAGGACTCGAAATCGCTGGAGACGAACGGGTCGACATCCAGAGCCTGGGCGCGCGCCACCAGCGCATTGATAAGGTTAACCGCCGCGAGCGGGTTGGGGATGCCGTGAAGCTTGCCCCCCGTCGAAGGGGCGCCGGGCGGCGCCTTGGCCGTTGCGGGCCGGTTTTGCGCGCCGATCTGGGACAGCACGGGCGCGACCGGGGCGACTTTTCTGATCGGTTCCATGGCGGGCCTACTCCGCTGCTGACTCGGCGGGCCGGCGCTTGCCGCTGGCCGATCCGCCCTGGGACGCGTGGAGACGCCACAGGCTGTGCCCGACAAGCGTCGCCACCACGATGGTTCCGCCGATCATCACGTTCTGTGTCGGCGCTTCCTTGAAGATGAGATAGATCCAGACAGGCACGAGCACCGCCTCCAGCAGGAAGAACATGGCCGCTTCCGGCGCCGGGATGTAGCGCGGCGCCAGCGCCGCCAGCGCGGTTGCGAGCGGCACGATCAGCAACCCGTTCAGCGCCAGCCACATCCAGCTCTCGGCCGACAGCGCCAGCGGCGCGGCGAAGAACGAGGCGACCAGCGCCGACAGCAAACTGCCGGCCGCAAGGCTGGTGACAAGGTTGCGGTCGGTGCGGCGAATGGCGGTGATGGCGATGGCGATGCACAGCGCGACGCCGATGGCGAGGAGGTCGCCGAACAGGGTGTTCTCCGCCACCCCGTCGCCGACGATGATCGCCACGCCGACGATCGCCATCGCGATGGCCGTCCACGTCTGCCAGGGCAGCCGCTCGGCGAAGATCAGCCGGGCCATCAGCGCGCAGAACAACGGGTTCAGCGCCAGAATGAACACCAGGTTCGCCGCCTTCGTATGATGGACGGCAAAAATGAACATGATGCTCGCCAGCATGCTGGTGAACGCCACCAGCAGGCCGACACGGCCGTTGATGAACGGCATCGAGGGATCACGGCGGCGGATGAACCACCACCATCCGGCGGAGATGGCGGCGAACATGCACAGACCGCGCACGAAGGTCGCGGTCCACGAGTCGGCGGCGGCCAGCCGGAGCAGGGGAACGTCGAGCGTCAGGAGGATGCCGCCAATGGCGGCGATCAGCAGCCCCGTGGGGTAGCTGGCATGTTCGGCGGAATGCGGGCCGCGCCTCGGCATACGTCCACACAACCTCATAGTCGCCACCGTTGCCGGTGGCCGAATACAGGATGGCGAGCGTTGCCCTTCGCGTCGCATCACGCTCGAACCGGCTCGCGTTTCTTGTGTTGCTAGCCGATTCGACGTGTACCAACCTTGTGTCGCATGCCTCCGAACTTCGATCAACTGTCGAATGCTGCCGGAGCATCATCCGCCAGATTGTATGCGCCCGGCGGAATGATGCTGCACGGATGGCGCCGGGGCGCGATTTGGCTCAGGTCTTGCGCAAAAGCCGCCAGACCCCATCGCCGGCGAGGGCCGCGACGATGACCAGCCCGCCCCAAAGCGCCGGCGCCGACGGCCCTTGGGCGAAGATCAGCCACATCCACAGCGGCGTCAGAGCGGTCTCGAGCAGGTAGAACATGCCGACGACCGCCGCCGGGGCGTAGCGCGGGGCGTAGACGAGGAGAGCGGCGGCCAGCGGCATCACCAGCAGTCCGTTGGCGGCGAGGAGGCCGAGGCCCGCCGCCCCTGGCGCAAGCGGCGAGGCGAACGGCGCCATGACCGCCGCCGAGAGCAGGCCGCCGAACGCCGGCGACAGCGACTGGTCGGTGCGGCTTGCGCGCGCCACCGTCAGCATCACGCCGAGCAACAGCGCGCACAGCAGCGCCAGGAGGTCGCCCGGCCAGGCGCCGGACACGAGCCCGTCCGCGACGATCAGGGCCACCCCGGCCACCGCCGCCACGATGGCGACGATTGTCGAGGTCTCCGGCCGTTCCTTGAGGACCACGAACGCGATCAGCGCGCCGAACAGCGGGTTGAAGGCGAGGATGAACACCACATTGGCGACGCTTGTGTAATGGATGGCGGTGAGCATCGACAGGTTGATCAGCGCCGACAGCACGGCGATCGCCACCGCCGTGTAGCCGTTCACGAAGGGTTGACCGGAAGGACGCCGGACCACGAACCAGTAGACGAGCAGCGCCGAAAACAGCATAGCGCCGCGAATCGTCACCATGGTCGGCAGATCAGCCCCCGAGAGCTTCAGCAGCGGCACATCGAACGACAGCAGCACGCCGCCGAGGGCGGCCGCCGCAAGTCCGCGCGCCCGGCCGTCGCCCGCCGGCCGACGCGAACGCGACGTGAGGCCGCCGGGAGCGGACACGGGGCGGATCCCTCAGGCGCCGCGGGCTTCCACCCAGCCGTCCCGGGTCAGCCGCTCCTGCGGCATGAAGCGCGCCTTGTAGGCCATCTTCGGCGAACCGTTCACCCAGTATCCCAGATAGACATACGGGAGGCCCATGCGGCGCGTGCGCTCGATGTGGTCGAGGATCATGAAGGTGCCGAGGCTGCGCGCCGCCATCGCCGGATCGTAGAAGCTGTAGACCATCGACAGGCCGTCCGAGAGCACATCGGTGAGGGCGCAGGCGATCAGCGGACCCTGCCGCTGGTCCGGCCCGGCGAGCGAGACCGGCGGCTTCAGCCGGTATTCGACGATCCGGGTGTCGACGAAACTCTCGTCCACCATCGCCGAGTAGTCCAGCACGCTCATGTCGGCCATGCCGCCGCCGTCATGCCGGGCCTCGATGTAGGCGCGGAACAGCCCGAACTGGTCGGGCGTGGCGCGCGGCTCGCACTGCGTTCCGGCGAGGTCGCGGTTGCGCTTCAGCGTGCGCCGGAAACTGTCGGTGAGCGCGAACCGGTCAACCGGCACCCGCACCGAAACGCAGGCCGCGCAGCCTTCGCACGCCGGCCGGTAGGCGATGTTCTGGCTGCGCCGGAAGCCGCCTTGCGACAGCGTGTCGTGGAGCGCGCGCGCATCCTGGCTGATCAGGTGCGTGAACACCTTCCGCTCCTGCTTGCCCGGCAGATAGGGGCAGGGCGCGGGCGCGGTGATGAAGAACTGCGGGAAGTTGCGCCGTTCGATACTCAAGGCGGCTTGGGCTCCGGCTCGGCTCGGGACGTCAGCTTGGCATCGGGACGGCGAATGTCAACCCGCCGCCGCCCGAACGACTTCCGGGGGGGCGATGGCGCGGTTCACGACCCCCGCACGTCGCGCCCGCCCGGCGCATCGAGCACGCGGGTGACAAAGCCCTCGTTCTCGATCACCGCCACGATATCGTCCACATGGCGGCCGTCGCGCGCCTCGATCATGATCTCAAGCTCCGCGCCCTTGGCCGGCACGTCGAGGAACATGCGCCGGTGCGACACCTCAAGGATGTTCGCGCCGTTCTGGCCGAGGATCGTGGCGATGCGGCCCAGCACGCCGGGACGGTCGTCGATCTGGATCCGCAGGTTGGCCAGGCGCTGCTCGCGCTCCAGTTCGCGGTAGATGACGGAAGCGAGGATGCGCGGGTCGATGTTGCCGCCGCACAGCACGAGCCCCACCTTGCGGCCCCTGAAGTGCCCGGGGTCGGCGAGCACCGCGGCGAGACCCGCCGCGCCGGCGCCTTCGGCGAGCGTCTTGAAGTGGGCGAGGTAGGCCATCACCGCGCGCTCGATGTCGCTTTCGCCGACGAGGCGGATGTCGTCCACGTACCGCCGGCAGATGGCGATGGTGCGCTCGGTGACGTTCTTCACCGCGATGCCCTCGGCGAGCGTCGAGCCGCCGCAGCGGGCAGGCTGGCCGCGCAGCGCATGATACATCGACGGGTAGAGCTTGACCTCCGCGCCGATCATCTCGATTGCGGGCTTGAGCGACTTCGCCGCGATCGCCGTTCCCGACATCACCCCGCCGCCGCCGATCGGCACGACGATCACGTCGAGCGCCGGATTATCCTCCAGCATCTCCAGCCCGATGGTGCCCTGCCCGGCGATCACCTTGTCGTCGTCGTAGGGGTGGATCAGCACCAGACCCTTCCCGGCGATGATCTCCTCGGCCTTCACCTGCGATTCCGCCAGATGCTCGCCGTGGAGCACCACATGCGCCCCGTGCGCGCGGGTGCGTTCGAGCTTGGTGAACGGCGTCGTCTCCGGCATCACGATGGTCGCCGGAATCCCCAGCCGCCTGGCATGATAGGCGACCGCCTGCGCGTGGTTGCCCGCCGACATGGCGATGACGCCGCGCGCCCTTTCCTCTTCGGTCAGGCTCGACATCCTTACGAACGCGCCGCGGTCCTTGAACGAGTTCGTCACCTGCATGTTCTCGAGCTTCACCCAGATCTCCGCTCCGGTGAGGTCGGAGAGCTTGGGCGCATGCAGCATGGGGGTGCGCACGGCGTTGCCTTCAAGAACGGCGCGGGCGGCCTTGATGTCGGCGAGGGTGACGGTCATCGCTTTCCTGTTGCGTTTTGGCGGTTGTGTCGCCGCGGCCGATCTAATACCACCGGCGCGTCAGACAGCGACAGGGGAAGGACGTCATCGATGGCTTTTCGCACCGCCTGGATCGGGCTCGGCGTGATGGGCTACCCCATGGCCGGCCATCTGCGCAACAAGGGCGGGCACGAGGTGCGCGTCTACAATCGCACCGCGGCCAAGGCGGAGAAGTGGGCCGCCGCGTTCGGCGGGCGCGCCGCGAAGTCCCCGCGCGAGGCGGCCGAGGGCGCCGATTTCGTGTTCGCCTGCGTCGGCAACGACGACGACCTGCGCCAGGTGACGACCGGGCCGGACGGGGCCTTCCACGGCATGTCGCACGGGGCGGTGTTCGTCGATCACACCACGGCCTCGGCCAACGTGGCGCGCGAGCTTTGGGAGGCGGCCGAGAAGCGCGGCCTCGGCTTCGTGGACGCGCCGGTTTCCGGCGGGCAGGCGGGCGCCGAGAACGGCGTCCTCACCGTGATGTGCGGCGGCGAGGCGAAGGACTTCGAGGAAGCGGCTCCCCTCATCGAATGCTACTCGCGCACCCGCAAGCTGCTGGGTCCTGCGGGCTCCGGTCAACTGGCGAAGATGTGCAACCAGATCGCCATCGCCGGGCTGGTGGAGGGCCTCGCCGAGGCCATCCACTTCGGCCGCAGGGCGGGCCTCGACATGGCCGCTGTGGTGGAGGTGATCTCCAAGGGCGCGGCCGGGTCCTGGCAGATGGACAACCGCCACAAGACGATGATCGAGGGCAAGTTCGACTTCGGCTTCGCGGTGGACTGGATGCGCAAGGACCTCGACATCTGCCTTGAGGAGGCGCGGCGCAGCGGCGCGCACCTGCCCGTCACCGCGCTCGTCGACCAGTTCTATTCGGAAGTGCAGAAGATGGGCGGCGGCCGCTGGGACACCTCCAGCCTCATCGCCCGGCTGGAGAAGTAGCCGCGCCACTTGCGCAATCCAATCCCTTCCCGATTTCCCAACAGGAGCCTTCCCATGCTGTACATCGACCTTCCGGCCGAGGCCGACCTCGTGACGCTCGCCGCAGAGCGGGCGGACGCGTGCGTCTCGATCTACGTGCCGACGACGCCGTTGACCCAGGACATCGGCCAGGCGCGTCTCACGTTGAAGAACCTTGCGAAGGAAGCTGCGGACCAGCTCCACGCCGCCGCCTTCGACAAGCGCCGGCTGGCGCTCATCGACGATCTCCTCGCCCACCTTGAGGCGGACGAGGACTTCTGGGCGCATCAGGCGACGAGCCTCGCCGTGCTCGTCACGCCCGATCACCTCGTCACCTTCCGCCTGCCCACCACGCTGAAGCCGATGGTGGAGGTGGCCGACCGCTTCCACGTCAAGCCGCTGTTCCGGGCGCTGGCGTTCCCGGATGTGGCGTTCGTGCTGTCGCTGTCGGAGAACCATGCGCGCCTCGTCGAGATCCCGGCCGAGGGCGCGGCGCAGTCGATCAAGGTGCCCGACATGCCGCGCAAGATGGACGAGGCGGGGACGCGCTCGAAGCATCGCGACACATCGCCGGGCGGCCGTTTCGAGGGCTCGAAGGGCGAGGACTTTCACCGTCGCGCCTACGCCCGCAGGATCGACGCGGCGCTCAGGCCCGTTCTCGCCGGGCGGCGCACGCCGCTGATCCTCGCCTGCGTCGCCGAACTTGAGCAGCTCTATCGCACCGTGAACACCTACGCTCACCTGGCGGCCGAGGCGGTGCGCGGCAACCCCGATCACCTCACCGACGCGGCGCTTGCCGAAGCCGCCCGGCCGATCCTGCGCAACACCCACGCCGCCACCATCGCCGCCGAGCGCCACCTCTACGCCAGGCGCGGCCAGTCCGGCCGGGCGCTGAGCGACCTCTCCACCATCGCCCACGCCGCGGTGGCGGGCGCGGTGGAGATGCTGATGGTGGACATCGACGCGGTGGCGTCTGGAACCTACGACGAGGAGACCGGCCGGGTGACGCTCTCGTCCGGTCCGTCGGGCAAGGGCGACTACGACGTGACCGACGCCGTCGCCGCCGCTGTGCTGCGCAACGGCGGGCGGGTGGTGGGCGTGCGCAAGGCCGACCTGCCGGACCAGAACTCGCCGGTGGCGGCGACCTTCCGCTACGCCTTCACGGGGTGATTGCGCCCTGGCGGCAGCGGCGGGGCGGTCAGCGCCCCGCCTTCAGCCGCTTCGCCATGTCGAGGGCGAAGTAGGTGAGGACGCCGTCCGCCCCGGCGCGCTTGAAGGCCATCAGCGCCTCCGGGATCACCCGGTCGCCGTCGAGCCAGCCGTTCTTCACCGCCGCCATCAGCATCGCGTACTCGCCCGAGACCTGGTAGGCGAACGTCGGCATGCCGAACTCGGCCTTGAGCCGGTGGACGATGTCGAGATACGGCATCCCCGGCTTCACCATGATCATGTCGGCCCCTTCGGCGATGTCGAGCTCGGCCTCGCGCAGCGCCTCCGCGCCGTTGCCGGGGTCCATCTGGTAGGTGCGCTTGTCGCCCTTCAGCGTGGACGATGATCCCACCGCGTCGCGGAACGGCCCGTAGAAGCCGGAAGCGTACTTCGCCGTGTAGGCCATGATCTGCGCCTGCGTGCGGCCCTGGCCCTCGAGCGCGGCGCGGATCGCCCCCACCCGCCCGTCCATCATGTCGGACGGGCCGAGGATGTCGCAGCCCGCTTCCGCCTGCACCAGCGCCTGCCGGGTGAGGGCCTCGAGCGTGAGGTCGTTGACGATCTCGCCCCCGTGCAGCAGCCCGTCGTGGCCGTGGCTCGTGTAGGGGTCGAGCGCCACGTCGCACAAAACGCCGATCTCCGGCACGGCGCGCTTGATCGCCCGCACCGCCCGGCACACCAGGTTCTCCGGGTTGAACGCCTCCTCCGCCGCATCCGAACGGCGTTCCGGCGGGGTGTTGGGGAACACCGCGATCACCGGAATGCCCAGTGACGCCGCCTCCTCCGCCGCCGTGACGGCAAGGTCGATGGAGAGCCGCTCCACCCCCGGCATGGAGGGCACCGATACGCGTGCGTTCTCGCCCTCGATGACGAAGATGGGCCAGATCAGGTCGTTGACGGTGAGCGTGTGCTCGCGCACCAGCCGGCGCGACCAGTCCGCCTGGCGCAGCCGCCGCAGCCGGAGCGCGGGATAGCCCGGCGGCGGCATTTCGGCCGGGGCGGCGGTCGTGCGGCCGGGGCGGCGGTTCGTCGGTTCGTGCATCGTTGAAGACTCCGGAAACGGGCGCACCGACCTTACAGCCGCTCGCCAACGGGTGCGACAGCCAAAAAGCTTCCGCAAAGGCCGGGGACGCCCCAAGTGTGACAAAACGCACAGACCATCGGCGGCTTCGCGTCAAAGCTTTGGTTTCAGGCCAGTTGCGGGAGGGGGAGTCCCATGAAGAGGCTGACGTGCGCTGACCTCGTGCCGGGATGTTCGTTCGTGATCGACGGCGAAACCATGGACGAGATCGTCTACAGGGCGGTCGTCCACGCCGTCACCGCCCATGGCATCGAGCCGACGCAGGAGCTCGTGGCGCAGGTGAAGGCGGCAGCGCGCCATCGCCGCGCGGTTGCGCTGAACGGCTGATCCCGCCTTCCGGCCAGCGCCGGTTCTACCGGGCGCTGGTGCGCGCCCGCTGGAGAAACGTCCGGCCAGGTGGCTGCCACTTGGCGGAACAAGACAATCCAAATCCGTAGAGATATTGCGGCCGGATACGGTCAGGCCGGAGGCCGCTCCAGCCAGCGGACAAGCTTGACGGCAGCAAGACAGTTTTCCGCAAGGTTTGATTAATGTTACGGGAAATCCAGTCCAACCCGCGGACAAGAAACCGAAATGTTTACCCTCCCCATTGAACGTGGCTTAACCGGGCGATTCTATTTTCATTCGCCAGAACGGGGGCAGAAATCTGAAACAACGCGAGCCCCAGTTAAGCAAGGGCAGGGTGTCGAACATGCGTACTCAACTGAAGACGTCCGTGCAGGAAGCTGCACCGCGCGAGAATTCCCCGGAAATCAAGCCTCGATATCTTGAAGCGCTTCATCTCATCGAGCGGCTGCACCGCCGCCTGCTCGATGTCATCAAGGATGAATTCGAGCGCAACGGCGAGCCGGAAGTGAACTCGGTCCAGGCGCTGCTGCTGTTCAACATCGGCGACGCTGAACTCACCGCCGGAGAGCTCAGAAGCCGCGGCTATTACCAGGGCTCGAACGTGTCCTACAACCTCAAGAAGCTGGTGGAGGCCGGATACGTTAGCCATGAGCGCTCCAGCACCGACAAGCGCTCCGTGCGGGTGGGGCTGACGGAGAAGGGCAAGGTCATCCGGGAAAAGGTGGACCACCTCTACAACCGCCAGCTTCGGTCGATCCAGGAGGTCGCGGGCCTCAATATCGAGGAGTTCGACCGCCTCAACAAGGCGCTCACCCGGCTCGAACGCTACTGGACGGACCAGATCCTCTACCGCCTCTGAAGCCCCCGCCCCCTCCGCCGGGAGCGTTGCAGGACCGACACAGCGCCGGTGGTGTTTCGCCGCCGGCGCCGTCGCTGCGCCAGAAACCTTCACGCTTGCGTTATTCGCCGGATTTTTGCCGCCTTTGGTCGGCATCGGCATTGGTCATCGCAGGGTCTGCGCTATAAGGGCAGAGCGTAAAGGGGTGCGTTCGTCTGAATTGTCCAGGCGGAAGCGTGGGGTGGCGTGATGATTTACAGCAAGTCCAGACCGTTGATGATTTCCCGCCGCGCCGTTGCGGCCGGCCTCGCGCTCGGCGCCGTGGCCCCGCTCCGGGCGTTCGCCGAGGCGCGCGACGATCAGGAGGTCTCAGTCCAGCGCAACTTCAATGTCCAAAGTGCGCCCCCGACCGCCACCGAAGTGATCCCGATGGACCGGGTGGAAAGCCCGATGATGTCGGAGCGCAGCGAATACCTGATGGCGGATGCGATCGGCCGGTACCGCTCGATCGCCGCGCAGGGCGGCTGGCCCGAACTCAAGCGTTCGCGCACGCTGGTGCTCAATTCGAAGGGCGATGCGGTGCAGGCGCTGCGCTACCGGCTTGCTGTGGAGGGCTACATCACCCGCGAGAGCGCCCCCGGCGACGTGTTCGACACCGGCGTTCAGACGGCGGTGCAGCGCTTCCAGCTCTCCCACGGCATCCGCGCCACCGGCCGGCTTGATGATGAGACCCGCGCGGCTCTGAACGTGCCCGTGGCGCAGCGTATCGCCACGCTGGAGGCCAATCTGCCCCGGCTGGCGGAGTATTCGAAGAACCTGGGCGCCCGTTACATCGTCGTCAACGTGCCCGCCGCCCAGCTTGAGGCGGTGCAGAACGGCGCGGTGCGCTCGCGCCACAACGTCATCGCCGGCAAGATCGACCGCCCGACGCCGACGCTCCAGAGCAGGATCTCCGAGATCAACTTCAATCCGTACTGGAATGCGCCGGTGTCGATCGTCGAGAAGGACATCCTTCCCGAACTGCGCAAGGGCGGCACCAAGATCCTCGAGAAACTCAATATCAGGGTTTATGAAGACTATAAGGGTCCTGAGGTCGATCCCAAGACCATAGACTGGACAACCGTCACGGCCGACCAATACCACTTCCGCCAGGAGCCGGGCGAAGAAAACGCCATGGCGACCGTGAAGATCAACTTCAAGAATCCCTATCACGTCTACATGCATGACACGCCGACCAAGGAGCTGTTTTCGCAGTCGGCGCGCTATTTCAGCTCCGGTTGCGTGCGCGTCGACAAGGTGGCGCTGCTGGTGGACTGGATCCTCGCCGGGCAGGACGGCTGGAACGCGGAGCGCATCGACCAGGTGGGCAAGAGCGAGGAGCGAATCGACGTCGAAGTGGCGAACGGCCCGGAATTGCGCTTCGCCTACCTGACCGCGTGGGTGACGGCTGAAGGGTTCGTGCATTTCCGCCCTGACGTCTACAATCTCGACGGCACCGGCTTCATCTCCGGCGATCCCGCAGCCCCGGCTACTGCACAACCTGCGGCCGCCGCTTCGGCGGGCTGACGGTTCGTCGAAGATTTTTTGCCGGCGCTGGGCCGTGGCTCCGGCGTGATCGTACAGGCGTGGAGAGTGCGCCGCCCGGCCGTTTTGTCCACGATGCGGATCGGTGCATTGTCAGGCGGAACAAAAGAGGCCATGACACCGCCATGGCCTGGGCGGCCTTCGCGACGGCGCCCGCCCTTTCAGGAGAACCAGCATGACTGTGCAGCAAGGTATCGGTCACAAGTCCTTGTTTCCCGGCTTCTTTTCGACCTCGCTCGTTGACAGCGACCCGGCGCTGGCGTCGGCCATCAGCAAGGAGCTGGGCCGCCAGCAGCACGAAATCGAGCTGATCGCGTCGGAAAACATCGTCTCGCGCGCCGTTCTTGAGGCGCAGGGCTCGGTGATGACCAACAAGTACGCGGAAGGCTATCCCGGCCGTCGCTACTACGGCGGTTGCCAGTACGTGGACATCGCCGAGGAGCTGGCGATCGACCGGGCGAAGCAGCTGTTCAACTGCACATTCGCCAACGTCCAGCCGCATTCGGGCGCGCAGGCCAACCAGGCGGTGTTCTTCGCGCTGCTGCAGCCGGGCGACACCTACATGGGGCTCAATCTCGCCGCCGGCGGCCACCTCACGCACGGCGCGCCGGTGAACCAGTCGG
>DAIODI010000070.1:0-12983 GCA_036746875.1 Aestuariivirgaceae bacterium | reverse complement strand
AGCAGCGAGGAGTGGAACCAGCCGCGGTGCTGGTCGGAGCCCTCGAGGTAGAGGTCGGCCGGCCACTTGAGGTCGGCCCGGTCCTCCAGAACGAAGGCGTGCGTGGAGCCGGAATCGAACCACACGTCGAGAATGTCCCTCACCTGCTCCCAGCGCGCCGGATCGTAGGCGGCGCCGAGGAAGCGGGCGGCGGCGCCGTCGGCGAACCATGCGTCGGCGCCTTCGCGCGCGAACGCCTCGACGATGCGGGCGTTCACGCCATCGTCCTTCAGCACCTCGCCCGAGTCGCGGTCGACGAACACGGTGATCGGCACGCCCCAGGCGCGCTGGCGCGACAGCACCCAGTCCGGGCGCTGCTCGATCATGGCGCGCAGGCGATTCTGGCCGCTCGCCGGCACGAAGCGCGTCCGGTCGATGGCGGCGAGCGCCCGCGAACGCAGCGTCGATCCGTCGCCGAGGTCCTTGTCCATGTGGACGAACCACTGCGGCGTGTTGCGGAAGATGACCGGCTTCTTCGAGCGCCACGAGTGCGGGTACTGGTGCTTGAGGCGGCCGCGCGCCAGCAGCGCCCCGGCCTCGACCATCGCCTCAATCACCGCGCCGTTGGCGTCGCCCTTCTCGCCGTCGTCGGTGATGACGCGGCGGCCCTCGAACCCTGGCGCCTCGCGGGTGAGGAACCCGGCGGCGTCCACCGTGAACGGGATCGCCGTGTCGACGCCGCGCGCCGCGAGCCTGCGGGCGTTCTCCATCCAGATGTCGAAGTCCTCCCGCCCGTGACCGGGCGCGGTGTGGACGAACCCCGTGCCGGCGTCCTCCGTCACGTGCTCGCCGTCGAGCAGCGGCACGGCGAACCCGTAGCCCTTCGCCTTGAGGGGATGCGCGCACACCGCCTCGGCCAGCTCGGCGGCGTGAACGGTGCGCACGTGGCGATAATCGTCGACGCGCGCCGCCTTCATCACCTCGGCCGCCAGCCGGTCGGCGATCACCAGCCGGTCGCCCGCCCTGGCCCAGGCGCCCTCCGGCGCGGAGGCCACCTCGTAGAGCCCGTAGGAGATGCGCGACGCAAAGGAAACCGCGCGGTTGCCGGGGATCGTCCACGGTGTCGTGGTCCAGATGACCACCGATGCGCCGTTGAGATCGCCCGCAGATGTCACCGGGAACTTCACCCAGACGGTGTCCGACTGGTGGTCGTGATACTCGACTTCGGCCTCCGCGAGCGCGGTGCGCTCCACCACCGACCACATAACCGGCTTCGAGCCGCGATAGAGCTGGCCCGACATGGCGAACTTCATCAGCTCGGCGGCGATCTTCGCCTCCGCCGGGAAACTCATGGTCGTGTAAGGGTTGGCGAAGTCGCCGGTGACGCCGAGGCGCTTGAACTCCGCCGCCTGCACCCCGATCCATTTCTGCGCGAACTCGCGGCACTCGCGGCGGAACTCGTTCACCGGCGTCGCGTCCTTGTTGCGGCCCCGGGCGCGGTGCTCCTCCTCGATCTTCCACTCGATCGGCAGGCCGTGGCAGTCCCAGCCCGGCACATAGTTGGCGTCGAAGCCGCGCATCTGGAACGAGCGCGTCACCACGTCCTTCAGGATCTTGTTGAGGCCGGTGCCGATGTGGATGTTGCCGTTGGCGTACGGCGGGCCGTCGTGCAGAACATACTTCGGCCGCCCGGCCGAACGGACGCGCAAGGTTCCGTAGAGATCCATCGCCTCCCAGCGCTTGAGAAGCTCCGGCTCCTTCTGCGGCAACCCGGCGCGCATCGGGAAATCGGTCTTCGGCAGGAACAGCGTGGCGGAGTAGTCGGCGCCTTTGGCGGTGTCGTTCATCAGCTTTCTTCGCAACGAGCGGCGATTTATCCGCGCTTATAACGGGGTGGCGGTTGCGAGGAAAGACGGGCGAACCGAGCATGGCCGATGCCCACGCGACGGGGTTGTGAAGCTGCGAGCCGTGCCTCTACTCTCAGGCCCGATCATCGGCGGCGAGGGAGACCGGGCCATGGGATTGCAACAGATACCGGCGCGGCGCGGCAAGGCGGCGCGCCTGAAGCGGGGCGAACGGATCAGGATCGTCAACACGCACGGCACCCAGGTGGTGGACTTCTGGGCGTTCGTCTCCAGCTCCATGACCGAGTACATGGGGATGGAGCAGTGCCGCGCCACCTGGACCAGGCTGTTCCCGGTCGAGGGCGACCGGATGTACACGAACCAGCGCCGGCCGATCCTGACGCTGGAACAGGACACCTCGCCCGGCCGCCATGACACGCTGATGGCCCCGTGCGACAACCCGCGCTACGGGCTTCTGGGATGCACGGAGTATCACGACAACTGCCGCGACAATCTGCACGCGGCGCTGTTCGAGCTTGGCCTCTACATCCCCTACACGCCGGCGTCGCTCAACCTGTTCATGAACATTCCATGGCGCCAGGACGGTTCGCTGTCGTTCGATCCGGCGCTGTCGAAGGCCGGTGACTACGTGATCTTCCGGGCCGAACTCGACTGCGTGTGCGCGATGTCGAACTGTCCGCAGGACATTCTCGCCATCAACAGCCAGAAGCCGGTGGAGTCGCATTTCGAGGTGCTCCCCTGAGGCGGCGCATCGCAGAGGCGGGGGCCTCGCGCCGTCAGGCCGGAACACGCTCCGGAGATTGAAGGCGCGGCGGCGCGGCGGCGGTCCTTGGCGCGGGGCGTGGCGGTCAGCCCGGCCGCCACTTCTCGCGCATGGTGACGAGCTCTTCCGCCGCCGAAGGGTGCAGCGCCATGGTGGCGTCGAAGTCGGCCTTTCGCGCGCCCATCCTCACCGCAATCGCCAGCACCTGCGCCATCTCGGCGGCGTCCGGTCCCACAATATGACAGCCGACCACGCGGTCGCTCTCGGCCTCCACGACGAGCTTCATCAGCATCCGTTCATCGCGGCCGGAGAGCGTGTGCCGCATCGGCCGGAAGTTCGTCTTGTAGATATCCACTTGCGCAAAGCGGGCGCGGGCCTGCGCTTCGGTGAGGCCCACCGTGCCGATCTCCGGCTGCGAGAACACGGCCGTGGGGATCGTTTCGTGATCGACCGCCGTGGGCTTGCCGCCGAACACGGTGTCGGCGAAGGCATGGCCCTCGCGGATCGCCACCGGCGTGAGGTTGATGCGGTTCGTCACGTCGCCGACGGCGTAGATGTTTTCGGCCGAGGTGCGGGAGTATGCGTCCACCTTGATCGCGCCCTCGGCGGTGAGCTCCACGCCCGCGCGCTCAAGGCCGAGACGGGCCGTGTTGGGTTTGCGCCCGATGGCGAACATCACAGCATCGGCCTCCAGCGCACCGCCGCCGGTGAGGCCGGCGCGCAAGGTTCCGTCCGCCTCGCGTTCGATGCCGGTGAACGTCCGCCCCAGGACCAGCGTGATCCCCTTCTTGCGCATTTCGGCGGCAAGCGCCGCGCGCACGTCGTCGTCGAAGCCGCGCAGGATCTGCTCGCCGCGATAGACCAGCGTGGTCTCGACGCCAAGACCGTTGAAGACGCCGGCGAACTCGACCGCGATGTATCCGCCGCCCGCGATCGCCATGCGCTCCGGCAGCCGCGGCAGGTGAAAAGCCTCGTTCGAGGTGATCGCGTGTTCGATCCCCGGCAACGCCGGATCGAGGTTCGGCGTCGCGCCGGTCGCCACGAGGATGATCCGGGCGCGGACGGTCCGGCCGCCGGAGAGGCTGATGGTCTGCCGGTCCTTGAGCGTGGCGCGCTCGCGGATGATGTCGCAACCGGCGGCTTCGAGGTTGCGGACGTAGATCGCCTCTAGCCGGGCGATCTCCCTGTCCTTGTTGGCGACGAGGGTCGGCCAGTCGAAGGCGACCGCTTGCGTCGTCCAGCCGAACCCCACCGCGTCCTCGAAGGCTTCCGCATACTGGCTGGCGTAGACGAAGAGCTTCTTCGGCACGCAGCCGCGGATGACGCAGGTGCCGCCGACGTGATACTCCTCGGCCACCGCCACCTTCGCGCCGTGCCGAGCTGCGATGCGGGCGGCGCGCACGCCGCCCGACCCTGCGCCGATCACGAACAGGTCGTAGTCGAACCCCGCGCCCGCCATGGGCCCGTTACTGCGCCGGAAGCGGCAGCTCGACGCCCTTCGCCCTAAAACTCTCGCTCGCCTGCTGGAGCGCCAGCGGGGCCTCCTTCTGCACGGCCGGGCCGAGCTTCTGCACCACCGCGCCGACATAGGAGGGAAACTTGTCGAGCGCCGCCTTGCCGTCCGGCGTTCCGGCGAAGGCGACCAGCGCCTTGAGCTCGCTCTCGGTGAACACCTTGGCGACCTCGGGCACGGCTTCCTCGACGGACGCCGCCAGCTTCGGCCGGAGGATGTCGCCGACCTGCGCCACGAAGTCGTCGATCACCTTCTCGTCGGCGGGCTTGCCCGCCTTGTTGTAGCGCGCCGCAAGATCGCCCTTCAGCTGCGGCCCGATGGCCTTCAGCACCTGGTCGCCGAAGTTGCCGGTCGCGATAAGCTGCTTGGCGAGCTCCATCTGGGCGGGCGACACCTCCTGGGCGAACGCCCCGCCGGCCAGCGCGGGAAGCGCGGCGGCGAGCGCCGCCAGCGCCGGCGTCATTTTGAACACCATGATCTTTCTCCTTCGCGGAACGGACTGCCGCGGTCAGACGTTGAGCGTTGATACACCATCGGGCGAGCCGATATAGGCGCGCTTTGCAAGTTTCAGAAACAACCCGTGGCAGACGACGCCCGGCACGCTGGACAGCGCCGCCGCCGCCCGCTCGGGATCGGCGATGCGGCCGGACGCGCAGTCGATGATCAGGTTGCCGTTGTCGGTGATGAAGGGTTTCGCCTCGCGCACGCGGATGGTCATCGGGCCGGGACACCCCGCCCACTCCAGCGCCCGGTCGATCTTGCGCGCCGTCGCGCGCACGCCGAACGGCGCCACTTCCACCGGCAGCGGGAAGCGCCCCAGGGCCGCCACCTGCTTGCTGTCGTCGGCGATGACGACGAGCCGGCGCGACGACGTGGCGACGATCTTCTCGCGCAGCAGCGCGCCGCCGCCGCCCTTGATCAGGTTCAGCGCGCCGTCGAGTTCGTCCGCCCCGTCCACCGTCACGTCGAGGTCGATCACCTCGTCGAGCGTGGCGAGCTTCAGGCCGGCTTCGGCGGCGAGCTTGCGCGTCTGCTCGGAGGTCGGCACGCACACCACCTCAAGCCCGGCCCTGGCGCGCGCCGCCAGCGCCTCGACGAAATACGCCGCGGTGGAGCCGGTGCCGAGCCCCACCTTCATGCCGTTGTCGATCTCGGCCAGCGCCGCGTGCGCGGCGCGCGCCTTGGCGCTGTCGTGGCTCACGTGCCGAGGCCGCCCATCAGCATGTACTTGAACTCGGTGAACTCATCCATGCCGTGGTGCGAGCCTTCGCGCCCGACTCCGGATTCCTTGACGCCGCCGAACGGGGCGACCTCGGTGGAGATGATGCCCTCGTTGACGCCGACGATGCCGTATTCGAGCGCCTCGCCGACGCGCCAGATGCGGCCGATGTCGCGGGCGTAGAAGTAGCAGGCGAGTCCGTATTCGGTGGCGTTCGCCATGCGGATCGCCTCGGCTTCCGTCGAGAAGCGGAACAGCGGCGCGACGGGGCCGAACGTCTCCTCGCGCGCCACCGCCATCGTCTCGGTGACGTCGCGCAGGATCGTCGGCTGGAAGAAGTTGCCGCCGAGCGCCTCGCCGCCGGCGACCACCTTCGCGCCCTTCGACACCGCGTCAGCGATGTGCTCCTCCACCTTCCTCACGGCGGCCGCGTTGATGAGCGGGCCGGTGGTGACGCCCTCTTCCGTTCCCGCGCCGACCTTCATCTTCGCCACCGCGGCGGCGAGCCTTTCGGCGAACGCCTCGTAGACGTTGTCCTGGACGAGAATGCGGTTGGCGCACACGCAGGTCTGGCCGGCGTTCCGGTACTTCGAGGCCATCGCGCCCGCCACCGCCGCGTCGAGGTCGGCGTCGTCGAAGACGATGAACGGCGCGTTGCCGCCAAGCTCCATCCCCACCTTCTTCACGGTCTTCGCGCACTGCTCGATCAGCACCTTGCCGATCTCGGTGGACCCGGTGAACGTCAGCATACGAACGATCGGCGAGGAGGTCATCTCGGCGCCGATCTCGCGCGCCGAGCCCGTGACCACGTTGAGCACGCCCGCCGGGACGCCGGCGCGCCCGGCGAGCTCGGCCAGCGCCAGCGCCGACAATGGCGTCTCGGAAGCCGGCTTGACGACGATGGCGCAGCCGGCCGCAAGCGCCGGGCCCGCCTTGCGGGTGATCATCGCGTTGGGGAAGTTCCACGGCGTGATCGCCGCGACGACGCCGACCGGCTGGCGCAGCACCACGATGCGCGAGGTCGTCCACGGCGAGGGGATGGTCTCGCCGTAAAGCCGCTTGCCCTCCTCGGCGAAGAACTCGATGAACGCCGCGCCATAGGCGACCTCGCCGCGCGCCTCCGCCAGCGGCTTGCCCTGCTCGGCGGTCATGATCTGCGCCAGATCCTCCTGGTTCTCCAGCATCAGCGCGAACCACTTGCGAAGAACGCCGGCGCGATCCTTGGCCGTTCGCGCCGCCCAGCCCTTCATGGCCCGCTCGGCGGCCTCGATGGCGGCCTTCGTTTCGGCCTGGCCGAGCTTCGGCACGGCGCCGATCACTTCGCCCGTCGCCGGGTTGGTGACGTCGATCGTGGCCTTGCCCATCACCCATTGGCCGTCGATGTAGCAGGCCTGCCGGAGCAGGCTCTTGTCGTTGAGCCGGTCGGCGAGCGCCTGACCCTTGCGGATGTCCATGGGGGTGCCCCTTGCGTCGAAAACGATGAATGCGACGCGGGGCTTGTACCACGCGGTCCGGCGCGGCTCAAACCGCGCTTGCCGATGCGGCGCGGTCTGCTAAACCGGCGGCCCCCGGGTCACTTGACCCGATTGCGGCGGGAGGTGAGCGGGTCTGACCCGAACCCCGGCGCGCGCCGGCCAGGGAGAAGCGATGCGCAAGGCGGTGGTTTTCGATCTGGACGGCACGCTGGTCGACACCGCCCCCGATCTCACGGCGGCGACCAACCATGTGCTGGCGCGGCACGGGCGCCGCCCGGTTTCCGTCGAGGAGGTGCGCGCCATGGTGGGGCGCGGCGCGCGCAGGCTGATCGAGCGCGGGTTCGCCGCCACCGGCGCGCCGGTGGACATGGCGCGCATGGACGACCTCTACGGGCTGTTCATCGCCCACTACCGCGACAACATCGACGCCGCCTCGCGGCCGTTCCCCGGCACGCCCGAGCTTCTGGAACGATGCCGCGACGCCGGGTTCGCCATCGGCATCTGCACCAACAAGATCGAGAGTCTGTCGGTGCTGCTGATCGAGCGGCTCGGCCTCACACGCCATTTCGGCGCGATCGTCGGGGCCGACACCATCGGCGTGGCCAAGCCGGACCCGGCGCCCTACCGCGAGACGCTGAAGCGGCTGGGCGCGAAGGGCGCATCCGTGATGGTGGGGGACAGCGAGACCGACATCCTCACCGCCCGCGCCGCCGGCGTGCCGGTGATCGCGGTGACGTTCGGCTACACCGACCGTCCGGTGGAGACGTTCGCGCCCGACCATCTGGCGCACGACATGGAGACGGTGTGGGCGCACATCGCCGCACGGCTCGCCGACGTGCCGCCCCAGGCCACCTTCTGAACCGCGGCCGCAACGGATCTCGCCCAAGGCAGGCGTCCGCCGGGCGCGCATCAGGGATCGTAGACGGCGGGCGAACGGGCGCGACCGGCGCTTGACTTTGGGGCGGCAGCGTCCGTATACGCCGGATCCCCTGACCGGGCGATTAGCTCAGCTGGTAGAGCACTGTGTTCACATCGCAGGGGTCGCTGGTTCGAGTCCAGCATCGCCCACCAGTGTTTTCAATGACCTATACGCCAAAGGCGCAGGCGTCGTGTGGCGCGAACGTCGCCACCGGGCCGGCGCCTGGTGGACAGGGATGATGCGAACCCGGAAAGATGAAGGCGGACGGCCCGATTTCGCGCAGGCGAGGCCCCGCCCCGGGTCTGGACGGCGGCCTCAACAGGAATTGGGATCATAGTCCGTTGCATGAAATCCAATCCCGATCGCCAGACGTAAACCGCACGCAGTCTTCAAAACCAGATATGGAGGAAACGATGACCCGGACGACCGACGTGACGAAAAGCCATTCGCGCCGTGCGTTCCTGAAGTCCGGCGGAGCCGCTGCGGCGGGCGCCGCCACCCTCGCGCTGCCCAATGTGGCGCGCGCGCAGGACGCGATCGTCTGGAAGTTCCAGAGCACCTGGCCCGCCAAGGACATCTTCCACGAGTACGCGCAGGATTTCGTCAACCGCGTCAACCAGATGACGGCGGGCAAGCTGAAGCTCGACCTGCTGCCCGCCGGCGCGGTGGCGAAGGCTTTGGAGATGCAGGACGCGGTGATCGCCGGCACGCTCGATGGCGGCCACGGCGTCGCGGCCTACTGGTACGGCAAGAACAAGGCCTACTCGCTGTTCGGCACCCCGCCGGCGTGGGGCTGGCGCGCCAACCAGATGGTCGGCTGGATGCAGTACGGCGGCGGCCAGGCGCTCTACAACGAGCTGGTTCAGCAGATCCTCGGGCTCGATCTTGTGGGCTTTCTCTCCGGCCCGATGCCGACCCAGCCGCTGGGGTGGTTCAAGACGCCGATCGAGAACGCCGATCAGCTGAAGGGGCTGAAGTACCGCACCGTGGGCCTTTCGGCTGACCTGTTCAAGGAAATGGGCGCGGCGGTGACGATCATGGGCGGCGGCGAGATCGTTCCGGCGATGGATCGCGGCCTGCTCGATGCGGCCGAGTTCAACAATCCCTCCTCCGACAGGCTGCTCGGCTTCCCCGACGTCTCCAAGACCTACATGGTGCAGTCCTACCACCAGTCGGCGGAGTGCTTCGAGATCATCTTCAACAAGTCGAAGTTCGAGGCGCTGCCAGCCGATTTGCAGGCGATCATCAAGTACGCGGCGGAGTCCTCCTCTTCCGACATGTCTTGGAAGGCGATGGATCGCTACTCGAACGATCTCGAGGCGCTGAAGGCCGCGGGCGTGAACGTCATCCCGACGCCAAAGGCCGTGCTCGAGGCGCAGCTCGCCGCCTGGGACAAGGTCATCGAGCGGATGTCGGCCGCCGATCCGTTCTTCGCCAAGGTCGTCGAGTCCCAGAAGGCGTGGGTGAAGCGCGTTGTCGGTCTTCAGTTCGACATGGAAGTCGACCAGAAGCTCGCCTACGACCATTTCTTCAAGGCCTGATCCTTCCCTCGCAGCTTCCCCCGCGCTATCGTCGTCGCGGGGGAGACCTCGCTCAACGACAGCCGAGCCGGCGGGCCACGGATGCAGTCTCGTTCATTGCCGACCGTTGTCTTCGGCGCCGGACTCGCGGCCGTCATCGGCGCGGTGTTCTGGTCGCTCGAAGTTTATTCTGCGGTCGGCCAGCGGATCATCTCGAAGGGTTTCCGGCCGAATCACCTGATCGGCTGCCTCGTCACCTCGTCCGGCAACTGCTCGCTGCTCGGCGAAGCGGCGGCGGAACGCGGGGTGACGGCCTATTCGCCGCTCCTGTTCTGGGCCGGGATCGCATTGATGGCGGCGGGCGTGGCGCTGCTCTACCGGTTGCCGGCGCTGCGGACGGGCGATCCCGCCAGCGCGCCGCTGCTGCGCGCCATCGACACCATCTCCACCGGCGTCGGCCATGTGTTCGCCTGGTGCATCGTGATGCTCACGGGCGCCGTCAGCTACGAGGTGTTCTCGCGCTACGTGCTCGGCAGCCCGACATCGTGGGCGTTCGACGCAAGCTACATTCTCTACGGATCGCTGTTCATCATGGCCGGGCCCTATGCGCTGGCCCGCAACGCCCATGTGCGGGGTGACTTCCTCTACCGCGAATGGCCGGAGCGGCGGCAGGCGTCGATGGACCTTGCGCTGTACTTCCTGTTCTTCTTCCCCGGCATCATCGCCTTCATCTACTCAGGCTATGGCTTCGCCGCGCAATCGTGGATGACGCACGAGCACTCGGCCTACAGCCCGGACGGACCGCCCATTTATCCCTACAAGACGCTGATCCCGGTGACCGGAATCCTTCTGCTCGTGCAGGGGATCGCCGAAGTGCTGCGCTGCATCGAGTGCATCCGCACCGGGCGCTGGCCGCGCCGCCTGCATGACGTGGAGGAGCTGGAGAAGATCATCCTCGAACAGCATCAGCCCAAGGGAGGCGCGGCGTGACCGATCCGCAACTGGGCGTGCTGATGCTCGTCCTGTTCGTCTTCTTCATCATGCTGGGCTTCCCCATCGCCTTCACGCTGATGGCGCTGGGCGTGTTCTTCGGCTACCTCGCCTACGACGACATGAACAAGGTCGCGGCGCTCCTGGTGCAGCGCACCTGGTCGGTGATGACCAACGACGTGCTGATCTCCGTGCCGCTGTTCGTGTTCATGGGCTATGTCATCGAGCGCGCCAACATTCTCGACCGGCTGTTCCGCTCGATCCAGCTGGCGGCCGGCGGCCTGCCCGCCTCGCTCGCCGTCGCCACGCTGCTCACCTGCGCGCTGTTCGCCACCGCCACCGGCATCGTCGGCGCGGTGGTGACGCTGATGGGCCTGCTCGCCTTCCCGGCGATGCTGAAGCACGGCTACGACAAGAAGCTCGCCGCCGGCGTCGTGTGCGCGGGCGGCTGCCTCGGCATCCTGATCCCGCCGAGCGTGATGCTCATTCTGTACGGCGCCACCGCCGGCGTTTCGGTGGTGAAGCTCTATGCCGGGGCGTTCTTCCCCGGCCTGATGCTGGCCGGCCTCTATATCGCCTATGTGATCCTGCGCGGCTGGCTGAACCCGGCGCTGGCGCCAAAGTTGCCGGCCGAGGAACGTAACGTGCCCTTCGGTTACGTGGTGCGGCAGCTGTTCGAATCGTTCGTGCCGCTGGCGACCCTGATCGGCTGCGTGCTGGGGGCGATCCTGATGGGCCTCGCCACGCCATCGGAAGCCGCCGCCATCGGCGCGCTGGGCGCGCTGATCCTGGCCGTGGCCTATCGATCGTTCACCGCCGAAAAGCTCAAGGAGTCGGTCTACCTCACGGCGCGCACGTCGGCGATGGTGGGCTGGCTGTTCGTCGGATCGTTCATGTTCTCCGCCGTGTTCGCGGCGCTGGGCGGCGACACGGTGATCAAGGACTTCGTGGTCGCGCTCGACCTGTCGCCGACGACGTTCCTCATCATCAGCCAGATCATCATCTTCATTCTCGGATGGCCGCTCGAATGGACCGAGATCATCGTCATCTTCGTGCCGATCTTCCTGCCGCTGCTGGAGCACTTCGGCATCGATCCGCTGTTCTTCGGGCTCCTGATCGCGCTCAATATCCAGACCTCGTTCCTGTCGCCGCCGGTGGCGATGGCCCCGTTCTACCTCAAGGGCGTGGCGCCGCCGGGCGTATCGATCAACGAGATCTTCTCCGGCGTTATGCCGTTCATCTTCATCGTGCTGCTGGCGATGGCGCTGCTCTACGCCTTCCCCGGCATCGGGCTGTGGCTGCCGAATTATCTGTACGGATAGGGTCAAGTGCGCTGCCGGCCGTCAGGCTCCGCCAGCGCGAAGCTTCGCCTGGTGCATGGGCCCGCCCTTGTGGCGCGGAAAGCCGTAGCCGTTGAGCAGCACCACGTCGATGTCGCTCGCCCGGGCGGCGACGCCTTCCCTCACGATCGCCTCGCCCTCCGACGCCATCACACGCAGCACCCGGTCCACGATCTCGCCGGGGTCGAAGCTGCGCTGCGGCAATCGGGTGGCCGTCGCGTGCGCCCACACCATCGCCTCGACGGCGGGATCGACCACGCGCCGGCCGTTCTCGTAGAGATACCAGCCGGCCCCGGTCTTCTGGCCGAAGCGGCCCATCTCGCACAGCCGGTCGGCGACCGGGTTGTATCGCGAACCCGACGGCCGCCGGGCGCCTTCCCGCTTCCGCCGCGCCCACGAGATATCGAGACCGGCTAGATCGGCGACCGCATACGGCCCCATGGCGAACCCGTAGGCCTCCAGCGCCGCGTCGATCTGCTGCGGCAGCGCGCCCTCCTCAAGCATCCCGTCGCAGGCCTGCCGGCAACGATCGAGGATACGGTTGCCGATGAAGCCCTCGCACGCCCCGGCGACGACGCTGATCTTGCCGAGCGCCCTCGCGAAAGCCAGCGCCGTGGCGAGCGCAACCGACGAGGTGTTCCGTCCACGCACGATTTCCAGAAGCCGCATCACGTTGGCGGGCGAGAAGAAATGCAACCCGAGGAACCGCGACGGATCGCGCAGGACCTCGCCCATCACGTCGATGTCGAGATAGCTCGTGTTGGTGGCGATGACGCAATCCGGCCGCACCGCCGGTTCAAGCGCGCGCAGGAACTCCTGCTTTGCGCCCATGTCCTCGACCACCGCCTCGATGACGAGATCGGACCCGGCGAACGCGCCCGGCGACTCGGCCATGGTCAGACGCGCCAGTCGCCGGTCGCGGTCGGCCTCGCTGAGCCGGCCGCCGGCGAGCGCGCGGGCGTAGAGTCCTTCGATCCGCGCGCGGCCCGCCGCCGCAGCGTCGCCGGAGCGCTCGATGACGGTCACCGTGAAACCCGCGTCGAGACAGGCCACCGCGATGCCTGCCCCCATGACGCCCGCGCCCGCGACGCCGACGCGCTTCACCGCCGCCGCCGCGACCCCCGCGAGAGCGGGATGCTTGCCCGCCTCGCGCTCGGCGAAGAACGCATACCGCAGCGCCTTCGATTCCTCGCCGTCCTTCAGCTTAAGGAATGTCGCACGCTCCTCGCGCGCGCCCTGCGGATAGGCAACCTCGGCGGCCAGCCTGACGAGGCGCGCCGCCTCCCGTGACGCGGCCTGGCCGCGCGCGCGCTTGAGAACCGCCTCCTCGACCCGGCGAACGGCCTCGCGGTCGGCGGCCGGGACCGCAAGCGCGGACGAGCGGCGCGGCGCGGTTCCGG
>DAIODI010000069.1:0-13076 GCA_036746875.1 Aestuariivirgaceae bacterium | reverse complement strand
TCCATCGGACTGCGCGACTGGGCTCATGGGTTCTAGTCAATGCGGGTTGGTATTATACGGCGCGTCCGGATTGGAAAGCGTCCAGCGGTAGGCGCGCCTTAAGTTTTTGAGGTCAAACACCTTATCGAGTGTTGTCACGGGATGTTCTGCGCATTCGATTAGTACACGTCGGCCGCATCATAGCGAGATCGCCAGACGGTCGGTCATGGGGCTGACGAGCGTCACGGCGTAGAGGGCGAGCGTCGCCGCCCGGAGCGCGATCGCCGCGCCGCGGCGCCCGGCGAGCCCTGCGGCAAGCGCCAGCGCGGCAAGCGCGAACGGCAGCATCAAGCTCATCGGGCTAGGCTCCTCGCGGCAGGCGAGTGAACCTAGCGCGATTCCCGCAGGGCGTTCAAAGCAAAGGCCGGCGCGAGGGCCGGCCCGGATCATCGAAGGCGCACCGCGCGTGGCGGCGTCACTTGATCTTGGTTTCCTTGAACTCGACGTGCTTCCTCGCCACCGGATCGTATTTCTTGAACACGAGCTTTTCGGTCTTGGTGCGCGAGTTCTTCTTGGTGACGTAAAAATATCCGGTCCCGGCGGTGGACAGGAGCTTGATCTTGAGCTGGGTGGCCTTGGCCATGGTGCTCTCCGGCGGAAATCGCGCCCGGGAGGGGCTGCGCTGGTTTCGGCGGCGGTATGGCGCGCAAGGCCGGGGTTGTCAAGCGCAGCGGCGCCGCCGCGCCGGCCCTACAGCGTGTCGAAGCGCCAGTCCCGGCCGCGCTGGTACTGGAACGACACCGGCGCTCCGGCGGCCAGCGGCCCGGCGCGGTCGAGCAGGGGAGCGAGCCGCTCCAGCACGTCCTGGGTGATCTCCGGCAGGTTGAGCCCCAGGGCGTCCGGGATCGTCACCCAGACCGGCTCCAGCAGCTCGTCGTTGGCGGCCGCCACGGGCCGGTCGAGGTTGGCGAGGGCTTCCGCATCGGTGATGAAGAACCGGGTGTCGAACCGCCGCGTCCGCCCCGGCGGGGTGATCGCCCGGGTGAACAGCCGCAAGCGCGACAGGTCCGGCAGGTGGCCGGTGGCGAGGAACGCCGACCACCCTTGCGCCCGGCTCAAGCGCGCCGCCGCAGCCGCGCGTCCGACGATGAATCCCACCTCCTCGAAGGTTTCCCGAACCGCCGCCATGGCGAGCGCCCGGCCGCGCCCCGGATGGGGGCGGCGCAGCCGGCGCTCAAGCAGGGCCTCGACCTCCGGCGGCAGCGGCGCGCATGGAGCAAGGCGATGATCGGCGGCCTCCACGCGGCCGCCCGGAAACACATGCTTCCCCGGCATGAACGCCGCGGTGAGCGGCCGGCGGCCCATCAGCACGCGCGGGGCCGGGCCATCGCGGCGCACGATCACCAGCGTGGCGGCGTCGCGGGGGCGGACGGAGCGATGGCGGTCAGGCGTCGGAGCGGCGGGCACGCGGGGTGGATGGGGCTGGCGTCGATGCCTGCACCGTCTCGCACGCGAAGCCGTGCTGGCGCAACGCCCATTCGATGCCGACGACCGCGCCCTTGACCGCGGGCAGCGCCAGCAGCGTCAGCGCCAGCCCGAAGGCGATGAACAGGGCGAGGTTGACCCAGGCCGGGAGCGACGCCGCCATGGCGGTGAGAAAGGCCAACGGCACGACGACATGGGCGGAGAGGAACATGGCGATCCACGGCGCAATATCGTCGGCGCGGTGGTGGTGCAGCGCCTCGCCGCAGGCCGGGCAGCGCCCGCGCACCGCCAGGAACGACCCGTAGAGCCGCCCCTCGCCGCAGGCCGGGCAGCGCCCCGAGAGGCCGCGCAGGGCCGAACGGCGGACGGATCGCGGCGGAGCCGCGTCGGAAGCGGTTGGCGTCATGGACCAGCGATCCGTTAACGATGCCGGATGGTGAAACGCCGAACCGGATTCGTCCAGATTGCCATCGGCCGCAGCGGCAGGATGACGCAATCAGCCCCTCCGGCGCCGGGTGGCGCGCTTGCCATGGAACGGCCGCCGCCCGGGCCCCGGAGGCCGCGCGGCAGGCTCGCCCCGGCGGCCCTCGCTCACCATCTCGAAGCGCATGCCGCCCGAGACCGGGGTGACCTCCAGGAGCTTCACCTCCACCCGGTCGCCGAGGCGGTAGGATTCACCCGTCCGCAGGCCGGTGAGTGCGTGGCGCGCCTCGTCGTGGACGTAGCGGTCGCCGGGGAGGCTCATCGCCGGGACGAACCCGTCCGCGCCGAGTTCGTCGAGCTTGACGAACAGCCCCGCGCCGGCGACGCCCGAGACTTTGGCGTGGAAGACGCCGCCGACGCGGTCTTTGAGGTGCAGCGCCACCAGCCGGTCCACCGTCTCGCGCTCGGCCGCCATGGCGCGGCGCTCGGCGGCGGTGATCATGTCGGCGGTTTCGGAAAGCCGCACGACGTCGTCCGGCGAGAGGCCGTCGCCGCCCATGTTCAGCGCGGTGATCAGCGCCCGGTGGACGATGAGGTCGGCGTAGCGGCGGATCGGCGAGGTGAAGTGCGCGTAACGCGCGAGGTTGAGGCCGAAGTGCCCCACGTTCTCCGGCGCGTAGACGGCCTGCGCCTGCGACCGCAGCACCACCTCGTTGACGATGTGCTGGTTCTCGCCGCCGGCGGCGCGCTGAAGGATCTGGTTGAAGTGGCGCGGCGTCATCGCCTCGCCCTTCGCCAGCGACTGGCCGACGGAGCGCAGGAAGTCGGACAGCGCGGCGATCTTTTCGCGCGAGGGCTGCTCGTGCACGCGGTAGAGCAGTTGCGTGCGGTGCTTCTCCAGCGTCTCGGCGGCGGCGACGTTGGCCTGAATCATCATCTCCTCGATCAGCCGGTGGGCGTCGAGCCTGAGCGGCGTCACCACCCGCTCGATCAGCCCGTGCGCGTCGAGCACGAGCTTGCGTTCGGAGATGTCGAGTTCGAGCGGCCCGCGCCGGTTGCGCGCGGCCTTCAGCGCGTGGTAGGCGGCCCACAACGGTTTCAGCGCGCCGTCGAGCAGCGGTTCGGCCTTCGGCGACGGCCTGCCGTCGATCGCCGCCTGCGCCTCCTCGTAGGAGAGCTTCGCCGCCGAGCGCATCGTTACGCGCTCGAAGCGGTGCGAGCGCTTCGCGCCGGAGCGATCGAACGTCATCAGGCAGGCGAGCGCCGGCCGGTCCTGCTTCTCGCGCAACGAACACAGGTCGTTGGAGATGCGCTCCGGCAGCATCGGCACGACCCGGTCGGGGAAATACACGGAGTTGCCGCGAAGGCGCGCCTCGCGGTCGAGCGCCGTGCCGGGCCGGACATAGGCCGCGACATCGGCGATCGCCACCACCACCTTGAAGCCGCCGGCGTTGGCGGGGTCGTCGTCGGGGGCCGCCCATACCGCGTCGTCGTGGTCGCGCGCGTCGGGCGGGTCGATGGTGACGAGCGGCATTTGCCGCAGGTCGACGCGCCCGTCCGCCGTCGCTTCCGGCAGGGCTTGCGCCTCCGCCATGACGCGGGGCGGGAAGCGGTCCGGGATGCCGTGCTGGTGGATGGCGATCAGCGATACGTTGCGCTGGTCGCCGGCGTCGCCGAGCCGCTTGCGGACCCGGGCGTGGAGCAGGCCGCGGCCACGGTCGCGCTCGATCTCGGCTTCGACGAGTTCGCCCGGCTGCGCGCCGCCGTCGTCGCCCTGAAGCACGATCAGCTCGTTGCGCGATTTCCGGTCGGCGGGGACGATGCGAAAGCCCTCGCCGCGCACCTGGCGGAACACGCCGACAATGCGGTTCTCCCGCGTCGAGAGCTTGCGGACGATGGTTGCGGCGTAAGGGTAGACCGGATCACGCTGGCGGGTGAGGCGGGCGAGCACGCGGTCGCCCTTCGCCGGGGGCTGGAGCGTCTCCTGGCGCCCGTGCGCCGTGCGCATACCGACGATGATCTTCGGCCGGCGGCCGGCCTTGTCGTCCCACGCCACCGGCTCGGCCACGAGTTCGCCGTCGCGATCCTGCCCGGTGATCTCGATCACGGCGACGGCGGGAAGCGCGCCGGCCTTGCCCAACGCCGCAGCCCGCCGGTCGAGCTTGCCGTCGCCCTCCAGCCGCTTCAGCGTCTCGCGCAACGCCTGGCGCAGACCTGTTCCGGCAAGACCGAAGGCGCGGGCGATCTCGCGCTTGCCCACCTTGCCGGGGGACTCCTCGATGAACTTCAGGATGTCGGCGTCGCTCGGAAGGCGCGGCGGAGCCTCCGGCGTGCCGCGCTTTCCCGCCATCAGTCGGCGGCTCCCGCCGTCTTGCGCGCCTTCGCCGCCGGCTTCGCGGCCCTTTTGGCCGCCGGCTTCCTCGCGGTCGATGATTTGGTCTTAACCGTTTTGGCGGCGGCGGACTTGGCCGCCTTGCGGGCGGGTTTGTTGCCGCCGGTCTTTTCGATCCGGTCGGCGATCAGCGCCAGCGCCTGCGCCAGCGTCACCGTCTCGGGGCTGAAGGACTTCGGCAGGGTCGCATTCACCTTGCCCCAGCGCACGTAAGGGCCGTAGCGCCCGGCCATCACATCCACAGCGCCGCCGTCCGGGTGGTCGCCCAGACCCTTCAGCGGCGCCGCCGCGCCCGCCCGGCGGCCGGGCCCGCGGGCGCGGCGCTCGGCGAGGAGCGACACGGCGCGGTTCAGACCGATTGTGAACAGATCCTCGTAACTCTCAATGTTGGCGTAGGTTTTTGCATGCTGGAGATACGGCCCGTAGCGCCCGAGCCCGGCCCTGATTATCTCGCCGTCCTCGGGATGCGGGCCGACCTCGCGCGGCAGCGACAGCAGCCGCAGGGCAAGGCCGAGGTCCACATCGTCCGGGCCGACGCCTTTCGGCAGCGACGAGCGCGGCGGCTTCTCTCCGTCCTCGGCCTTGCCCAGCTGCACGTAGGGGCCGAAGCGGCCATCGAGCAGGCTCACCGGCTTGCCGGTTTCGGGGTCCTCGCCGAGCAGCTTTCCTTCGGCCGGAACCGTTCTTTCGTCACCGTCGGGAGTTCCAAGCTGCCGGGTGTAGCGGCAGTCCGGGTAGTTGGAGCAGCCGATGAACGCGCCGAACTTGCCGAGCCGGAGCGACAGCTGCCCCTCCTTGCACGCGGGGCACGAGCGCACCGGCTGGCCGTCCTCGCCTTGCGGAAAGATGTGGGGCCCGAGCAGCGTGTTCATCGCCTCCAGCACCTCGCCGATCCGCAGGTCCTGGATCTCGCCCACGGCGCCGGTGAAGTCGCGCCAGAAGTCGCGCAGCACCGCCTTCCAGTCCACCTCGCCGGCCGACACCCGGTCGAGCTGCTCCTCGAGGTTGGCGGTGAAACCATACTCGACGTAGCGGGCGAAGAACGACTCGAGGAACGCGGTGACGAGCCGGCCCTTGTCCTCCGGGATCAGCCGCTTGCCGTCCATGCGCACATACTGGCGTTCGCGCAGGACGGTGAGGATCGCCGTGTAGGTGGAGGGGCGGCCGATGCCGAGTTCCTCCATCTTGCGGATCAGCGAGGCTTCCGTGTAGCGCGGCGGCGGTTCGGTGAAGTGCTGTTCGCCCTTCAGCGACGCCACTCCGACGCGATCGCCGCGGGCGAGCGGCGGCAGACGGCGCGACTCCTCGTCCTCCTCGTCGTCGCGGCCTTCCTGGTAGAGCTTGAGGAAGCCGTCGAACTTCACCACCGAGCCGGTGGCGCGGAAGGTGTAGGCGCGGGCGTCCGATCCTTGCGCGACAATGTCGGCGGTGGTGCGCTCGATGTCGGCGCTTTCCATCTGGCTCGCCATGGTGCGCACCCAGATGAGTTCATAGAGCGCCAGCTGGTCGCGGTCGAGGTGGCGGCGCAGGCTGTCGGGGGAGCGCGTTACTTCGGTCGGGCGGATCGCCTCGTGCGCCTCCTGGGCGTTCTTCGCCTTGGCGCGGTAGAGGCGGGGCGAGCCTGGCACATAGGGCGCGCCGAAGCGCTTGAGGATCATGTTGCGGGTGGCGGCGATCGCCTCCGGGGCCATCTGCACGCCGTCGGTGCGCATGTAGGTGATGAGGCCGGCGGTCTCACCGTCGATGTCCACGCCCTCGTACAGGCGCTGGGCGAGCTGCATGGTGCGCTGCGCGGAGAAGCCCAGCTTGCGCGAGGCCTCCTGCTGCAGCGTCGAGGTGGTGAACGGCGCCGCCGGGTGGCGCCGGGCGGGCTTCGCCTCGACATCGGCGACGGAAAAGGCCGCGTCTTTCAGCGCCGCTTCAACGCCGCGGGCGGTCGCCTCGTCGGCGACGTCGAGCTTGCCGAGGCGTCCGCCGGCGATGGAGACGAGCCGGGCCTTGAACTCCTCGCCCCGGGCGGTGCGGAACAGCGCCTCGATCGTCCAGTACTCCTGACGGCGGAACTTCTCGATCTCGAGTTCGCGGTCGCAGACAAGCCGCAGCGCCACCGACTGCACACGCCCCGCTGAGCGCGCGCCGGGAAGCTTGCGCCAAAGCACCGGCGAAAGCGTGAAGCCGACCAGGTAATCCAGCGCCCGCCGGGCGAGGTAGGCGTCCACCAGCGCCGCGTCGATGGCGCGCGGGGAGCGCATGGCCTCCAGCACCGACTGGCGGGTGATCGCGTTGAAGACCACGCGCTCCACCGGCTTGCCGCGGATCACCCCCTTGCGATTGAGCAGCTCCAGCACGTGCCAGGAGATCGCCTCGCCCTCGCGATCGGGGTCGGTGGCGAGGATCAGCCGGTCGGCCCCCTTCACGGCGGCGGCGATTTCGGAGACGCGCTTGGCCGATTTGCCGTCCACCTCCCAGTCCATGGCGAAATCGTCGTCGGGCCGGACCGAGCCGTCCTTGGGCGGCAGGTCGCGCACGTGCCCGTAGGACGCGAGCACGGTGTAATCCTTGCCGAGGTACTTGTTGATGGTCTTGGCCTTTGCAGGCGACTCGACGACGACGACGTCCATGGGAGCCGGGATTAACTCGCGTGGGTTGTGGAGGGGGCTTTCAGGACACGTCAGCCCGAAGCAAGCGTTGCGCCTCATATAGGAGGCTTGGTCGCCGGGCAAGGTGTGGTTTCAGCCGCCAGCTCTGCATTTTGCAACCTTTGATTGGTTTAAATGTCCATTGCAACGCGGGATAGTAATTCCAGGCTGTTGTTGATACGGGAATGCACCCGAACGGGGGCGATCTATGAAAGCCAGCAAGACAACGCAACAGGTATCCCGCAGAATAGCACCGCCGATCGCTCTCGGGGGACAATCGGCCGGCGATTCCCCTGGCGACGGAAGCCACGCAACGGAGGTCGAAGTCTGCGAGTACATCGCGGATGTTTCGTTGCAGTTGCGCCATCTGGCGCAGTCTGTCGATCACAAGTTCTTGGCCTATCTGCTTGAGATGGTCTTTGAGGAGGCGTTTACCACTACACAGAAACGCCGCAAGTAGATCGCCACGTCAACCATTACGGCAATCTGCAACTGTTAGTGTGACTGGCGCACCGCCGATGCAATCGTGCATGGAGTGCGCTAAAACTAACGGCAGCAGATAGAGCCGGGGGCAAAGCAATGACGCAGTGGCAGGGGCGCGAAGGCGCCGAAGAGGATGAGGTGCTCTCCAACGAGCCCACCCTCGAAACCAGACCTCTCCTTCTCAGGGATGAGGAGCTTTACGAGTACATCGGACACATGGCGTGCCAGATGCGCAGTCTGGCCATGCAGTCGGACATGAAGTTCATGACCTATCTGCTGGAGATGGTGGCCCATGAGGCGGCGACCGCGCCGCGCCGCACCCGGCACTGATCGAGGACGCCGCTCAGGCCAGCGAAACTCGCTGGCCTGAGTGCCGTTCGATCCGCCCGGCCAGTTCGAGTTCCAGCAGCGCCGCCACCACGAGGTGAGCCGGCGCCGCCGACTCCCGGATCAGGTCGTCGATGGAGACCGGCGAGGGCGACAGCAGCTGGATGAGGCGGGCGTGCAGCGATTCCGGCACCTCCGGATGGCCGTAGGCGTCGCCGGGGTTTGCGGGTTGCATGAACACCTCACCGCCGCGGTCGCGGGCCTTCAGGTCGTCGAGACCTTTCAGAACGTCCTCGATCGAGGCCACGAGCTGCGCTCCGTCCTGGATCAGGCGGTTGGTGCCTGAAGCGCGCTGGTCGAGCGGCGATCCCGGCACCGCGAACACCTCGCGACCCTGTTCGGCGGCGAGCCGCGCCGTGATGAGCGAGCCCGAACGCAGCGCCGCCTCCATCACCACGACGCCGAGCGACGTTCCCGCGATGATGCGGTTGCGCTGCGGAAAATGCCGGGCGAGGGGAACGGCGCCGGGCGCATGTTCGCTGACGAGCACGCCGCGCTCGGCGATGGCCGCCTGAAGTTTCACATTCTCCGGCGGATAGACGACATCCACGCCGCCCGCCAGAACCGCCGCCGTACCCGTCTCAAGCGCCGCCTCGTGGGCGGCGGTGTCGATGCCGCGCGCCAGGCCCGAAACAATTATGACGCCGGCCCGGCCGACCGCGCCGGCGAGGTCGCGGGTGAAGCGCATGCCGATGGCGGACGCGTTACGCGCGCCGACGACGGCGAGGCACGGCCGCTCAAGCAGCGACGGGTCGCCCTTGATGCAGAGCATGATCGGCGCACGATCGATCTGCCGCAGCAGCGAAGGGTAGCCGGGTTCGCCGATGGCGACGAAGCGCGCCCCGGCGCGATCGGCCGCCGCCAGCGCCTCCTCCGCTTCCGCGCGGCTGCAGATGCGCGCCGCCGGCCGGCCACCCTTGCGGTAAAGGCCGGGCAGCGCCTCCAGCGCGGCCGCAGCGCCGCCGAACCGGTTCACCAGGGCGCGGAAGGTCAACGGTCCGATGTTCTCGCTGCGGATCAACCGCAGCCAGTCGATGCGCTGTTCGTCCGTCAGCAGCCGTTGCACGAAATCCTTCCGGCCGGCGTCCTCAGGTTCCCCGACGCAATTCTTAGGAATACCGGATGCAAAAGCGCAACCGAAAAGACCGGGAAAGACTTAACGCTGGCCGATCTTCGGCTCGACGCCCCGGCGCAGCCGGTCCAGGTTGGCGCGGTGGGTGAAGAACAGGAACGCCCCCATGGCCGCGATGGCGAGCGCGCCCGGCGGCGGCGTCCACATCGTCGCGGCGGCCGATGCGGCGATCGCGGCGGCCATGGCGGCGGCGGACGAATAGCGGAACGCTAAGGCCGTGATCAGCCACGCGGTGGCGAAGACCAGCGCCACGGGCGGCGACAGGCCGGCCAGTCCGCCGAGATAGGTGGCGACGCCCTTGCCGCCCCTGAAGCCCAGCCACACCGGGAAGATGTGACCTGCGAACGCGGCGATCGCCGCGACGGCCGCCGCGTCGGCTCCGCCGAAGTGGCCGGCGGCGAGCACGGGCAGCGCGCCCTTTAGCGCGTCGAGCAGGAGCGTGGCGGCGGCGAGTCCCCGACGGCCGGAGCGCAGCACGTTGGTCGCGCCGATGTTGCCGGAGCCGATCCGGCGGATGTCGCCGAGGCCCGCCAGGCGCGTCAGCAGCAGGCCGAAGGGAACCGACCCCGAGAGGTAACCCGCCAGCGCCCACAGAAGGATCATCGCCTGGCCCCGCCCATGGGCTCAGGCGAAGGTGTAGACGGTGCGCCCGGCGACGACCGTTTCAACCGCGCGCCCCTGCATCGCCTGGTGCTCGAACGGCGTGTTCTTCGACCGCGACCGGAGCCGGTCGTTGACCACCGTCCAGGGGATCTCGGGATCGGCGATGACGAAATCGGCCGGCGCGCCCGGCGCCAGCCGCCCGGTTTCGAACCCGAGCAGCTTCGAGGGCCGGGTGGATAGCGCGTCCACCAGCCGGACGAGCGGGACCTCGCCGCGATGGTGCAGCGACAGCGCGGCGGCGAGCAGCGTCTCCAGCCCGATGGCGCCGAACTCGGCCTCGGCGAACGGCAGGCGCTTGGTGTCGGCGTCCTGGGGATCGTGGCTCGACACGATCACGTCGATCATGCCGTCGGCGACGCCCGCCACCAGCGCGCGGCGGTCGTCCTCGGTGCGCAGCGGCGGCGAGAGCTTGAAGAAGGTGCGGTAGGCGCCGATGTCGTTCTCGTTCAGCACCAGGTGGTTGATCGACACGCCGCAGGACACCGGCAGGCCCTTGGCCTTGGCGGCGCGGATCACCTCCAGCGCCGCCGCCGACGACACCTGCGCCGCATGGTAGCGCGCGCCGGTGAGCTCGACGAGGCGCAGGTCGCGCTCGAGCATGATGACTTCCGCCGCCGCCGGGATCCCCGGCAGCCCCAGCCGGGTCGCCACCTCGCCCTCGTTCATCACGCCGCAGGCGAGGTCCGGCTCCTCGGCGTGGTGAACGACGAGCATGTTGAAGTCGCGGGCGTAGGCCAGCGCCCGGCGCAGCACGCGGGCGTTGCGGACCGGCTTGCGCCCGCCGGTGACGGCGACCGCGCCGGCCTCGCGCAGCATGCCGATCTCGGTCATCAGCTCGCCGCCGAGGCCCTTGGTGATCGCCGCCATCGGCGCAACGCGCACCGTGGCGGTGTCGCGGGCCCGCCTCAGGATGAAGTCCACGATCGCCGCGTCGTCGATGACGGGATCGGTGTCGGGCATCACGATCATGGTGGTGACGCCGCCCGCCGCCGCGGCCTCCGAGGCCGTGGCCAGCGTTTCGCGGTGTTCGTTGCCGGGCTCGCCGGTGAACACCCGCATGTCCACGATGCCGGGGATCAAAAGCTTGCCGCCGCAATCGACGGTGGGCGTGCCCGCGCCGGCCGCCCGCTGGTCGACGTTCGCGCCGGCGGCGATGATGCGGCCGTCGGCGATCAGTACGCCGCCCTTCGCGTCGACGCCGCGCGAGGGATCGAGCAGGCGGGCGTTGAGGAAGGCGCGCCTCGCGGGATCGCCGCGGAACTGGGTGTCGAGCGCCATCAGGCGTTGCCTCCGCCGGGGAGGTTGCGGGCGAGCGCGTCGAGCACCGCCATGCGCACGGCGACGCCCATCTCCACCTGTTCGCGGATCACCGACTGGACGCCGTCGGCGACGCTCGAATCGATCTCGACGCCGCGGTTCATGGGGCCGGGGTGCATCACCAGCGCATCCGGTTTCGCGCACTTCAGCTTGTCCGCGTCGAGGCCGAAGAAGTGATAGTATTCGCGGGTCGAAGGCACGAACGCGCCGTTCATGCGCTCCAGTTGCAGGCGCAGCATCATGACCACGTCGGCGCCCGCGAGCCCCTCGCGCATGTCGCGGAAAACCTCCGCGCCGAGCCGGTCTGCGCCCGACGGCAGCAGGGTGGACGGCGCGATGAGGCGAACCCGGGCGCCGAGCTTCTGCAACAGCATGATGTTGGAGCGCGCGACACGCGAATGCGCGATGTCGCCGCAGATCGCCACCACGAGCCCCTCGATGCGCTTCAGGCGGCGGCGGATGGTGAGCGCGTCGAGCAGCGCCTGCGTGGGATGTTCGTGCTGGCCGTCGCCGGCGTTGATCACCGCGCAGCCGACCTTCTGGGCAAGAAGCTCCGCCGCGCCGGAGGCATGATGGCGCACGATAAGCAGGTCCGGGTGCATGGCGTTGAGCGTCATCGCCGTGTCGAGCACGGTCTCGCCCTTCGACATGGCGGAGGACTTCACCGACATGTTCATCACGTCCGCCCCCAGCCGCTTGCCGGCCAGCTCGAAAGAGCTCTGCGTACGGGTGGAGGCTTCGAAGAACAGGTTCACCTGGGTGCGGCCGCGCAGGATCGACTGCTTCTTCTCCACCTGCCGGTTGAGTTCGACGTAGCGGTCGCCGAGGTCGAGGAGCGCGCCGATCTCCGGCACGGTCAGGTTGGCGACGGAGAGAAGATGGCGGGCTTTCACCACCGGCGGCATGCGGTGATGGCCGTTCCCGGCGGACACGGCGGAGCCGGTCGCGACGGACGTCTGGTTGGCGGGTGTCATTGAAGACCGCTCTATAGGAGCAACCGCCGCGCCCGGCAAGGTTCGCCCGCCGGTATCCACAGCCGTCGCGTCACGGGCCGTGCGCCTTCACCCGGTGAGCCACGCCGCCCACAGCGGCAGGGTGACGGCGGAGACGATCACCTGCAACGTGAGGATGGCGGCGAACATCGGCGCATCCCCGCCCATCTGACGTGCGAGGATGTAGCCGCCGGAGCCGGTGGGCACCGCGCCCGAGATCACCGCCACGGCCTGCGGCAGTCCGCCGACGCCGAGCAGCGTCGTGAACGCCACCATGGCGAGCGGCATGGCTACGAGCTTCATCACGGTCGCAGCCACGACCGCCGCGCCGGTCCTTCGCAACTGGTCGAACCGGAGCCCGGCGCCCACGGACAGAAGCGCAACGCCGAGCGCGCCGCGCCCCACGATGTCGAGCACCGACACCAGCGACGGGGCTGGCTGAACGCCGCCGGCCGCGACAGCAAGGCCGATGGCCGTCCCGACGACGAACGGGTTGGTGGCGATCGCCTTGCCGATCGCCGCCGCGTCCAGCCGGCCGCCGAGGCACACCGTCATCACCACGATGGTCATGACGTTGAGGAGCGGGATCATCGCCGCCATGCTCACCGCCGCGAGCGCCAGCGAACCGGGCCCCAGGGTGAGCGGCAGCACGGCGAGGGCGATGAACGTGTGCCAGCGGGTCGCCCCCTGGAACAGGCTCGTGAACTGGGGTTCGTTCATGCCGAGCGCCCGCTTCAGCGCCGGGCGGGCGAGCAGCAGCAGGATGCCGAAGGCGACGACGGCGAGCATCATGGCGGCCGCCATGCGCACCACAGGCACGCCCGCGAAGTCCGCGGCGCCGATCTCCTTGATGAGGATCGCCGGGAAGAGGACGTAATAGGCGAGCCGGTCGATGCTCGCCCAGTCGCTCTCGCCGATGAGGTTGACGCGGCGGATCAGATGGCCGAGCGCGATGACGAGGAACACCGGCAGCAGACTGAGCGCGGCGTCCATCAGCGCGCGGCCCCGAGCGCGGCGAGGCGATCGAGCGCGCCCTGCAGGATCCACGCGGCGGCGAGCTTGTCCACCACCTGCGCGCGCCGCGCCCGGCTGGTGTCGCCTTCGATCAGCATGCGTTCGACGGCGGCGGTGGAGAGCCGCTCGTCCCACAGCAGCACCGGCAGCGCCGTGAGCCGCTCCAGATT
>DAIODI010000068.1:0-13253 GCA_036746875.1 Aestuariivirgaceae bacterium | reverse complement strand
CCGGCGATTTCCTGCTCTTCAACGCTCACGATCCGGCCCACGCCGTGCGCGGGATACACCACGAACTCGTTGGCCTTGAACTTGAGCTTCTTCGCTGCCGGCTTCTTCGGTGACGCCATAATGCCCGTTCTCCAACTGCTCAACGCGCCGCTCCACCCCAAGACGACCGTCGTCTGGCCAACACAAGCGCCAGAGATGACGACCGCCGAACCCCGCGCCGTGCGGCGGAAGCTGCCAGAAGCATCGGGTCATGAAAGGAGTGCGACCCGAGAGTGGGCGCCGGTCCGCACAGGACCATTCCGGGAACTCATGACGGCCATGCAAGGGGCAAAAAATTGCCGAGCTTTCCGGGCTCGGACGAGGTCGGGTTGGAGTTTTGCTCCATCGGACAGACACATAGCACGACTTTACGTCGTTTTAAAGAGGCGCACGGTCGCCGCTTGCGGAACCTGGTTACCCGGAGCTGGAGGATATCGCGGACAGCGCAGCGGCCGGACGCCCGGGCTCAATCGCCCTCGCCGGGTTCCGACGAAAAGTACTTCTCGAACTTGCCCTCTTCGCCGTCGAACTTTTCGGCGTCGGGCGGCGGCTGGCGCTTCTGGGTGATGTTCGGCCATACCCCGGCGTACTCGGCGTTGACCTGCAACCACTTCTCAAGCCCGGGCTCGGTGTCGGGCTTGATGGCGTCGGCCGGACATTCCGGCTCGCAGACCCCGCAATCGATGCATTCGTCCGGATGGATGACGAGCATGTTCTCGCCTTCGTAGAAGCAGTCCACCGGACACACCTCCACACAGTCCATGAACTTGCACTTGATGCAATTGTCGGTCACCACGTAGGTCATGCGGAACGGCGAGCCTCCGGTCGTCCAAACGAACGCCCCGGTTTTAACGCCCGCCCGGCCAAATGCAAGCGCGTCCGGCGGCGTACGGCGTCACGTCCGCGGCGGCGGCGTGTCGGCGCCGGCCCCGGGCAACGCAACGTTCAGCACAACTTAAAGCGCACGCGCTTGCGCCGCCGGGCCGCGGCGCACGCCCGCCGCCTCCACGCGCACCGCCATCACCCGGCCGTGAAGAACGAACGTCACCACGTCGCCGGGCTTCACCAGGTGACTTGCCCGCTCCACCTTCACCCGGTTGACGCGGACGGCGCCTTGCACCACCAGCTCGCGGGCGAGGGAGCGCGATTTCACGAACCTCGAAAACCACAGCCACTTGTCGATGCGCTGGGACGCGTCCATGCGGTCTCGGGCGGGCGGAGTGGACTACTGGCCGCGGGCGAGCTTCTCCTTCAGCGCGCTCAGAACCGCGAACGGGCTATCGGCGGCGCGGTCCGCCGCAGGCGGCGCGGCCTCGTACCGGCGCGGCTCGCCGCCGCCACGCGTGCGGTCCTCGCGCTTGCCGCGTTGGCGCTGCCCGTCGTCGCCGGATCGCGGCGGACGCGGCCCCTCGGAGCGGTCGCGCTCGCGCGGTTCGGGCCTGTCGCGCGCCTCGTGCGGCGCGGCCTCCCGGTCGGGGCGCGCTCCATCGCGGTCGCGATTCCGGCCCCTGCCATGGCGGCGCGGGCGGCGCTCGCCGTCTTGGCGGGACACCCCGGCTGTGGCGGCCTCGGCGGCCGGTCCCGGCTCGGCCGTCGCGGGCGGGTGTCCAGGCGCGCTCTAGCGCGGGCGGCGCGGCCGGCGCCCGTCGCCGTGGCCTTCCGGCTTGCGCCGGCGGAACGGCCCGGTGTCCTTCGGCCACCAGACCACGATCTCCTTCGGCTGCGCCGCCGCCGCGTCCGCCGCCTCGGCAGGGGCGGAGGCAACGTCAAGCGGCGCGATGGCGGCCGCCTCGCCCGCCACGGGTTCCGGTTCAACCGGCGCGCTTGCCGCTTCGCCCGCGGGTTCGGCGGCGGCCTGCGGTGCGGCTTCCGCCGGCGCCGGCTCCGCAAGGGCGGTCTCGTCCCCCCCGGAAGGCTCGCCCGGCGCAGGCGCGGCGGCCATCGACACGGCGGGCTGAGGCTCCGGGGCGATGGGGCGCGTTTCCGACCGGTAGCCGAGCGAACGCAGGATGCCGGCGAACTCCTCGCCCGAGCACCCCACCAGCGACATCATGTCCGGAACCACGGTGAAGCCGCCGCCCTCGCCCGACCCGGCGGGGCGGGCTTCCCCATCGAAGCGCGGCTTCCAGAACACCCGGTCGCGGATGGTGTCGGCGAGGCGCTCCAGCATGTCGATGCGCACGCAGCGCTCGCCGCAGATGCGGAAGCCCACGGTGCGATAGAACCCGCGCGGCGTCGCGCGGTCGAACGCCACCGACGTCAGCCCCTGCCCGGGCATGGGCGGCAAGGCGCCGGCGTCGGCCTTGCCGTCCTTCTCAAGCGAAATCCCCCACAGCACCAGCCTCAGCGCCGTGGGCGCGGGCTTGAGCAGCGCCGGAACGAACACGTGGAAGGCGCCGAACTTGACGCCGTAGCGGCGCAAGCTCGCCCGGTCGTCCTGCGACAGCGCCCTGACGTCGTCGGCCACGTCCTCGCGCGCCACCACGCCGAAGTTCTCGACCAGCCTAAAGGCCAGTCCGCGCGCCAGCCCCTGCACGTCCTCGGCGTGGGCGAGCTTCACCAGCGGTTCGAGCACGCCGTCGATGTGGCGCGTCAGAAACTTCTGCAGACGCTCGCCGACCGCGTCGCGGTCGGGGCCGGTCAGCTGGTCGTCGGCGATCAGCACGATGCGCGGCTCGAGCGCCGAAGCGCCCGCCTGCAGGCGCGCCACGGCGGCGCCGTGCCAGACGATGCGCGCCTCGCGGTCGATGGAGAACGCGGGATCCGGAGCGGCCGCGAGCGTTTGCGCACGGCCCAGGATCTCCCTGGCCACCGCTTGCGCCCAGGCCGCCTTCAACCCCTTCACATCCGCGCCGGTGGACGGCGCCGGGATGAACCGGAAGCCGTCGAGCCTGCCGACGAGCTCACCCTCGACGAGCACGCCGCCGTCGTCTTCGACTGTGGACATCAGGTCTTCCTTCTGGCGCAACCGCCGCATCAGCACGCTGGTGCGGCGATCGATAAAACGCTGTGTGAGGCGTTCATGCAAGGCGTCAGACAGCCGATCCTCGATCTCGCGTGTCCGGCCCTGCCAGTGGAACGGGTCGTCGAGCCAGTCCGGGCGGTTGGCGACGAACGTCCAGGTGCGGATGTGGGCGATGCGCTGGGCGAGCGTGTCGATGTCGCCTTCGGTGCGGTTGCAGTAGGACAGCTGCCGGTTGAACCAGTCTTCGGGAATGCGCCCGCCCTTGCGGCCGACAAATCGGAAAATGCGGGCGACAAGCGTTGCGTGCTCGGCGCTGGAGATGTTGCGGTAGTCGGGGATCTGGCACACCTGCCAGAGCAGCTCCACCGCCGGCGGCGAGGAGGCGAGCGCTGCGATGTCGTCGTCGCGCGTCACCATCTCCAGCGCGTCGACGTCGAAACCGGGCTGGGCGCGCGTCAGGCCCTCGGCCGGCGGCGGCGCCTGCAACGACGCCTTGAGCGCCGCGACCGACGCAAACGACAGCCGCCGGTTGCGCCATTGCAGAACCCGCACCGGCTCGAAGCGATGGCTTTCAAGCTGGTCCACGAGCTCCGCGTCGAACGGATCGGCCTCCGCCGTCACCCAGAACTGGCCGTCGTTCATGTAGCGCCCGGCGCGGCCGGCGATCTGGCCCAGTTCGGCGGGGTTGAGCTGGCGGAAGCCGAAACCGTCGTACTTGCGGGTCGAGGCGAACGCCACATGGTCGAGGTCCATGTTGAGGCCCATGCCGATGGCGTCGGTGGCCACCACGTAATCGACGTCCCCCGACTGGAACAGCGCCATCTGCGCGTTGCGGGTGCGCGGCGACAGCGCGCCCAGGATCACCGCCGCCCCGCCCCGCTGCCGCCGGATCAGTTCCGCCATGGCGTAGACCATGTCGGAGGAGAACGCCACGATGGCGGTGCGCGAGGGCAGGCGGGTCAGCTTCTTCTGGCCGGCATAAACGAGTTTCGAGAAGCGAGGGCGCGAGATGAAATTGACGCCGGGAACCAGCCGTTCGATGAGCGGCCGCATGGATCCTGCGCCCAGAAGCATCGTCTCGTCGCGGCCGCGCCGGTTCAGCAGGCGATCGGTGAAGACGTGGCCGCGGTCGAGGTCGCCGGCGAGCTGCACCTCGTCGATGGCGAGGAACGACACGTCGATGTCGCTCGGCATCGCCTCCACCGTCGCCACCCAGTAGCGCGGCTGGGGCGGAATGATTTTCTCCTCCCCCGTCACCAGCGCCACGGCGTGATCGCCGGTGCGAAGCCGCACCCGGTCGTAGACCTCCCGGGCCAGCAGCCTGAGCGGCAGGCCGATCATCCCGGAGGGGTGGGCGATCATCCGCTCCACGGCGAGGTGGGTCTTGCCGGTGTTGGTGGGTCCGAGAACGGCGGTGACGGGACGATCGCGCATCAAACCCTCCGGAACGCCAGTGCCGTTTTGGCGCAACCTGTCAACCGAAAGACCGTTCCCGGAACAAAGCGGGAGCGAATCGCTGACAGCGCGATCTTTCTGCTTTGTTCGCTATCGGCGCGGGCCGGGATTGCCGGCCTTTCGCCGCAGGCTTGCGCAGGCCGCACGCCGGTCGCCGGCCCGCCGGGCGGCGCGTTTCCGGGCGCAACCGTTAACGCCGGCAAGACCATGGTGAAGCCCCGGTTAACGTCGGCGGCCATGCTCTGCGTTCGCATGTTCACACTCCGAAGAAAACCGGAACAGAGCATGTCCGAATCGCTGTTTCGCCCGGTTTCGCCCTTCGTTCCCACAAGATATGGGGTTATCGCGACGATCCGCCAACAAGATCGAGTCATGGCAGGCGCGATTGTAGCCGCGCACCGGGAGCGGACGTTTACGCAGGTGTGCCGTTACGGGACAACCTTCAGGGGCTGCGCGCCTGAAGTGGCGCGCCGGCAAGCGAGCCCTTGGCCAGCCTCGCCTTGAACGAGCGCCCGTCGATCGAGCCGCTCGCGCCGACGATCAGCGTCAGCGGCTTGCCGCCGCCGGTCTTCACCGGGGCGATCAGCAGCGTGATGTCGGGCGGGCTCTTGCGGTTCTTCCGCATGGTCTTTTCGGAGAACCCGGCGATGGTGCGGTATGTGAGCTTGCAGCGCTTCGCCGGACCGGCGTAGGCGCCGTCGCCGTCCATGTTCGCCTCGCCCGCGGGCGACAGGGCCAGTTCGTAGACTTCCTTGCCGTTGTAGACGCGCTGCGACAGGTTGCACTTCGACCCGTCGGAGGACATCGCGAGCCGCATCACCGTCGTCAGGGGATCGGCGAGCGGACCCTTCAGGGCGGAGTTGACGGCCTTCTCGCGCTCTTCCGACAGCGGCCTGGAACGCACGGTCTTCAGCGGCGCATCGGCCGACCACGACACGCTGAAACGGCGGTCGTCCTTGAGCTGCATCTCGAAGGTTCTCGGCGCAGGCTTGCCCGAGGCGACGGGGCCGGCGGCGCGCATCTCGGTCTCGTCGTCGCTGAAGAACGAGCCAAAGCCCTTCGGCCGCATCGAGGCGGACGAGGTGAAGCCCTTCGCCGAAATCTCGCCGGTGAGGCCGATTTCGAACACCTTGAACCCGGCGATGTAGAGGTCGTAGCGAAGATCGAGCGGCTGGCCGGCCATGGCGGGGGCGGAGACGGTGGCAAACGCGGCAAACGCCGCGCCGCCCACCAGGCGCTTCAGGGTGAAGGTCATGTGCAGGGTCCCGGTTGTCCTGAACGGTGGTTACCCGCACTTTTGGGCCAAACTGTGCAGGCCGCGGGCCCGACAGCGACTCAGGACAGCAACTTGACGGTCCCGGCGATTGCCGATAAGAAACCGCGCTTCGACACGGACTCCGGCGCATGCGCCGTCGTCCACACGGCTGCGCCGGAGACTGCGTCCGGCGTCCGTAACAACCTTCCTTCCGGAGATTTCGACCATGGCCCGCCGTTGCGAACTGACCGGCAAGGGCGTACTCGCCGGCAACGCCGTGAGCCACGCCAACAACAAGACCCGGCGGCGCTTCCTGCCGAACCTGTGCAACGTACACCTGATGAGCGACGTTCTGGGGCAGACGGTGGCGCTGAAGATTTCGGCCAACGCGCTGAAGTCGGTGGAGCACCGCGGCGGCCTCGATGCGTTCCTTGTCAAGGCGAGCGCGGATGAATTGTCGCTGAAGGCGCGCAAGCTGAAGCGCGACATCGAGAAGAAGCTCAAGGCCGCCGCCTGAGGTTTCACCGATCCGTCACCGCCGGTTGCGAGACCATCTGCGGGCTATCTTTGCGTTTCGGCGGGATCAGGCGCACGCCAGCGGACACCTACATGGGCAACACGCCGGACCGCGGCGGCGAGCCGAAGATCCACCCCACCGCCAGGCTGCGCCACTGCACGCTCGGGCGCTTCAGCGCCATCGCCGAGCGGGTGGAGCTGCTCGACTGCACGGTTGGCGACTACTCCTACCTCGAACACGATTCCGGCGGTCTCTATTCCACCATCGGCAAGTTCTGCTCGCTGGCCGCCTTCGCCCGCATCAACGCCGTGCAGCATCCGCTGGACCGGGTCACGACGCACAAGATCAGCTACCGGCCGAACGAGTACTTTGTCGACCGGCCGCTCGACAGCGCCTTCCGGCAGTGGCGGGTGGCGAACGGCGTCACCATCGGCAACGACGTGTGGATCGGTCACGGCGCGATCGTTCTGCCCGCCGTCACCATCGGCGACGGCGCGGTGGTGGGCGCGGGCGCGGTGGTGACGCGCGACGTCTCGCCCTACACCATCGTCGCCGGCGTTCCTGCGGCGGTGCTGCGGCCGCGCCTGCCGCCGGCGCTGGGCGAACGGCTGCGGGCGCTGGCGTGGTGGGACTGGCCGCACGAGAAGCTCGGCCAGGCGGTGGACGACATGCGAACGCTTCCGGTCGAGGCGTTCCTCGAACGCTACGGCGGCTGATCCATGAGAGCGGCATCCGGCCAGGTGGCTGCCATTTGGCGGTATGACGCTTGCGGCTGGCGCGCGAGGCAGGCAGGAAAGAACCTGTCGGATGATCTCGTCTGCGCCAACCTGCACCGTCGCTCTGCTCCACATCCGGATGGCGTTGGCGGCGGCGCGCGGCTGACTGTCGCGCCCACCGGCTCGCTTTACGCCCGGCGGCCGCGCCGCTATGTAGCCTCTTCCCCGGCGTGAAAGTCCGACATTCGCCATGAGCCTCATCGACGCCCCGCACCCGGCGGTTCACGCCGCCCCCACGCCCGCGCAGCGGCGGCGCACGTTCGCGGTGATCTCGCACCCGGACGCCGGCAAGACCACGCTCACCGAGAAGCTGCTGCTGATGGGCGGGGCGATCCAGCTCGCCGGCGAGGTGAAGGCCAAGCGCAACCGCCAGCACACCCGCTCCGACTGGATGGCCATCGAGCGCGAGCGCGGCATCTCGGTCGTCACCTCGGTGATGACGTTCGAGTACGGCGGCTGCGTCTTCAACCTGCTCGACACGCCGGGCCACGAGGACTTCTCGGAAGACACCTACCGCACCCTCACCGCCGTCGATTCCGCCGTCATGGTGATCGCCGCCGCCAAGGGCATCGAGGCGCGCACCCGAAAACTGTTCGAGGTGTGCCGCCTGCGCGACATCCCCATCGTCACCTTCATCAACAAGATGGACCGCGAGACGCGCGACCCGTTCGATCTCATCGACGAAATCGAGAAGACGCTGGCGCTCGATGTGACGCCCGTCACCTGGCCCATCGGGCGCGGGCGCGCCTTCGCCGGCGCCTATGCGCTGAACGACAGCGCCATCCGCGGCCACGACAGCGAGCTTCGGCGCACCCCCGTGTCCGGGCCGGACGATCCGGCCGTCAGGGCGTTGCTTCCGCAAGCCGACTTCGTTCAGTTCCGCGACGAGGTGGAGCTGGCGTCCGCGGCGCTCAAACCCTTCGCGCCCGATCACTTTCTCGAAGGCCACCTGACGCCGGTGTTCTTCGGCAGCGCGCTGCGCAACTTCGGGGTCCGCGACCTCATCGACGCGATGGCGCAGATCGCGCCCGGCCCGCGCGACCAGGCCGCCGACCGGCGCGTGGTCCAGGCCGAAGAACCGCGCATGTCGGGCTTCGTGTTCAGGATCCAGGCGAACATGGACCCCAACCACCGCGACCGCATCGCCTTCCTGCGCGTGTGTTCCGGCAAGCTCCAGCGCGGCATGAAGGCGAAGCTGGTGCGCACCGGCAAGCCCATCAGCCTCTCCACGCCGCAGTTCTTCTTCGCCCAGGACCGCGCGCTCGCCGACGAGGCCTACGCCGGCGATGTCGTCGGCATCCCCAACCACGGCACGCTGAGGATCGGCGACACGCTGACCGAGGGCGAGGACATCGTGTTCCGCGGCGTCCCCTCGTTCGCGCCGGAAATCCTCCGCCGGGTGCGGCTCGAAGACGCGATGAAGGCGAAGAAGCTGCGCGAGGCGCTGCAGCAGATGTCGGAGGAAGGCGTGGTGCAGCTGTTCGTGCCGGAAGATGGTTCGCCCGCCATCGTCGGGGTCGTCGGCGCGCTGCAGCTCGACGTGCTGGCCGAGCGGCTGAAGCAGGAGTACGGCCTGCCGGTGAGCTTCGAGCCGTCGCGCTTCCAGGTGGTGCGCTGGGTGTCGTCGCCGCAGCCGGGCGAGCTCGACCGCTTCATGGCCGCGAACCGGGCGAGCCTCGCGCGCGATCTCGACGGCGCCCCGGTGTTTCTTGCGCCCTCCGCGTTCCAGCTCACCTACGAGCAGGACCGCTGGAAAGACATCGTGTTCCGCGACGTCAAGGACTACCAGAAGGCCCGCGCGGCGTGACGGCGGCGTTCAGGGCCGGTCCGGGAACGTCAGCACGGCCTCGAATCCGTCCGGCCGGCCACGCGCCGGCGAGAACAGCTCCAGCCGCCCGCCCGCCTGCGCCATGATCGCCTCGACGATGGAGAGCCCGAGCCCGGACCCTTCCGCCGAGGCGCCGCCGCGCATGAACCGCCGCGTCAGCGTGGCGAGGGTTTCAGGCGGGACGACCGGGCCGGCGTTACGGACGGCGAGCGCGCCGTCCGGCCCCACCTGCACCGTCACCGGTTCCGAGCGGTCGCCGTGGGCGAGGGCGTTGTCGATGAGGTTGTGCACAACGATGCCGAGCGCGTCGGCGTCGGTGTAGACGCTGATGTTCGGCGGCGGGTCCGGATCGAACACGATCCGCGCCGTATCGATCTTGCGGCCCAGATACTCGTCGACGACCACGCGGGCGATCTGCCCGAGATCGGTTTTCTCGCGCGCCAGCGCCACGCCGGAAGCGGCGCGGGAAAGCTGCAGCAGCTTCTCCACCAGCCTGCCCAGCCGGTGCAGCGTCGCCGCCAGCGCCGCGGCGCGGTCCGCTGACGGCCCGGACTTCAGTTCGCTCGCCAGAAGCTGCGCCTGCGCGCGCGCCGCCGCCACCGGGGTGCGCAGTTCGTGCGCGCTGTTGGCGGCGAAGGCGCGCTCGGCGTCGAGCGCCCGCGACAGCCGCTCCAGAAGGCGGTTGACCGAGGTGACGATGGGCGCGAGTTCGCCGGGAAGCCCGCTGTCCGGCACCGGATCGAGCCGCGCTCCGCTACGATCGCGAATCTCGCGGTCCACCGACCTGAGCGGCGCCAGACTGCGGCGCACGGTGAGCCAGATCGCGCCCGCCGACAGCGGCAGCAGCAGCAAGAGCGGCAGCAGCATCAGCAGCAGCGTGCCGCGCGCCGCCTCGTAGCGGTGCTCGTCGCGCTCGGCCACCTGCACGAACAGACGGCGGTCCTTCGTCGACACGGTGAGGATGCGCTGGCCGTCGACGTTCACGGCGCCGCGTTCGAGCGGGGCGGGGAACGGCGTCCGCGGCGCATTGTGCGAGCGCAGCAGCACACGGCCCCGCGCATCCCGAATCTGGTAGATCAGGTACTCCTTGTGGTCATCGAAATCCTCGAACTCCACGTCCTCGGGGTCGCGGTCGTCATCGTCCTTGCGGTAATGATGCGCGGCGAGCCCGACGAGGCGCTGGGCGGTTTCCTCGAGCGCGCTGTCGAAGACCTCGTTGACCTCGTGCAGGGTGACGAGCGTCGAGGCGACGACGGCGGCGAGCCAGAGCGCGCCGATCGAGCCGGTCAGCAGCACGATCAGCCGCCGGGTGAGGCTCCAGCGGGTCGCTCCCGCCCCGCTCACGACGCGGTCCCCAGCCGGTAGCCGACGCCGCGCACCGTGACGACGGCGGACGCGCCCAGCTTCTTGCGCAACCGGCTGATGTAGACTTCCACCGTGTTGCTCTCCACCTCGGCCCCGAAGGCGTAGAGCGCCTCCTCCAGCCGCGACTTTGCGACGGTGGCGCCCGGCCGGTCGGCGAGGTTGTCGAGCACCGCCCACTCGCGTGAGGTGAGGATCACGTCCCGGCCGTTGCGGCTGACGGTGCGCCGGGCGCGGTCCACGATCACGCCGTCAGCAAGCCCAAGGCCGGGATTGGGATTGCCGCTGTAGCGGCGCGCCACGGCGGCGACGCGCGCGCCCAGCTCGTCGAGATCGAACGGCTTGACCAGGTAGTCGTCGGCGCCGGCGTTCAGCCCGTCGATACGGTCGCGGATCTGGTCGCGGGCGGTGAGGATCATCACCGGGCGCTGGTCGCCGGATCGCCGCAGCGACCGCAGCAGGTCGAGGCCGAGCCCGTCCGGCAGGTGCAGGTCGAGCAGGACCAGCCCATAGTCCACGCCGGCCAGCGCGGCGCGCGCGTCGTCGAGGCGCAGCACGTGGTCCACCGCGTGGCCGTCGCGCTCAAGGCGCACGCGCACCGCGTCGCCCAGCAGGGGTTCGTCCTCGATCACCAGAATGCGCACGCGCCGCCCCTCCCTTTGAACCGTCAAGGCCGCCGGCAACCTGACAGGGGCCTGAACGGGAAATCGAGTCCGGTTCAGTTCACCGACAGGTTGCGGGGCTACGAGTTCGCGCCATGAAGCCCTTGAGGCTTCCCATGACGCAACACAAGAGGTCCACCATGTTGAAGACGCTTCTCCTCATTCCCGCCCTCGCCGTCATCGCGGCGGCCCCTGCGATGGCCAGCGAAAGCCGGTGCAACGTGCCGCAGGCCGAGTGGCAGCCGCTGGGCGCGCTCGAAGCCAGGCTGAAGGCCGACGGCTGGACGGAAATCAAGAAAATCGAGGCGAGCAAGGGCTGCTACGAAGTCTACGGCCGGGATAGCAAGGGCGAGCGGCGCGAGACCTACTTCAACCCGAAGACCTTTGAAGTCGTCGGCGAGGACGACTGATCATGGAGCGGGCGTCCGTCAGGGTCTGGGACCCGTTCGTCAGGCTGTTCCACTGGAGTCTCGCGGCGTCGATCGCGGTGGCGTGGTTGTCCTCCGACGCCTGGAAGGCGCTGCACCTGTGGGCGGGCTATGCGGCGGCGGCGCTGATCGCGCTGCGCATCGTCCACGGGTTCATCGGTCCGGCGAACGCCCGCTTCTCCTCGTTCGTGCCGAAGCCCTCGGCGCTCATCCGGTACCTGCGCGACATGGTTGCAGGGCGCGAGGAGCGGCGCTTGGGCCACAATCCGGCCGGGGGCGCGATGATCGTGGCGCTGATCGTCACGGTGTCGTCGGTCTGCGTCACCGGCTGGCTTCAGACCACCGACATGTTCTGGGGTGAGGAATGGCTGGAGGAAACCCACAACGTGCTGGCGCACGGCGTGCTCCTGCTTGTGGCGTTGCATCTCGGCGGGGTAATCCTCGCCTCGCTGCGGCACCGCGAAAACCTGGTCGCCGCGATGATAACGGGCCGCAAGCGGACCTGACGCTCCCGTACGGCGCACCTGCGGCCATTCATGCCTTCCCGCCGCCGCATCCCTGGTTTATGATCGCAACATCGGTTTCGTCTGGCGGGCTGAGATGGCGCAGACCCTGATCATCAACGGCGTGGCGGTGGCGGCGGACGATCCAGCCGACATGCCGCTGTTGTGGTTTCTGCGCGACCGGCAAAACCTCACGGGTACGAAGTATGGCTGCGGCGTCGCGCTGTGCGGGGCCTGCACGGTGCTGATCGATGGCGAGGCGCAGCGCTCCTGCCAGGTGACGCTCGGCGAGGCGGCAGGCCGCGCCGTCACCACCATCGAGGGGCTGGCCGACGGCGGGGCCCTGCATCCCCTGCAACAGGCGTGGATCGACGAACAGGCGTCGCAGTGCGGCTATTGCCAGTCGGGCATGATCCTCGCCGCCGTCGCCTTTCTGAAAGCCAACCGCGCCCCGAACGACGCCGAGATCGACGCGGCGATCACCAACATCTGCCGTTGCGGGACGTATCCGCGGGTGCGCGCCGCCATCCGCCGCGCCGCCAGGGCGATGGCTGGCGAGGAGCCCGCCCGTGGCTAGGATCACCCGTCGTCATCTGCTGATCGCCGGGGCCGCCGTCGGCGGCGTGGCCGGCCTCGGGCTCATCGTCGGCACGGGCTGGCTGGCGAGCCTCGATGTGGACGGTCTCGATGCGCCGTCGCCGCGGCCCGCGGGCGGCCCGGTGGCGCTCAACGGCTGGATCGAGGTGCTGGCGGACGGCCGCGTGCGGCTCGCCGTGCCGCACCTCGAAATGGGCCAGGGCGTCACAACCGGCCTCGCCATGCTGGCGGCGGAGGAGCTGGAGGTTCCCGTCGCAAGCGTGATTCCCTACCATCCGAACGATCCGCAGCCGTTCCACGCCAACTTCGCGGTGACGTTGCGGAAGCGCCCGGAAGAGCTCTCCGGCGTCATCGACTGGTTCGGCCAGCGCTTCATCGGGGCGATGGAGCTGGTGCTGACCGGCGGATCCACCGCCACGCTCAACGCCTGGGTTCCGGTGCGTCGCGCCGCCGCCGCCGCACGGCTGATGCTGGAGGAGGCCGGCGCGCAGCGCCTCGGCGCGCCGCGCTCCGAGGTCCTGGCCCAAGCCGGCGCCGTCGTCCCCGCCGCGAGCGGGCGCAGCGTTCCGTATGCGGAGCTTGCCGCCGCGGCCGCCGCCGTCGCGCCGCCGGCGGACATCGCGCTGAAGGCGCCGGACGCCTGGCGCGTCATCGGCCGCGATACGCCGCGCCTCGATGCGCCCTCGAAGGTCGACGGCTCGGCGATCTTCGCCAGCGACGTGCGCCCGCCGGGCGTGCGCTTCGCCCGGGTGGCGTTGCCCGACACCTTCGGCGCCAGGCTGGCGTCGGCGAATCGCGCCGTGGGCGGCGCAGTGACAAGCGGCGGAAAGGTGGTGGATATAGCCCACGCCGTAGCGGTGGTGGCC
>DAIODI010000067.1:4684-13527 GCA_036746875.1 Aestuariivirgaceae bacterium | reverse complement strand
TCCGGATTGGTCTGGCCGCCGCCGCCGGGGAAGAAGTGGCGCAGGAACCCCGGCGCGATCGCCGACATCGGGTTCACCGTGTACGCCGGCGCGCGCATGGTGCCCTGCAACGTGTAATTGATGCCGAACACGCCCTGGCCGCGTCCACCGAGCAGGACATCCCCGAACACCGGCACGTCGCCCAACGCCGCGTTCAGGGCGTAGGCGGGGATGATGGTTCCGCCGATGTCCATCCGGCCGGCGGCCTTGCCGATCAGCCCCTGCGCCGTGGCGCCGAGCTGCGGCCCCTGGGCGATGGCGTCGCCGATGCGCACGTACTGCTCGTCGGCCGAGAACGGCATCGAGAGGCGGCGGAAGAACTGGCCGTCGCGGCGCGGCCCGTTCTGTCCGCTCTGGTTGCTCTGCGCTTCGATCTGGCTCAGCGCCGCCTCGTTCCTCACCCAGAAGTCGCGCATCACCAGAAGGCCGCGCCGGATGCCGGTGCGGGCCCCGGAGTCGAGGATCGCCGAAAGGTCGATGGTGCCGCCCGCCACCTTGGAATAGAGGTTGGAGGCGCGCAGCGCCGAACCCGCATCGCGCCCGATCACCCGCATGTCGCGCGTCACCTCGCTGGTCGGGTTGATGGCGATGGTGATCGGCCCGCCGCCCGCGAACACACCCCTGAGATCGGCGCGCTGCGCCACGCCGCCCCTGAGCTCGATACGCCCCTACTGGTCGTTCACGGGCTCGCCGCGGTGCGCCAGCACCGGTGCTAGCTGCACGTCGATCACCACCGGGCGCGCGGTCACCACCGGCCGCGCGGCCGCTCCGGCGAACATGTTGGAGATGATGCGGCGGGCGTCGAAGGCGCGGCCGTTCACCACCATATTGACGCTCGCATCCGTCGAGCGGACGCCCAGCGCCATCTGGTTCCAGTCGTCGAGCACCACCTTGGGCAGCGTGGCCTCCAGCACGTTGCCGTTCTTGTCCACCTCAAGGTTGCCGGCGATCTCCAGATTCGCGCCCGTGATCTCAAGGTTGCGCACGCCGAAGACCTTCGGCGACGAGAGATCGAGGCCGAACTTCGCCTGCGTCTTCGGTTGCGGCGGCCGCGACCAGCCGATCGACTCGAGGTACATCCTGACCTTCGACAGATCGACGTCGACGGCGATGTTCTTCAGCTGACCCGCGTCGAGATCGGCGCTGAGTTTCGCTCGCGTCGGCCCTTCGAGGAAGGCGGAGAGATCGACGCCCAGCTTGCGGCGGGCCGCGTCGTCGAGCGTCGCCTCCAGCGTCACCCTGTCGTTCGGCGGGCCATCCTTGGCGAACAGCCGCTCCCAGACGACGTCGGCCTTCTGGCCGTTAAGCTGCGCCGGGCCTTTCACCGTGATTCCGGTCTGCGCGACGTCGATGGCGAAACGGCCTGCGGAAATGTCGATGCCGGGGGCCGCGCCCTTGAGCGCCGCGTTCCTCATGTCGGCCTTCGCCGTCACCTTGACCTGCTGCACCGGCGGCGGCCCGAGCGGCGCGTCCAGAACCACGTTGGCGGCGACATCTCCTGCGATCTTCAGGTCGGCCACCCCGGCGTTCGACATCAGCTTCAGCGGCTCCTGGTCGAGCAATTCGGTGAAGGCGGACGCCGGGCCGCGGGCGGCGATGGTGAAGGTCGTCGGGACGTGCAGCCTGTGCGTCTCGGTCGAGCGCATGGCGACCGCGTCGATGGCGATCGACTGGCCCGACGGAAGCGCAACCTCGCCGTTGGCGAAGTCGATGTCGACGCGGTCGCCGGTGATGCGCGCGGTGGCGCTCAGGCCCCGAACCTTGGGCAGCGGCGCGAAGTAGGCGCCGCCGACGCCGTCGGCGGTGAAGGCGATATCCACCATGTCGGCCGGAATCGGCTCGCGTTTCAGCGCCGCGGCCAGCGTGTCGGCGGGAATCTCGATCCGGAAGGTTCCATCGCGGATCACCCCGGTCTCGACGTTGTAGTCGAACCACTCGCGCGCAGGCGGCAGCACCACGGCCGGCCAAAGCTGCTTGACCATCGAGGCGGGAACGTCGCGCATGCGGCCGGACAGATAGATACCGATCGCGTCTTTGCCGCCGACGAAGCTGCCGCGCGTGCGGATGGCGGTCGAACCCGCCGTCAGCAGGAGATCGCTGACGTCGAGACGGCGTTCGTTGAGCGCCGCGATCCCGCTGAACTCCAGCCGGTCGAGCGCCATCGCCCCGGGCTTCCGGTCGAGCGGGGCGATGTTCAGGTTCTCCGCCTTGATCTGCATGGCGAGCGCGCGCAGCACGCCGGCCTCGTCGCGCTGCGGGTCGATTTGCCCGGAGACCTTGGCCGTCGTGCCGCCGACGATCACCTCCGACTCGTTCAGCACGAGCCCTCCGGAGTTCGGATTGTAGACGATCCGCACCGCGCCGCCGTCGATCCGCACCGGATCGGCGATGTAGGTGGGAAAGCCCACCTCGCCCGCCGCCGCCGTCAGGTCGGCGCTGGCTGACAGCAGCGCGCCGTCGTCGGCCAGCACCATGGTGGCCTTGCCGGAGAGCGGCAGGTTCACCTGCGCAAGCTGGCTCAGCGCGAAGACGTTGTCGGCGATGTCGGCGGGGACCACGTCGAACAGCCGGGCGTTGACGGTGAAGGTCTTCGCGTCGTTGCGCCAGGTGGTGACGACCTCGGCCCGCCAGGGCTGCGATCCCGAGGCGACGGTGGCGTCGGTGAACAGCACGAAACCGTAGTCGGCGCGCCGGAAGGTCAGGTTGGCGCGCGGCGCGAACCACACGGCCTGATTGGCCTCGTCCAGCAGCGACAGCGCCGCCTCGCGGATCTGCACCGCCTCGAGCGGAGGCGGATCGCCGGGGGCGGGCGGCGCGGCGTCGCGCGCCAGCCGCTGCTTGATGATGTCGATGAGGTGGGGCCCGTCGGCCGCCGCGCCATGAAACGGCGCCGGCGCGGCGTCGGCCTTGCCTTGCGCCGCTGGCGCGCTCCCGCCGGGCTGTGCGTCCGCCGAAGCGACGGCGGAGGGAGCCGGCGGCGGCGCTGCGGCCACGTCGCCAAACCCCATCTGGAACGAACCGTCCACCTTGCGGCGGATGAAGACCTTCGGGCCGATCAGCTCAAGCGAACGGATGTGCACGCGCCCGCCCATCAGATCGCGGCCGCTGAAATCGATGGCGGCGCGCGGAGCCTGGGCGATGACGTTGCCCGCGGTGTCCTTCAGGCGGATGTCGCGCAGACGGATCCAGGGAGCGCCGGTCTCGCTGTCGCGTTCCAGAACGACGCCGGAGATTTCCGCCTGTACGCCGGGAACCGCCCCGGCGATATGGCTTTGCACCATGCCGGTGAGAAACGGCAGCTCCACCGGCCCATTGGCCAGCCGCCAGTAGAACGCAGCGGCGACGACGACGGCGCCGGCAACCACAGTTGCCAGCGTGCCGAGCACGATGCTACCGAACCCTCGACGCCTCACCGCTCGCGTTCCGTCCCCCGAGATCCATTCTGGCCGGCAGTAGACCCGCTTGCCAGTGTCCGTCACAAGCAGTTTACCAATCGTGAACCATAAGACAGGCGAACCGCGTACCCGACCGCTGGTCAACCGGACACCCGACCCCGCCCATTGACCGCCGCAACAAGACGAAAGGATGGCAAGATGACAACGCTCGAAGCGAGCCACGCCGCGCCGGATTTCTCGCTCCCCGGCGACGGCGGCTCCACCGTAAGCCTGAAGGGGCTCGCCGGCCGCAAGGCGGTGCTTTATTTCTACCCCAAGGACGACACCTCCGGCTGCACGCTGGAGGCGAAGGAGTTCAGCGCGCTGAAGCCGGATTTCGAAAAGGCCGGCGCGATGGTGATCGGGATCTCCGCCGACAGCGTGAAGAGCCACGACAAGTTCAAGGCCAAGCACGATCTCACCATCGCGCTGGCCTCCGACGAGAGCCACAAGACGCTCGAAGCCTACGGCGTGTGGGTGGAAAAGAGCATGTACGGCAAGACGTACATGGGGATAGAGCGCGCCACCTTCCTCATCGGCAAGGACGGCAAGGTGGCCCGCGTCTGGCGCAAGGTGAAGGTTCCGGGCCACGCAAAGGAAGTGCTGGAGGCCGCGCGCGCGCTCGGCTGATCGCGCCGTGAGCGTCCGCGAGGCGCTGCTGCCGCGCCACCCGGCGGTGCTGTTGCTGGGCGCTTCGCAGGTCGTCGGGTACGGCACGTTCTACTACTCGTTCGGCGTTCTCGCCGCCGGCATGGCGGCGGAGTTCGGTTGGCCGGTGTCGTGGGTGTTCGCGGCGTTTTCGGTCGCGCTGCTGGCCGGCGGTCTTATCGCGCCGATGGCCGGGCGGCAGATCGACCGGCGCGGCGCGGCGGCGGCGATGACGTGGGGCACGGCGGGCGCCTCGCTGTCGCTGCTGGCGATGGCGGCGGCGCCGAACCCGGCGGTGTTCGTGATCGGCCTGATCGGCACGCAGATCGCCGGCGCATATGCGCTCTATGACGCGGCCTTCGCCTGCCTCGTGCAGTTCGGGCCGAGGCAGGCACGTGCGCGGATCACCCACCTGACGCTGATCGCCGGCTTCGCCTCGACGATCTTCTGGCCGCTGACCAGCGCGCTGCACGATCTGTTCTCCTGGCGGGAGGTGCTGGCGGGCTTCGCCGCGCTGAACCTTCTCGTGTGCCTGCCGGCGCATCTTCTGCTCGGGCGGCTGTCGCGGGCGCAAGCGCGCGTCTCGGGCGAGGACGGCGCACGGGCGGTGACGGAGGCGATCGAGCCGTCGCTTGCAGGACCTGCCGCGCGCGCGGGCTTTGCGCTCGTCGCGGCGGGGTTCGCGCTGTGCGGGCTGGTGCTGTCGGCGGTGCTGGCGCAGATGGTGCCGATCATCGAGAACCTCGGGGTGCGCGATCACGCGGTCCTCTGCGCGGCGCTGTTCGGGCCGTCGCAGGTGGCCATCCGGCTGTTTTCCGCCCTGGCGGTCGCCCGCAGTGCGCTGGCGCTGACGCGGCTCTCGGCCGCCTTCCTGACGGCGGCGATGCTTCTGCCGCTGGCGACCGGAGCGTCGGCGCTTGGCGCGGCGATGTTCGCCATGCTGTTCGGGTTCGCCTCCGGCCTCCACAGCATCGTGCGCGGCACGCTGCCGCTGCATCTTTTCGGCAGCCTCGGCTACGCGACGCGGATGGGTCTTAGGGCGACGTGGCTCCGCGGGCTCCCCGCGTCCGCGCCGCGCGCCTTCGCGGTTTCCGTGGCGCTAACGGGAACCGCGGCGGCGCTCGCCGTCATGGCCGCCGCCGGGATCGCGGCGCTGGGATGCTTCGCGGCGCTCGGACGACTGGTGGCGCGGAGCGCCCGCGCCGGTTGATCCTACTCGATATCGCTCACCGCCGCGCCGCCGCCATGGACGCGCTGGGCGAGGCTCGCCGCCATGAACTCGTCGAGGTCGCCGTCGAGCACCGCGCCCGTGTTGGACGTGGTGACGCCGGTCCTCAGGTCCTTCACCATCTGGTAGGGCTGGAGAACATACGAGCGGATCTGATGGCCCCAGCCGATGTCGGTCTTGGCGGCGTTGGCGGCGTCGATCTTCTCCTGCCGTTTCTGCAATTCCAGTTCGTAGAGCCGCGCCTTCAGCATGTTCCAGGCGGTGGCGCGGTTCTTGTGCTGGCTGCGCTCGTTCTGGCACGCCACCACGATGCCCGTCGGGATGTGGGTGATCCGCACCGCCGAATCGGTGGTGTTGACGTGCTGACCGCCGGCCCCGGACGACCGGTAGGTGTCGATGCGGCAGTCGCTTTCGTTCACCTGGATGTCGATCGAGTCGTCCACCACGGGATAAACCCAGATCGAGGCGAACGAGGTGTGCCGGCGCGCGTTGGAGTCGAACGGCGAGATGCGCACCAGGCGATGCACGCCCGATTCCGTCTTGAGCCAGCCGTAGGCGTTGGCGCCCCTGACGACGATGGTGGCGGACTTGACGCCCGCCTCCTCGCCCGCGTGCTCCTCGATGAACTCCACCTTGTAGCCGTGCTGTTCGGCCCAGCGCACATACATGCGCAACAGCATGCTGGCCCAGTCCTGGCTTTCGGTACCGCCGGCGCCGGCGTTGATCTCGACATAGGTGTCGTTGCGGTCGGCCTCGCCGGAGAGCAGCGTCTGCAACTCCTGTCTCGCGACCTCGGGCTTCAGCGCCTGGAGGGCGGCCTCGGCCTCGGCGACGACGGATGCGTCGCCCTCCGCCTCGCCCATGGCGATCAGTTCGACGTTGTCGGCGATCGTGCGCTCAAGCCGCCGCACGGTGGCGATACGGTTGTCGAGGTCCTGACGCTTGCGCATCACCTCCTGCGCCTTCTCCGGATCGTTCCAGAGGGCGGGATCTTCGGTTCGGGCGTTCAGTTCGGCGAGCTGGCGCAGCGCGTTGTCCCAGTCAAAGATGCCTCCTCAGCAGTCCGATCGACTGCTTCATCTCGTCCACGAGATTGCTGATTTCGGCGCGCATTCGGGTTTCCGGGAAACGGCGGCGGTTAGTGACCGCGTCAATAGAGGCCGCCGGTCCCGGTCGTCAAGCCGCCCTCGATCACCGCCGCGTCGCCCGCCGGAACGGTTTCGCGGACGCCGCCCGAGAAGCCGCCGATCACCACGGTCTCGTCCGGCGGACCCTGCCCCGGCTTGAAGGCTTCGAGGATCACGTTGGGGTCGCCCCACACGGCGCGCTTGCCGGTCTTCGGGTCGATGGGAATCAGCTCCACGCCAGGCGGCACCCGGAACGGCGTCGCCGGGTCCTCGGCGAGGGCGGCGCGCATGAAGTTTGCGACGATAGGCGCGGCAAGCTGGCCGCCGGTGGCGAAGCGGCCCATGGGCCGGGGCTTGTCGTAGCCGACGTAGACGCCGACGGCGAGATCGGGCGTGTAGCCGATGAACCAGGCGTCGCGCTCCTCGTTCGAGGTGCCGGTCTTGCCCGCCACGGGTTTGCCCACCGTCTTCAGGGCCTGTCCGGTGCCGCGCTGCACCACCCCTTCCAGCATCGCCGTCACCTGATAGGCGGTGAACGGGTTCATCACCTGGGCGCGATTGTCCGGCAGTTGCGGCTCCGGCTGGTTCGCCCATTCGGCGGCGTTGCAATCCGGGCACGGACGGTTGTCGTGGCGGAACACGGTGCGGCCGTAACGATCCTGGACGCGATCCACCAGCGTCGGCTGGATCTTCTTGCCGCCGTTGGCGAACATCGAATAGGCCGTGGTCATCCGCAGCAGCGTGGTCTCGCCCGCGCCCAGCGCCATCGCCAGCATCGGCGGAAGCCTGTCGTAGATGCCCAGGGCTTCCGTCATCGAGCAGAACTTCTCGACGCCCATGTCGTGGGCGAGCCTGACCGTCATGGCATTGCGCGACTTCTCCACGCCGAGGCGCAGGGTGGAGGGACCGTAGAACTTGTTGGTGTAGTTCTTCGGCTTCCACATCTCGCCGTTCTCGAGCTTCAACTCGATCGGCGCGTCCATCACCACGGACGCCGGCGTGTAGCCGTTGTCGAGGGCGGCGGCGTAGACGAACGGCTTGATCGAAGAGCCCGGCTGGCGCAGCGCCTGGACGGCGCGGTTGAACTCCGAGAGGTCGTAGGAGAACCCGCCGACCAGCGCCAGCACGCGCCCCGTATGCGGGTCCATCGCCACCAGGCTGCCCTCGACCTCGGGGATCTGCACCAGGTGGAACTGGCCCTCGCCGCCGGGCGCGACATAGACGACGTCGCCCGGCTGCACGACCTCGGCGGGGAGTTTCACCTCCGGGCCGAGATTGCCCGGGGCATCCCCCGCCCGCCGCGCCCATTGCATGAGCCTGAGCGGGATCACGCCAGTCTCGCGCGCCTCGGCGATCCTGCCGCCGGCGAGTCGCGCCGGACGCAGGCCGATCGTCGCGGCGTCCTCGCGCACGTCGAGCACCACCGCCATCCGCCACGGGTCGATGTCGCTCGGGGCCCTGATCTTGGCCAGCGCCGCGCCCCAGTCGTCGGTGACCGCAATCCGCCTCACCGGTCCGCGCCAGCCGAGCTTGCGGTCGAGCTTCATCAGGCCTTGCGCCAGCGCCGAGCGGGCCGCCATCTGCATCTTCGGGTCGAGCGTTGTCCTGACCGAAAGCCCGCCGTCGTAGAGCTTCGTCTCGCCGTAGAGCTGCTGGAGCTCGCGGCGAACCTCCTCGCTGAACGACTCGGCGGCGAACAGCTCCGCGCCCGACGGCCGCAGCGCCACCTCCAGCGGTTTCGCAGCCGCTTCGTCGCGCTCGGCCCGGGTGATGTGGCCGTTCTCCACCATCCGGTCGAGCACCCAGTTGCGCCGCTCGACGGCCCGCTCGCGGTTTCTCACCGGGTGATAATTGTTCGGCGCCTTGGGCAGCGCCGCGAGGTAGGCCATCTGCGCCAGGTCGAGTTCGTCGAGCGACTTGCCGAAGTACCCCTGCGAGGCGGCGGCGACGCCGTACATGTTCATCCCGAAGAGGATTTCATTCAGGTAGAGTTCGAGGATCTGGTCCTTGGTGAAGGTGCGTTCGATGCGCTGGGCCAGCAGCGCCTCCTTCAGCTTGCGCTCGATGTTGCGGTCGGGCGTCAGCAGGAAGTTCTTCGCGACCTGCTGGGTGATGGTGGACGCGCCGATAAACCGGCGGTCGTTGCCTTCGATCAGGTTCTGGACGTTCTGCACCATCGCCCGCGCGATGCCCGCCCAGTCGAGCCCGGAGTGGGTGTAGAAGTTCTTGTCCTCAGCCGAGAGGAAGGCCTCGATGAGCTTCTCCGGCACCGCCTCCACGGGCACGAAGATGCGCCTCTGGCGCGCATACTCGGACAACAGCGTGCCGTCGCCGGCGTAGATGCGCGTCATCACCGGCGGCTCATAC
>DAIODI010000067.1:0-4584 GCA_036746875.1 Aestuariivirgaceae bacterium | reverse complement strand
ATGACCGAAGTAGGCGTCGAGGGCCTCGACCAAGGCGCCTGCCACCTCGGCGCGCCATTCCGGAGAGGTGAGCAGCGCCTCGTCCTGCTTGCTCGACAGGTAGCCCGCCTCCAGCAGCACCGAGGGAACATCGGGCGCGCGCAGTACCCGGAACCCCGCCGAACGGTGCGGCTGGCCCGTCAGGCCGGTCACGCCCTGAAGTTCCTCGACGATCCTCTTGGCGAGCGAGACCGACGCGTTCTTGGTCTCGCGCTGGGCGAGGTCGATGAGGATGCCGGCGATCTCGTCGCTGTCGCCGCCGAGATCGACGCCGGCGATCACGTCGGCGCGGTTTTCCTTTTCCGCCAGGGCTTCCGCCTCGCGGTCAGAGGCCTTCTCGGACAGGGTGTAGACGGTGGCGCCGCGCACCGTGGGGCCGCGCAGGCTGTCGGCGTGCAGGGCGATGAACAGGTCGGCGCGGTTCTTGCGGGCGAAACGCACCCGCTCGGCGAGCGAGATGAACACGTCGCTCTCGCGCGTCAGCTTCACCTCATACCGGCCGGTGGCGAGGATCCTGTCGCGCATGGCGAACGCCAGCGCCAGAACCACGTCCTTCTCCAGCGTGCCCCTGACGCCCGACGCGCCCGGATCGATGCCGCCGTGGCCGGGGTCGAGCACGATCATCCGCTTGCCGGAGGATTTTGCAGCTTCAGGTTCCGGCGGCGCAGGCGCTGGCGCCGCCGGCGAAGTCTCGTCGGCCGGCAGCGCCATCGGCAGTGCGGCGATCGCTTCGCCCGCCTCCGCCCCGGCCGCACCCGGCGCAGGCACGGCGGGCGGCGCAGGGCTGGCGCCCATCGCCTCGATCGCCGTCGTCCCGGCGGGCGGATCGCCGCGTGGCGTTTCGGTCGGGTGCGGATCGGCCGAGGCCAGCCGTTCGCCATCGCCGGCGGCCTCCGGAACCGCCGCCGGCGCGGCGACCGGAGACGGCGCGGCGGCGTTTCCGGCGGCGGCCATTGCCGGGGCGGGCGCCAGGCGGGCGGCGAAGGTCTTTGCGTCGGTGGCGATCAGGTCCACCACCATGCGGGCGGGCTGGCCGTCCTGGGCGGGGACGATGAACGCCTTCTCGATGAGGACCGGGCCCGTCACATCCATGACGATGCGCGACCGGCCCTGCTCCAGCCGCCCGTAGCGATAGGCCGAAACCAGCCCCCGGCCCTGCGATCCGAGCCCCTTCGGCAACCGGAAGGCGACTTCGGGGAGGTCCACGATCACCCGGTAGGGCGATGCGATCACGTAAACCGTGTAGCTGACCGGAGCCGTCAGGTCGGCAATGAAGCGGGACCGTACGGCGTCGCCGGCGACCCGGGCCGCATGCACGACGGGAACCTCCGGGGACGGCGCGTTGGCGGCCGCGGGCGGGCCGAACGCCAGCGCCCAGATCGCCAGACTCCAGATCGCGGCAATCACGGCGGCCAGCCGCATCGCGGCTGATGCCGCCGCCGGCCTCGCCCGATGTGGCGTCGTCCGCGTCACCCGTTGCGCTCCGCAATCCCCTCGCGCGCCGTCGCCCGCCGGCCGTCGCACCGGCCGGGGCGCCGCCCTCGCCGCCGCAAGGTCACCCTAGGGGTGGTTCGGTTAACCGAAGGTTGCCAGGAGCGGGGGCAAACGGGCCACCGTGTTCGGCTTGCCAAAGGGGGAATCCGCGCCTAGAAAGGCAATGGTCGCAATCGCGCCGCCCGGCGTCTGCCGAGATCGGCGCGCGCAAGCGGCTTACTGAATGCAGCGCCGGCGTGAGTTCCGGGCCGATGCGGCCTCCCGCCTGGCTCTACTGACAACCGCCCGGTTCGTCCGGGCACATGGCAACTCCAGGATGGCAGCAGCGCCAATGGCCCGTGACGTTCGCGTGAACGGCGGCGGCGCCGCGGGGGCGACATCAAGGCCGCTGCTGACCGCCTGCAACCCGCGCGCCCTGCGCAGCCCGACGATCGACCGCATGCCCGGAAACCGGTCTCTGAAGGTGCAACGACAGCGGCGCGGCAAGGATCAGCCGACATGGGCTCGAGAATGCTTATCGACGCCGCGCACTCCGAGGAGACGCGGGTCGTCGTCGTGCGGGGCAACCGCATTGAGGAGTTCGATTACGAAAGCGCCCAGCGCAAGCAGCTGAAGGGCAACATCTACCTCGCCAAGGTGACGCGGGTCGAACCCTCGCTCCAGGCCGCTTTCGTGGAGTACGGCGGCAACCGCCACGGCTTCCTCGCCTTCTCCGAAATCCACCCCGACTACTACCAGATCCCCGTCGCCGACCGGCAGGCGCTGTTGCGCGAGGAAGCTGACGAGGCCCGCCGCCACGACGAGGATTACGCCTCTGGCGACAACGGCGAGGGGCATGACGGCGGGGAAACCTCTGCCTCCGACGACTCCGGCGAGGAGGACGGCGGCGACGCCGGGGCCGGGGCCGCCGCCGGCGGCGAGCACGACGAGGACGGCGACAACGAGGCGCCGGAGACGCCGGTGCGCGAAGGCGTCGAGGCGGTCGAGGAATCCGCCGAGGCGTCGGCGGTCGAATCGGTCGGCGTCGAGGACGCCATGGAGGAGGTGCCGCAGCGCCGCCGCCAGTCGCGCCGCACCTACAAGATCCAGGAGGTCATCAAGCGCCGCCAGGTGCTGCTCGTCCAGGTCGTCAAGGAGGAGCGCGGCAACAAGGGCGCGGCGCTCACCACCTACCTGTCGCTCGCCGGGCGTTACTGCGTGCTGATGCCGAACACCGCCCGCGGCGGCGGCATCTCGCGCAAGATCACCGACTCGAACGACCGCCGCCGCCTCAAGGAAGTGGCGCGCGACATCGAGGTGCCGGAGGGGATGGGCCTGATCGTGCGCACGGCGGGCGCGCAGCGCACCAAGGCCGAGATCAAGCGCGACTTCGACTACCTCATCCGGCTGTGGGAGAACGTCCGCGACCTCACCCTGCAATCGACCGCGCCGAGCCTCGTCTACGAGGAAGGCAGCCTGATCAAGCGGTCGATCCGCGACCTTTACACCAAGGACGTGGACGAAATCCTCGTCGAGGGCGACGACGGCTATCGTGAAGCCAAGGACTTCATGAAGATGCTGATGCCGAGCCACGCCCGCAACGTGAAGCCCTACAAGGACACGCGTCCGCTGTTCTCGCGCTACCAGATGGAGAGCCAGCTCGACGCGCTGTTCTCGCCCACGGTGACGCTGCCGTCGGGCGGCTACCTCGTCATCAACCAGACCGAGGCGCTGGTTTCGATCGACATCAACTCCGGCAAGTCGACGCGCGAGCACAACATCGAGGACACCGCGCTTCGCACCAACCTCGAGGCTTCCGACGAGATCGCCCGCCAGCTTCGCCTGCGCGACCTTGCGGGCCTCATCGTCATCGACTTCATCGACATGGAGGAGCCGCGCAACAACCGCAACGTCGAGCGCCGCCTCAAGGAGGCGCTGAAGAACGACCGCGCGCGCATCCAGGTGGGCCGGATCAGCCATTTCGGCCTGCTCGAGATGTCCCGCCAGCGCCTGCGGCAGGGAATGCTGGAGGGCTCATCGAAGCCCTGCCCGCACTGCGAGGGCCGCGGCGTCGTACGCTCGGTGTCGAGTTGCGCGCTCTCGGTGCTGCGCGGCGTCGAGGACCACCTGCTGTCGCGCCGGGCCGAGAACCTCACCGTCAAGTGCCACCCGGACGTCGCCGTCTATATCCTCAACGAGAAGCGCGACAACCTGCTGGTGCTCGAACAGGCGTACGGGATCTCGGTGTTCATCGTGCCGGCGGCGGAAATGCGCCCGGTCGAGAGCGTCATCGAGCGCGCCGGCGAGCGTCAGCTTCCGGCCCGCCGCCTCCAGGCCGCCGCGCCGGTGCGGATGGACACGCCCGCCGTCATCGAGGAGCCGGACGGGGAGGACGCGCCCTTCGCCGAGGACGAGCGGGACGATGGCGAGCAACCGGCGGCGCGCGCGCGGCGCGAGCCGCGCGAAGCCGAAGCCCGCGAGCCGCGCGAGAGCCGCGCGCCCCGCGAGAGCCGGGGCGACGACGAGGGCGAGGATCGCCAGCGCCGGCGCCGCCGCCGGCGCGGCCGCCGCGGCGGCCGCCGCCGCCGCGCGCACGGGGGGTTAACCCCGCGGCCCGTCAAGGGCGCACAGGGGGCCAGAGAGGGGACCGGCGAGGCCGGCGGAGTAGGGGGCGAACCGGGCGGCGTCAACGGCGAGCCCGGCGGCGGCCAGTTCGCCGCGCCTGACGCTGATGTGACCGACATTGACGCCGGCGCGGCGGCCGATGGCGACACCGGCGAACCCCCGGCGGACATCGCCCCCGCTGACGCCGGACGCGACGGCAAGCGCCGCCGTCCGCGTGGCGGCCGGAGCCGCGGCCGCGCCGGGCAGGACGGCGAGCGCGATGCGCGCCCGCCGCGCCCGCCCCGCGAGGCGCGCGAACGTCGCCAGCCGCGCGAGCGCAGCCAGGAGCGCGATCTCGAGCCAATCGCGGCCGAAACCGCTCCGGCGGCGGGAGACCCCGGCCCCGGGCCCCCGCCCAAGACCGGGGCCGCAACCCAGACGCCGACCGGGACCGCGCGCCGCGAGCCC
>DAIODI010000066.1:0-13535 GCA_036746875.1 Aestuariivirgaceae bacterium | reverse complement strand
CGCAGACGTACATCCGCACGTTCCGGTCGTCGATGGGCCGGAACTCCTCCTTGCGGCGGGTCAGCGTGTTCCAAAGCTTCAAGGGCATCGAGCGCGTGTTCCTGTGACGGGCCTCGCCGGCCCGGCGCTCGCTTTTTCTGGAGGAGAGAGAGAAAAGCGGCCCGCTGCCGGCGCTATGCCTAGCCGGTAATGATAAGGCCGCACATGTTGCGGACGGGTTGCGGAAGGCGGTTCATGGCCAAGGGATCAACACCACAAGCCTCCGCTGCGTCAAGCGGAAAGGCGAAAGGCGGCCGACCCGCCTTTCATTTTGGCCATGAAAGCGTTATCTCCGCCGCATGAACTTCGAACCGACATTCCCTGGCGGCGGCCGCGAAGCCAGGCTGCGCTTCGGCGACGCCGACTACCAGGTGCTGCAGCCGGGCGATTTCGTGCGCTGCGCCGTCACCGGCCGGCCGATCCGGCTGGAGGACCTGCGCTACTGGAGCGTCGAGCGCCAGGAGGCCTACGCGTCGGCCGAAGTGGCGTTCCGGCGGCATCTGGAGACCACAGGCTAGCCCCGCCGGCGGCGCTTGTGTATGAACCTCCCGCCGTCCGCCAGTCCGGCGGCGGCCCGCGTCAGTTGAGGGAAAGTCGAGCGATGGCGAGCAAGTGGACACCGGAAAGCTGGCGGGTGAAGCCCATCGTCCAGACGCCGGAGTACCGCGACCAGGAGGCCCTCTACGGGGCGGAGAAGCGGCTGGCGGGCTTCCCGCCGCTGGTGTTCGCCGGCGAGGCGCGCAAGCTCAAACGCAAGCTCGCCCGCGTCTGCGAGGGCAAGGGGTTCCTGCTCCAGGGCGGCGACTGCGCCGAGAGCTTCGCCGAACACTCCGCCGACAACATCCGCGACTTCTTCCGCGTGTTCCTGCAGATGGCGGTGGTGCTCACCTTCGCCGGCCGCCAGCCGGTGGTGAAGGTGGGGCGCATCGCCGGGCAGTTCGCCAAGCCCCGTTCGGCCCCGATGGAGACGGTGGGCGGGGTGGAGCTTCCCTCCTACCGCGGCGACATCATCAACGGCATCGAGTTCACGGCTGCGGACCGCGAGCCCGATCCGGAGCGGCAGATCATGGCCTACCGGCAAGCAGCGGCGACGCTGAACCTCCTGCGCGCCTTCGCCATGGGCGGCTACGCCAACCTCGAACACGTCCACCGCTGGACGCTGGGGTTCCTCAAGGATTCGCCCGCCGCGGAGCGCTATCAGGCGCTCGCCGACCGCATCTCGGAGACGCTGGAGTTCATGCGCGCCTGCGGCATCAACGCCGACACCGCGCCGCAGTTGCGCACCACCGAGTTCTTCACCAGCCACGAGGCGCTGCTGCTCGGCTACGAGCAGGCGCTGACCCGCGTCGATTCCACCTCCGGCGACTGGTACGCCACCTCCGGCCACATGCTGTGGATCGGCGACCGCACCCGCCAGCCGGACCACGCCCACGTTGAATTCTGCCGCGGCGTGAAGAACCCGGTCGGGCTGAAGTGCGGGCCGAGCCTCGTCGAGGGCGATCTCCTCCGGCTGATCGATCTCCTCAACCCGGAGAACGAGCCGGGCCGGCTCACCCTCATCGCCCGCTTCGGCCACGGCAAGGTGGAGAAGCACCTGCCGCAGCTCATCAGAGCGGTGACGAAGGAGGGCCGCCATGTCGTGTGGTCGTGCGACCCCATGCACGGCAACACCATCAAGGCCACCTCCGGCTTCAAGACGCGGCCGTTCGACATGATCCTCGGCGAGGTGAAGAGCTTCATGGCCGTCCATCAGGCCGAAGGTACGCACGCCGGCGGCATCCATGTTGAGATGACGGGCAAGAACGTCACCGAATGCACCGGCGGGGCGACCATGGTCTCCGACGACGACCTGCGCGACCGCTACCACACCCACTGCGACCCTCGCCTGAACGCCAACCAGGCGCTGGAGCTGGCGTTTCTGGTGGCCGAGGAGCTGCGCAAGGGGCAGGGCCGCTTCGCCCACGCCGACGACGAGGACGACGCCGAAGCGGCGGAGTGATCAGCGCGGCGCCCGCCGCGCCTCGTAGAGCACATGCCCGACGACGGCGGCGAGGACGATCGCGCCGCCGATCAGCGTCGAGGGCCGCGGCTCCTCGTTGAAGGCGAGCCACACCCACAGCACGCCGAGCGGCACTTCCAGAACGGCGATCAGCGTCGCGTCCGCCGCGCTGATGCGCCGCGCTCCGGTGGCGTAGAACACCAGCCCCGCCGCGTTCTGGACGACGCCGAAAATCGCAGTGTAGGCGAAGTTGATCCCGCTCATCGTCAGCGCCGGCGCCATGAAGCCCGAGAACGCGGCGGCGATGAAGGCCGAAAGGCCCATCGCCGGAAACATCGGCACGTCCGGGTGCAGGCGGATGACGATGGTCATCGCCGCCATGCCCGCCGCCATGCCGAACGCCAGCAGGTTGCCGAACACGCTGCCGCCCAGCGCCGCGCCCCACATCATCACGCCGACGCCGAGGAGCGCGATCGCCGCGGCGACCAGCGTCGGCCGCGAGGCGCGCTCGCCGATCACCAGCCAGGCCCCGGCGGCGGTGATGAACGGCGTCAGGCAGTAGATGACGAGGGCTTCCGCGACCGTGGTGTAGCGCAGCGCCAGCATGCCGCAGACCATCGACGTGGCCGAGGCGAGCGCCGCCTGCGCCGTTGGCCAGCGCAGCGACTTCAGCGTGATCAGCGCCCGCCCGCCCTCCATCAGGAAGAACAGCGCGAAGATCGCCGCGCCCGAGAACAGGCCGCGCCAGAACACGATGGTGAAGATGTCGGCGTCGATCAGCCGGACGAAGAAGCCGCCCATCGACCAGAACAGCGCCGCGGCGGCCACCATCGCCGCGCCGATCAGCCGCGACGTATTCGTGGCCTGGTGTCGCGCGAGCATGTCCGTCATGGGTCGGCGGCGTCCGCCGCGCGCCGGCGCGGCGCCAGGTTCAGGAGATTGCCGGCGAGAATCAGCGCCGCCCCTCCCGCCAGCCATGGCGTGATCGGGTCGCCGTAGAGCGCAAGGCCCGCAACGGCGGTGAGCGGCACGCGCAGGAAGTCCATGGGCAGGATCACCGTGTTGTCGGCGAGCGACATCGCCTTGGTGAGGCAGAAGTGGGAGAACGTGCCCGCCGTCGCCACCAGGGCCAGCCAGAACCACTGCGCGCCTTGCGGCGTCTGCCACTCAAGGATGGTGGGGACGGCGCCGATGACGATCTGGATGGCGAACATGTAGAAGATCACCGTCAGCGGTTCGTCGGTGCGGGTGAGCGCCTTGGTCATCGTCACGGTCGCCGCAAAGCCCAGCGCGGCGGCGAGCGCCACGACTTGCCCGAACTCGGTGGCGGCGAGCCCGGGACGGACGATCACCAGCACGCCGAGAAAGCCCAGCGCAACGGCCGCGACGCGCCGCGCGCCCAGCCGTTCGCCGAGGAACAGCACCGCCAGGATCGCCGCCCAGATCGGCAGGGTGAACTCGATGGAGATCACCTGCGCCATGGGGATCAGCGCCAGCGCCCAGAACCAGCAGTACTGCGCGCCGTAGTGCAGAATGTTGCGGACGATGTGGAGCGGCAACCGCGCCGTGCGCGCCGGGCGGCCGCCCCGCAGACCGAACACGATAGCCGACAGGACCGCCGTGGCGAAGACGGCGCGGAAGAACATCAGCACCACCACGGGCAGCGTCGTGGCGAGTTCGCGCCCGGCGACGGTCATGGCGAGCGTGGCGGTGAGCCACCCTCCCATCCAAGCCGCCGCCTGCGCCGTTTTCGTCATCCGGCATGGCTATACGCGAAGCCCCGCGTGGCCGAACAGGGGGAGCGCACGCATGTTGCGCATGTCTCCCCTTAAGGGCTGAAGCTGGCCCGGCGGCGGCGGCCGCGATAGCCTGGGTCGCGAGGGGACCGTCGACGGGAGGACGCAGATGCTGGTGATCGACCACTCAACGCAGCCGAGCGAGGACTGGCGCAAGGGCGTGCGCACGCAGATGCAGGTGTCGGCGCTCACCGGCAGCCGGCAGCTCGCCATGTTCGAGCAGTGGTGCGAGCCGGGGCTTGGCGCGCCGACGCACCTGCACGCGGTGGAGGAAATCCTCACAATCGTCGAGGGCGAGGCGGAGGTGTGGGTGGAGACCGAGCGGCGGCCGGCGGGCGCCGGCCAGTCGGTGCTCATTCCGGCCGGATACTGGCACGGCTTCCGCAACGTCGGCGCAGGGGTGCTGCATGTGCGCGCGATCCTCGCCGCGCCGATCTTCGAGGCGAGCTACGAGGACCGCAACGAGATCGCCCGGCGCTACGTTCCGCCGGTCAAGCCGATGGCGGCCGGGTCCGCTTGAGCAGGGTGAGCGCGGCGATCGCCTCGTCGCGCCAGGCGATCCTTTCCGGAATCTGCTCCAGCGGCAGGCGTGCGCGCGCGTAGGCGTCCAGCGCGGCGATGGTGTCCGGCGTCACGACATCCTCCTTGAGGCCGCAGTCGCGGGCGGCGGCGTTGAAGATGAAGCCGTAGCGCTCGAAATACTCGCGCACGCCACCGGGCGCGTTCAGGTCCACGCCCTCGAAGGGCCCGAGGAACGCCCAGCGCAGGCCGAAACCTTCGCTGATGATCTTGTCCGCGTCGCCGGGAGTGATCGATCCCTCGTCCACGCAGCGCAGCATGGCGACCATCAGCGCCGCCTGCATCCGGTTCATCACGAAGCCCGCAACCTCCTTGCGGATCAGCACCGGAACCTGGCCGCAGCGCTCCATGAGGCGGGATGTCCCGTCGATCACCTCCGGGCGCGTGAACGGCGCGGGGCAGATCTCGGTCACCGGCATGAGGTGCGGCGGCGCCGCCGGATGCGCGACGATGCACCGGTCGCGACCCGCAAGCCCCTCCGCCAGCGCCGACACCGGAAAGCTCGACGTGGCCGAGGCGAGAATGGCGCCGGGGTCGGCCGCGGCGTCGAGCCTCGCGAACAGGGCGCGCTTGGCGTCGAGCTTCTCCTCGATGCATTCGTGCACGAAGTCCGCCCCGGCGAGCGCCTCGCCCGGCGTGGCCGCCAGACCGATCCGGCCCATCACCGCCGCCACATCGTCGCCCGGCGCGAGCAGCGCCGCCGAGCGGGCGAGCGCGGCTTCGATACGGGAGGCGACGGCGGCGCGGCGGCTGTCGTCGGCCTCGTGGATCGCCACCGGCAGACCGGCGCGCGCATAGACGATGGCCCACGACCCGCCGACGAGGCCGCCGCCGATCACCGCGACCTTGTCTACGGCCATGGTCAGCGCAGCGGCGAGAACGACACGGGCTTGAGGATGCGGCTCGACTGGCGTTCGAGCAGATGCGTCACCATGTCGAGATACACCGGCCAGCGCGGATCGGCCATCATCCGCCCGCGCTTCTCCTGGCGCTCGTCGAGGCTGGTCCACGACCACCACGCGACCACGTGGTTCAGTTCGCCGATCTCGGAGGTGAAGTAGCCGTGAAACGTGCCGAGGTATTCAAGCTGCACGGGCAGGCCGTGCTGTTCGTAGCGGGAGATGAACGTCGGCACGTTTCCCGGCTTGACGATGTAGTCGCGTTCCTCGATGTACATGCAGGTTCCCTCCCCGATCCGCGCACGATCCACGAGGCGCGCCAAGCGGTCAACCGGGCGCCGCGCAAGATCACAGGCGCAGCCGCGAGAAGTGCGCCCGCACCTCCTGCTCGACGCTGAGCGCCGCAAGCCAGCTGGTTTTGGGATTGCCGGGCAGCCTTGCGTTCTCCAGCGCGATCCGGAACCGGCCGAACGCGCCTGAAGCGGTCAGCGTATGGCTGTTGCCCGCTGCGCCCGGATCGGCGATGAGCCGCACCTGCGTGCGGTCGAACCCGACGCCGGCCAGCGCCACGGCGGCGGTGACGTTGGCGTTTTTCGGATAGAGCGCAGCCGCCGTGCGCGCCGCGCCCTCGAACACCACCGTTGCCGACGCGAGCACGTCAAGATCGACCGCCTGCTCCGCCGGCGTGCCGCGCCAGGCGACGGGCGGCTTGCGGCCCTCGTAGACCACCGCGTCGAGGCCCGCCAGGCGGGCGGCGCGCAAGGCGTCAAGCCCGCCGATAGCCCCGGAGGCGACGGTGAGCCGCGAACGCCCGGCGGCGGCGGCATCGAGCCGGGCGACCAGCGCCGCGTCGGCGAGCGCCCCGACCGACGCCATGATAACGTCGATCCCGGCGGCCAGCACCTGCGGAACCACATCGCGCACGGCGGTGTGGCTGGCGCACTCGACGACGAGCCCGGGACGGGCGGCGATCAGCTCAGCCGCGTCGCGTAACGCGTGCGGCCCGTCCGCCGGCGGGGAGCGGGTGAGAACCGCGTCGAGGCGGATGCCCTCCCCGCGCCGGGCGAGCGCGGTTTCCAGCGCCCGCGCCATGGCCCCGTAGCCGATCGCCGCCAGCCGCACCGTCATGGCTCCTCCAGGAACTGCCGCACCGCCGCGGCATAGGCTTCAGGATCGACGGCGGGGAAGAAGTGGCCGCCCCTGAGCAGGGTGAGCCGTGCGTTCGGCATCGCCTCCGCCAACATCCGGGCGTGATCGGCGGGGATCATGATGTCGTCGGTTGCGGCAAGCACCAGGGCCGGAGCGGCGATGCGGGAAAGCTCGCCGCTGCGGTCGTGGCGAAGCAGCATGCGGATGCGCGCCGCGCTCACCGCCACGGGCTGAAGCCGCCGGTGCGCCGCCCCCTGCTCCGCGGCGATCCGCTCCGGGTTCCGGGCGATCCAGTCCGGCGGATAGCCCAGCGCCTGCGTCAGCTTCTGGTAGGCGGCGAACGCGCCCGCTTCGATGAGCGCCAGCCGCACCTCGAACATCAGCCGGAACCGCGCGTCCGGCCTGGCCCAGCTTGCGCTCATCACCAGCCGGTTGACGATGGCCGCGTGGTCGAGGGCCAGCGCCTGAACGACGAGTCCGCCGGTCGAGTGGCCGACGAGATGGGCGCGGGCGATCCCCGCCGCCGCCAGAACCGCAAGCACGTCCGCGGCGATGGTGGCGATGGCGTAGGAGCCTTCCGGGCGGTCGCTTGCGCCGGCGCCGCGGTGATCGACGGTGAGCACGCGGAACGACCGCGCCAGCACGTCCGCCACCGGCCGCCAGAACGCGCCGTCGCCGCCAAGGCCGGGGATCAGCACGACGGCCGGGCCGCCGCCGGTGTCGGTGTAGTGCAGGCGGCAACCGTCTCGAGCGTGAGCGTAAGGCATCGGCGATCCCTGGCGCAGGTTGGCGGGGTCAGGATGCCTCCCGGCGCTAGAACAGGCTCCCCTGGTCGGTGGACGTTACGCCGCCGCGGCGCTTGCCGCGCGGCATCGCGGTGGGCCCCTCGATCCGCGCGCCGATGCAGCCGTCATGGAACTCAAGCGCCACGGCCTGCGAGGGGTGGGTTTCGCCAGCCGCATGCAGCGGCTCGCCCGACGTTTGCGCCCGCACCAGCACGAAGCCACGCTTGAGAATCTCGCGGTAGGAGAGCGATTGCAGCAGCTTGCCCTGCGCATCGAGCCGCTCGCGGCGGCGGCGCAGGCTTTCGGAGATGAAATAGCGCTGGTCGGCCGCCAGACGGTCGAGCGCATCGCTGCGCCGCGCAATGGCGAGCCTGAGCGTCTGCGGATTGAGCCGGGCGCTGGCGCGCTGGAAGTCGCTGCGGTGGATGCGGAGGTTCGCCAGCAGCGCCTGGGTCAGCCGCCCCGCGGCAACATCGAAACGCTGGCGCGCGGCGCCAACCGCGTCCTCGGCCCGCGGCAGCCTCGCCGCCCTGAGCCTGAGGCGGGCCTCGGCGAGGCGGCGCGCGGCCGCCTGGCGCTGGCGGGCGGCGAGCGAGGCGAGCTGCGACAGCAGATCGGCGCGCACCGGCACGGCCTGCTCGGCGGCGGCGGTCGGGGTGGGGGCGCGCACATCGGCGGCGAGGTCGATGAGCGTGGTGTCGGTCTCGTGGCCGACGGCCGAGATCAGCGGGATGGCGCTCGCCGCGGCGGCGCGCACCACCGCTTCCTCGTTGAAGCCCCACAGGTCTTCGAGGCTGCCGCCGCCGCGCGCCACGATGATGAGATCGGGGCGCGGAGGCGTTCCGCCCGGCGGAATCGCGTTCAGCCCTTCAATGGCGGCCACGACCTCGGCGGCGCAGGTTTCGCCCTGCACCCGCACCGGCCACACCAGCACGTGCCGGGGAAAGCGGTCGGCAAGGCGATGCAGGATGTCGCGAATCACCGCGCCGGTGGGCGACGTGACGACCGCGATCACGCCGGGCAGCATCGGCAGCGGGCGCTTGCGGGCGGCGTCAAACAGCCCTTCGGCGGCGAGCTTGCGGCGGCGCTCCTCCAGCATGAGCATCAGCGCGCCCTGGCCCGCCGGCTCCAGCGTCTCGACGATGATCTGGTAGCGCGACTGACCGGCGAACGTGGTGATCCGGCCGGTGACGACCACCTCCATGCCCTGTTCCGGCTTGTGGCGAAGCCGCGCGAGGGCGCCCTTGAACACCACGGCGGCGATGCTGGCGCTCTCGTCCTTGAGGTCGAAGTAGCAGTGCCCGGAGGCCGGGCGCGACACCTTGCTCACCTCGCCGCGCACCCGCACGTATCCGTAGGCGTCCTCCAGCGTGCGCTTCAGCGCCGCAGAGAGTTCGGACACCGAGAGTTCGAGGGCGTTGGCGCGCGGGGCTTCCAGAATCTCGCCGGTCGCCGGGTCGATGGTGAGTTCGACGGTCATCGTCAGGCGAGAGAATCCCTTTTCAGCCAGGCCGTCAAATGCCATGACTTTCCGCAGTCCCCGCACGTCCTCGAGGCCGCCGCAAACGATGCCGCCCGTGCTCTTCGCCCTCGCCGCCGCCGCGCTCGCGCTGTCCCTCCTCGCTGCGCCCTGCGCGCAGGCCCAGTCCGACCCGCTGGTGGAGCGCGGCCGCTATCTGGTGAACGGAATCGCCGGCTGCGGCAACTGCCACACCATGCAGGGGCCGAACGGACCGGTTCAGGGCATGGAGCTGGCGGGCGGGCTGGAGATGAAGGAGCGGCTGTTCACCGCCTGGTCGTCGAACGTCACGCCCGATGTTGAAACCGGCATCGGCCGCTGGAGCGACACCGAGATCATCGACGGCATCCGCGAGGGCCGCCGCCCGGACGGCTCCGCCATCGGCCTGCCGATGCCGTTCCGGATGTACCGGATGATCGCCGATTCGGACGTACGCGCCATGGTGGCCTACCTGCGCACCGTGCCCGCCATCCGCAACGAGGTTCCGCAGTCGAGTTACCTGATCCCCATTCCGCCGCGCTGGGGGCCGGCGATGCGCACCGCCACGCCGCCCGACCCCTCCGACCGCGTCGCCTATGGCGGCTATCTCGCTGGTCCGCTCGGCCACTGCGTCGAGTGCCACTCGGGGCCGAACCTGTTCGGCATCCCCGACATCGAGAACCGGCTTGGCGCGGGCGGACTTGAGTTTCCGGGACCGTGGGGAACGGCGGTTGCGCCCACCATCACGCCAACCACCCTCGGAGGCTGGAGCGACCGGCAGATCATCACCGCCATCACGCAAGGCGTGCGCCCGGACGGCCGCCGCCTCGGGCCGCCCATGGGTTACCGCTACTATGCGACCATGACCAAGGACGACCTCGAGGCCATCGTGGCCTGGCTGCGCGCGCTGCCGCCGAAATAGGCGCGGGCGGTGAACGTCCTCCTCATCGGCTCCGGCGGACGCGAGCATGCGCTGGCCTGGGCGATCGCGGCGAGCCCGCTCGTCGGCCGCCTTTACTGCGCGCCGGGCAACGCCGGGATCGCGCGCGAGGCGATCGTCGTTGCCCTCGACGTGAAGGACCACGACCTCGTCGCGAGGTTCTGCGCCGACAACGCCATCGGTCTCGTCGTCGTCGGGCCGGAAGCGCCCTTGGTGGCGGGTCTCGCCGACGATCTCGCACGGCGCGGCGTCAAGGTGTTCGGCCCCTCGAAGGCGGCGGCGCAGCTCGAAGGCTCCAAGGGTTTCACCAAGGATCTCTGCGCCCGTCACGGCATCCCCACCGCCGCCTACGCGCGCTTCAGCGACGAAGGATCGGCGCTCGCGCACCTTGGGCGGCGCGGCGCGCCGTGCGTGATCAAGGCCGACGGTCTCGCCGCCGGCAAGGGCGTGACGGTTGCCGAAACGCTCGCCGAGGCCGAGGCCGCCGTGCGCGACGCTTTCGCCGGGCGCTTCGGCGCGGCGGGCGCGCAGGTGGTGATCGAGGACAGGCTCGAGGGCGAGGAAGCCTCGTTCTTCGCCCTCTGCGACGGCCGCCGCGCCGTTCCCTTCGGCACGGCGCAGGACCACAAGCGCGTGGGCGACGGCGACACCGGCCCCAACACCGGCGGCATGGGCGCGTACTCGCCCGCGGCTATCGTGACGCCGCAGATCGCCTCGCGCGTCATGGACGAGATCATCGCGCCCACCGTCGCCGCGATGGCGGCGGAAGGCGCGCCGTTCACGGGCGTGCTCTACGCCGGGCTGATGCTCACCGCGCAGGGGCCGAAGCTCATCGAGTACAACGTCCGCCTTGGCGATCCCGAAGCGCAGGCGCTGATGATGCGGCTGAAGGACGACATCGTGACGCTGATGCTCGCCGCCGTGGACGGCGCCCTCGACACGGTGTCGGTGCGCTGGCGCGACGAGGCGGCGGTGTGCGTGGTGATGGCGGCGAAAGGGTATCCGGGCGAACCGCAGACCGGAACCGTCATCGGCGGCCTCGACCTCGCGGACTCGCTCGCCGACACCTGCGTGTTCCACGCCGCGACCGCGCGCGAGGGCGATCGCATCGTGGCGGCGGGCGGCCGGGTGCTCGGCGTCACGTCGCTCGGCCAGTCGGTGAGCGAGGCGCGCCGCCGGGCCTATGAGGCGGTGGACATGATCGACTGGCCGCAAGGCTTCTGCCGGCGCGACATCGGCTGGCGGGAGGTGAGGCGGGAGGCGGCGCGATGAGCCTGTTTGCGGGCTTCGATGAACGGCGGATCACGGTTGAGGGGGTTGAGTACTTCGCGCTCACCGGCGGCGCCGGGCCGCCGCTCCTCCTCCTGCACGGCTTCCCGCAGCCCCACGCCATGTGGCACGCGGTGGCGGCGGCGCTGGCCGCCCGGTTCTCCCTCGTCATCCCTGACCTCAAGGGCTATGGCCGCAGCGCCGCGCCGGCGAGCGGCGCGGAGGGCTACGCCAAGCGCACCATGGCGCGCGAGATCGTGGCGCTGATGGCGGCGCTGGGACACGCCCGATTCGCCGTCGCCGGCCATGATCGCGGCGGGCGCGTGGCCTACCGAATGGCCTTCGACCACCCGGAACGGGTGACGCGGCTCGCCGTGCTCGACATCGTGCCGACCGCGGCGATGTGGAACGCCATGGCGGGCGATTTCGCGGTGAAGGTCTATCACTGGCCGTTCCTCGCCCAGCCTGCGCCGCTCCCCGAGCGGATGATCGCCGCCGATCCCGGATTCTTCCTCGAATGGACGCTGCGGGCCTGGACCGCATCGCACGACCTCTCGGCGTTCGATCCGCGCGCGCTCGCCGACTACCGGGCCGGATTCAGCGATCCCGCCCGCATCCACGCCGCCTGCAACGACTACCGCGCCGGGGCGACGCTCGACCGGCGGCACGACGAGGCCGATCTCGCCTCGGGCCGCCTCATCGCCTGCCCGGCGCTGGCGCTGTGGGGGGCGGGCGGGCTTCCGGCGGAGCAGCAGAAGGACGCCGATCCGCAGCGCCATCCGCTCGCCGTCTGGCGGCGCTACGCGGCGGACGTGCGCGGCGCGCCCATCCCGTGCGGGCACTTCCTGACGGAGGAGGCGCCGCGCGCAACCGAAACCGCCCTCCTCGCCTTCTTCGGCGATCCGGCGTGAGCCAGCCCATCGACCGGCAGGCGGCGTTCGGCGGCGCGGGCGAGGTGCGCGCGGCGCACCGCTTCGACGCCTGCGCGCTGGAGACGTATCTCGCCGCCAACCTCGAAGGGTTCGCGGGGCCGCTGTCCATCTCGCAGTTCAGGGGCGGCCAGTCGAACCCCACCTACCGGCTCGACACCCCGGCGCGCGCCTACGTCCTGCGCCGCAAGCCGCCCGGCGCCCTGCTTCCTTCGGCGCACGCCATCGAGCGCGAGTACCGAGTGACAAAGGCGCTTGCCGCCACCGGCTTCCCGGTCGCCGCGCCGCTTCTGTTGTGCGAGGATGCAAGCGTCATCGGAACCGCCTTCTACGTCATGGCGTTCGCGGCCGGCCGGGTGTTCTGGGAGCCGCACATGCCGGGCTCGGCGCCAAGCGAGCGCGCCGCCGTCTACGACAGCCTGAACGCCGCCATCGCACGGCTGCACACCACCCCGATCGCTGCGGCGGGCCTTGAGGATTTCGGCAGGCCGGAGGGCTACGTGTCGCGGCAGGTGCGGCGCTGGTCGGAGCAGTACAAGCGCTCCGAAACGGACCCCATCCCGGAGATGGACCGGCTCATCGCCTTCCTGCCCGGCGCCGTCCCGCAGACCAACGACGCCGCCATCGTCCACGGCGATTTCCGGCTCGACAACTGCGTGATCGCGACGGACGTTCCGCGGGTTCTGGCGGTGCTCGACTGGGAGCTCTCCACGCTCGGCGATCCCGTCGCCGACTTCACCTACCACCTCATGCAATGGCGAATGCCGCCGGCGCCGGACGGCCAGGGCGTGGGCTCGCTGATGGGCCGCGAGGCCGACTGTCCGGGGCTGCCCGCGCTTGAGGATCACGTCGCCGCGTACTGCACAAGGACAGGCCGGAAAGGGATTCCTGACCTCGATCTCTATCTGGCCTACAATTTCTTCCGCCTCGCCGCCATATTCCAGGGCATTGCAGGACGCATGCGCGACGGCACGGCCGCAAGCCCCAATGCCGCCGCGATGGCGGGGCAGGTGAAGCCCATCGCCGAGGCCGCCTGGGCCTACGCACGAAAGGCTGGAGCATGACGGGTGGGGTGAAGATCGGTCTGGCGCTGGGCGCGGGCGCAGCGCGCGTGCTGGCGCATATCACGCTGCGCGAAGCCTTCGACGACCTGCGCGTCAAGCCGGCCGCCATCGCCGGGACCAGCATGGGCGCGCTGGTCGGTTCGGCCTACGCCTCCGGGCTCGACACCAAAACCATCGCGGCGCACGCCGAGGCGGTGCTCGGCAAGCGCGTGGACGCCGCGCGCCGGGTGATGGCGGCGGAGGGCGGCGGCCTGTTTAATCTCCTCAGCCTCAATCCCCTCGCCTCGCCGATCCTCGATGGTTTCCAGCTGGCGCGGCTGTCGATGCCGCCAGGCGTCGCCGCGCGCATCGAGGACACGGCGATCCCGCTGAAGATCGTCGCCACCGATTTCTACGGGCGCTGCGAGGTGGTGCTGTCGAAGGGGCCGCTGATCCAGGCGGTCGCCGCCTCGATCGCCATTCCGGGTGTCATCGCCGGGCCGCAGATCGAGGGCCGCCCGGTGATCGACGGCGGCTGCGTCAACCCGGTGCCGTTCGACCATGTGCGCGAGGGCATGGACATCGTGGTGGCGATCGACGTCATCGGCGG
>DAIODI010000065.1:0-13564 GCA_036746875.1 Aestuariivirgaceae bacterium | reverse complement strand
AGGAGAGGGGATGCTGCTTTACGCCATCCAGCGCGTCGCGCTGTCGGTCCTGATCGTCTTCACCTCGATGGTGATGCTGTTCACGGCGCTGAAGCTGATCCCCGGCGATCCGGCGACGATCATGCTGGGCTCGCGCGCCTCGCCCGAGATGCGCGCCCGCATCACCGAGGAGCTCGGCCTCGACCAGCCGGTCTGGGCGCAGCTCGCCACGTTCTTCGGCCGGCTCCTCGAGGGCAATCTCGGCGTCGACATGTGGAGCCAGCGCCCGGTGGCGCAGCTGGTGGCGGAAAGTCTTCCGTACACGTTGACGCTGATCGCCGCCGGCCTCGGCTGGGCGGCGCTGATCGGCGTCCCGCTCGGCTGCTACTCGGCGGTCAGGCGCAACTCCGCGCTGGACAAACTCACCGGCGTGCTCTCGGTGGCCACCATCTCGATCCCGTCGTTCGTGGTGGCGATCTACGCCATCCTGCTGTTCGCCATCCACCTCGACTGGTTCCCGATCATCGGCGCGGGCGAGCCCGGAGACCTCGGCGACCAGATCGCCCACCTCGTGCTGCCGGCCTTTGCGCTGGGGCTCGGCTGGGTGGGTTACCTCGCCCGCATCGTGCGCGCCTCCATGCTGGAGGTGATGGGCGAAAACCACGTCCGCACGGCGCGCGCCTTCGGCCTGCCGGAACTGCGGATCATCCGCTCCTATGCGCTGAGGCTCGCCATCCTGCCCACCATCACGCTGCTCGCCATAGCGATCGGCGGGCTGCTGTCGGGGGCGGTGCTGGTGGAGGCGATCTTCGCCCGCCCCGGCATCGGCAAGCTGATCGTCGACGCCGCCAACATGCGCAACTTCCCCGTGGTGCAGGGCGCGGTGCTGACCACGGTGGCGCTGTATGCGCTCGCCATGCCGATCGCCGACCTGCTTGTCGCCTGGCTCGCTCCCCGTGTCCGCGCAACTCTTTGAACCGGCCGCCCCGGCGCGCCCGCCCGCCGGCAGCCTGCTCTGGCGCAGGCTGAAAGGCGATCCCCTGGGGCTGTTCGGATTGGCCCTTGTGCTCATCGTCGTGCTGTGCGGGCTGCTCGCGCCGTGGATCGTCCCGTACGATCCCTTCAAGCTCGACATTCCGGCGAAGTTCTCTCCGCCCTCGTTCGAGCATCTGCTCGGCACCGACCAGCTCGGCCGCGACGTGTGCAGCCGCGTCATCGCCGGCAGCCGCATCGCGCTGTCGGTGGGCGTCTCCACCATCGCCATCGCGCTGGCGCTGGGCCTGATGCTTGGCCTCGCCGCCGGCTACGGGCCGCGCTGGCTCGACAACGTCCTCATGCTGGTGTTCGACGCCATCTACTCGTTTCCCGCCATCATTCTCGGGCTGACGGTGGTGACGCTGCTCGGGGCCAGCGTCCACACGCTGATGCTGGTGGTGATCGTCATCCAGACGCCGGCCTACGCGCGCCTCACCCGCACCGCCACGCTGTCGCTCAAGACCTCCGAATACATCCAGGCGATCGAGGCGATGGGGGCCTCGAAGCTCAGGATCATTCTCGTCCACATCCTGCCCAACGTGGTCGGGCCGCTGCTCATCGTCGCCAGCATGGACATCCCCTCCGTGGTGGCGCTGGAGGCCGGCCTCACCTACCTCGGCATGGGCATCCCGCCGCCCGCGCCAAGCTGGGGGCGAATCCTCCAGGAGGGCTTCCAGGTGATCCGCACCGCGCCATGGATCGTGGTGGCGGGCGGCATCCCGCTCATCATCACCACGCTGGGCTTCACCTTCCTCGGCGAGAGCCTGCGCGATCTGCTCGATCCGAAACTGCGCCGGGCGGCATGAGCGCGCCGCTCCTCGACATCCGCGATCTCTCGGTGACGTTCGCCGCGCCGGGCGGCGGCGTTCAGGCGCTGCGCCACGTCAGCATCTCGGTGCCGCCGGGGGAGGTCGTGGGCGTCGTCGGCGAGAGCGGCTCCGGCAAGTCCACGCTGGCGCTGGCGATCATGCGGCTGCTCCCCCACCACGCCGCCGTTACGGCCGAGACGATGGCGTTCGAGGGCCGCGATCTCGCCCGGCTTGACGCGTCCGCGATGCAGGACTTGCGCGGCGCGCGGCTGGCGATGGTGTTCCAGGACCCGATGACGTCGCTCAACCCGGTGCGCACCGTCGGCGACATCATGCTCGACATCCAGCACCGCGACCGCGCCTCGCCCCGGGCCGGGAAGCTGCGGAAGGCGGCCGAGGCCCTGCGCCGCGGCGGCCTGCCCGATCCCGAGCGCCAGCTTTCCCGCTACCCGTTCCAGTTCTCCGGCGGCATGCGCCAGCGCATCGCCATCGCCATGAGCCTGATGCAGCGCCCGGCGCTGCTCATCGCCGACGAGGTGACGACGGCGCTCGACGTGACGCTGGAGGCGCAGATCCTGCACCTGCTGCGCGAGCTTCGCCACGAGATCAACGGCTCGATCCTGTTCATCTCCCACAACCTCGGCGCCATCGCCGAGCTGTGCGACCGGGTGGTGGTGCTCTACGCCGGCGAGGTGGTGGAGGCGGCCGGCGTCGAGGCGCTGTTCGAGACGCCGGGACACCCCTACACCCGCGCGCTGATCGCCTGCGATCCCGCCCGCATCGCCGAAACGACGCGCGAGCTGCCCGTCATCCCCGGCGACGTGCCGGACCTGCGATCGCCGCCCGCGGGCTGCATCTTCGCCCCGCGATGCCCGCACGCCGTGGAGCGCTGCCGCGCCGAGCGGCCGCCGGCCGCGCGGCTTGGCCCCGGCCATGTCGTGCGCTGCCATTTCGCCGGAGCGCCGCCGTGAGCCTCCTGTCGGCGCGGCGCCTGCATGTGCGCTACGCGCTCGCCGGCGCGTTCACGGCCAGGCTCGCCGGCCTTGAGAACCGCTGGCTCGACGCGGTGCTCGACGTCTCGTTCGACCTCGCCGCCGGCCGGACGCTGGCGATCGTCGGCGAGAGCGGCTCCGGCAAGTCCACGCTGGCGCGCGCCATCGCCGGGCTGCTGCCCATCGCCGGCGGGCGCGTGCTGTTCGACGGCAAGGACCCGTTCGCAAACGGCCGCCGCGGCGACCGCGCCTACCACCGCGACGTGGCGCTGATGTTCCAGGACCCGGTGTCGAGCCTGTCGCCGCGCCGCACCGTCGAGTCGCTGGTCACCGAGCCGTTCATCATCCACGGCATGCGACGCGAGAAAGACCTCACCGCCGAAGCCGCGCGGCTGCTGCGCCTCGTCGGCCTGCCGCGCGACTTCGCCATGCGTTATCCGCACCAGCTGTCGGGCGGGCAGGCGCGGCGCGTCGGCGTGGCGCGCGCCATCGCGCTGAACCCGAAGCTCATCATCGCCGACGAGCCCACCGCCGGGCTCGATGTGTCGGTGCAGGGGGAGATCCTCAACCTGCTGGTCCGGCTCCAGGGCGAGTTCGGGATCGCCTACATGATCATCACCCACAATCTGCCGGTGGTGCGCCACGTCAGCGACGACACCGCGATCATGTACATGGGCCGCATTGTCGAGCGCGGTCCCACGGCGGCGGTCTTCGCATCTCCCGCCCATCCCTACACCGGCGCGCTGATCGCCGCGCAGCCCTCGCCCGATCCGCGCCGCCGCCGCCTCGGCGCCGTGCTTTCGGGCGAGGTGGCGAGCCTGCGCCATCGCCCGCCGGGCTGCGAGTTCCATCCGCGCTGCCCCCGCGCCGGCGACACCTGCCGCCGCGATCTTCCGCCCGCCGAGACGATCGGGCGCGATCGGCTGGCGCGCTGCCACTTCCCGCTCGTCCCCTGATCCGGAGGCTCCATGCCCGGCCCTTCGCGTTCCGCCGCCGCCGTCCGCCGTGACTTTCCGTACGCGGTGGAGACCGTCGATCCCTGCTGGATCACGCTGACGGACGGAACGCGCATCGCCTGTACGCTGTGGCGGCCGGTGACGGAGCAGAAAGTTCCGGTGGTGCTGGAGGCGATCCCCTACCGTCGCCGCGACGGCACCGTCTACCGCGATCTCGAACTGCATCCCTATATCGCCGGGCACGGCGTCGCCTATTGCCGCATGGACCTTCGCGGGTCAGGGGACTCGGACGGCCTGCTGCGCGACGAATACCTGCCGCAGGAACAAGACGACATCTGCGAGGTCATCGCCCATCTCGCCGCGCAGGACTGGTGCAACGGCGCCGTCGGCCAGACCGGCATCTCGTGGGGAGGTTTCAACGCGCTCCAGGTCGCCGCCCGCCGGCCGCCGGCGCTCAAGGCGATCATCACGCTCTGCTCCACCGACGACCGCTACGCCGACGACGTGCACTACATGGGCGGCGCGCTTTTGACCGAGAACGAGATGTGGTCCAACTTCATGCTGGCGCAGGCGTCGATGCCGCCCGATCCGCAGATCGTCGGCGAGCGCTGGCGCGAGATGTGGCTCGCCCGCCTCGACGCCGCCACGTCGCTCTCCGAAATCTGGCTCGCCCACCAGCGCCGCGACGCCTACTGGAAGCAGGGCTCGGTGTGCGAGGACTTCTCGCGTATCGAGTGCGCGGTGCTGGCGGTGTGCGGCTGGGAGGACTCCTACTCGAACTCCGTGCCGCGCCTGCTCGAAGGGCTCAAGGGGCCGAAGCTGGCGATCATGGGGCCGTGGACGCACACCTACCCCTGCCGCACCGATCCGGGGCCGCACATCGGCTGGCTCCAGGAGGCGCTGCGCTGGTGGCGATACTGGCTCGAAGGCGTGGACACCGGGATCATGGACGAGCCCATGTACCGAGTCTGGATCGGCATGCAGGAGCGGCCGCGTCCCTGGTACCGCGAGCACGCCGGCCACTGGGCGGCCGAGGAGCGATGGCCGAGCCCGCGCATCTTCTCGCGAACGCTCCATCTCAACGCCGACGGCCTCGGCGAAACGCCGCAGCGGGGACCGGAGCTGTCCTTCTCGTGTCCCGCCACGGCCGGAACCGACTACGGCCGCTGGGGCGGCAACGGCGGCGACGCGCCCGACCTCGCCGTCGACCAGCGCCGCGAGGACGGCCTGTCGCTCACCTTCGACACCGCGCCGCTCGACCACGACCTGACCCTGCTCGGGGCGGCCGAGGTGGACCTCGAAATCGCCGTCGACCAGCCGCGCGTGAACCTGGCGGTGCGCCTGTGCGACGTCTTTCCCGATGGAACCTCCGCCGTGTTCACCTACGGCGTGCTCAACCTCGCGCACCGCGCCTCGCACGAGCAGCCGGAAGCCTGCCCGGTGGGGACGCCGTTCCGCGTGACGGTCCGCCTCAACGACATCGGCCGCACCATCCCGAAGGGGCACCGCCTGCGCCTCGCCATCCAGAACCAGTTCTGGTTCGTGCTTTGGCCGCAGCCGAGGCTCTCCACCTTCACGATTGCGTCGGGAACCTCAACGCTGCGGCTCCCGGTGCGCCCGCCGTCGCCGCTCGATGCGAAGGTGAGGTTCGCGCCGCCGGAGATTGCGCCGCCCGTTCAAACCGAAACCATCCGCGACGGCTTCCACGCCAAGACGGTTGAGGACGATCTCGCCTCGGGCGTGCGCGCCATCCGGCTGGTCTCCGACTACGGCGAGACGACGCTCCTCGACCGCGCCATCGCCACCGCAAGCCGCGGCGAGGACACCTTCACCATCCACCCGGACGATCCGCTCACGGCGCGGCTGGTTTCGCGCTACGCATGGTCCATGCGCTCCGGCCCGGCGGATGTCTCCGGCGTGGCGCAGACCGAACTCACGGCGGACGAGTCGCACTACCATCTCGTCTGGGAGGTCGCCGCGCACGAGGCGGGCCGCGAGGTGTTCCGCCGCGCCTGCCGGCTCAAGATCCCGCGGGAGCCGTGATGACGCAGGTTCGCGGCGGCGCGGCGCGCGCCGATGCGGTGCGCGGCAATCTCGCCGCGCTCGTCTGCATGCTGCTGTGGGCGACCAATTTCCCGGTCGCGGATGCGCTGCTCGAAACGTGGTCGCCGCTGTCGCTCACTGCGGCGCGTCTGGCCATCGGGGCTGCGGTGATCGCGCTGGCGGCGCTGGCCGTCCGGCAATGGCCTGTCGCCGTCCGCCTTCTCGCCTCGCCGGCGGTGGCGCTGGCGGCGCTGTTCCAGATCGCCTCGACGCTCCTGTTCATGATCGGCCAGACCAAGGTCGATCCGGTGGCGGCGGCGGTGATCGTCTCGTCGATGCCGGTCATCACCTCGATCGTCGGGTGGCTGTCCGGCGGGGAGCGGCTTTCCCTTCGCATCGCGGCGGCGATTGCGCTCGCCGTGCTGGGCGGCGCCGTCACCAGCTGGCCGGGCGAGGGCGCCGGCGCGGCGCAAGCCTCGCTCGCCGGCGCGGCCGCGATCCTCGGCGGCATGATCTGCTATGTGCTCTACACCAACGTTCTGGTGTCGACGCTGCGCCACGAGCCCGACATCGCCAAGTCGGCGGCGTGCATGTCGGTCGCGGCGGTGATGGCGGCGGGTCTCCTGGCCGCGGCGGCCGCCACGGGGATCGCGCCGGTCGCCGCCGACGGTTCGGCGCGGTCGCTGGCGCTGCTCGGGTGGCTCGGCGCGATGGCGGTCGGCGCGTCCACCGTCTTCTGGCTCTGGGCGGGCCGCCATGTGGGCCTGACCGTCGCGGCGATGCACCACAACCTGGTGCCGTTCTACGTCATCCTGATGGGCGCCTGGGCGGGAACGCCCGTCACCGCCTGGCATGTGACGGGGGCGGTGATGGTCATCGCCGGGGCGGCGCTGGCGCAGGCGCCGCTGCCGTCGCCGTTCAGCCGGGCGCGAGGCTGAGCGGACGCCCGCCGAGCGTCCGGAAGGCGCGCGCCCGACAGGTCAGCACGATCACCTGCTGGTTCTCGCCGGCGCGGTTCAGCGCGGTGAACATCTGCTCGATGCGATCGTCGTCGCAGTAGGCGAGCGCGTCGTCGAGGATCACCGGCGCGGCGCGGCCGCGCTCGGCGAGCAGCGACGCCATGGCGAGCCGCACCAGCACCGCGATCTGCTCGCGCGTGCCGCCCGACAGCCGGTTGATATCTTCGCTGTCCGCGCGCGTCAGCCCCGCCACCGTGAATCCTTCGCCGATGTCGAGTTCCGCCGCCGGAAAGAGATCGTGGAGGAAGGGCGCGAGATGGCGGCGCAGCGGCGCGGTGAGCTGTTCGCGGCGCTCGGCGTAGGCGGCCGCCACCGTGTCGCGCAGCAGCCTCAGGGTCTCGATGCGCCGCCGCACGCGGGCGAGGGCGGCTTCGGCGAGCGCGTGCTGTTCCTCAAGCTCCGCCACCCGCTCGCCCAGCCCGTCGCCGCCGTGCGCCTCGATCTGGCCTTCGAGGTGGGCGATCTGGTTGCCAAGCGTCTCCAGGCGTTCGCGGTGATTGTCGCGCGCCGTGGCGAGGCGCCTGGCGTCGCTCGCGGCGCGTTCGATGGCGTCCGCGCCGGGCGCGCTCCGGCGCGCCGCGGCGAGCGTGGCGGCCGCCTCGCGATGCGCCGCTGCTCTCGCCGCCTCGGCGTCGGCAAGGCGCTGCAACTCGTCGGGGCGGAGGGCATGGGGCAGGGCGGCGAGGTCGGCGTCGAGCTGCGCCCTGAGCTGACGTTCCTCGCCGCGCCAGCCGCCGATACGGCCGGCCAGCTCCTGCAGGCCGCCGTTGATCGCCTCGACCTGACCGGCCGCCGCGGCGCGCTTTCGCCGCAGCCCGGCGCGCGCCGCCTCGGAGGCCTAGCGCCGCGCCTCGATCTCGCTCGGCGCGGGCAGCGCCAGCGCCCCGGTCTCGGCGAGCGCCTGCGCCACCCGATCCCGGATCGCCGCAAGCTCGGCCTGCTCGCGCGTCAGCAGGTCCGGCAGCGTGCGCTCGTCCGCGCCAAGCCCGGCCAGCGCCGCGCGCGCCATGGCCGCGTCCTGGTCGAGCGCCCGCCGCGCCGCGCCCATCTCGCGCAGGGCCGCCGCAGTGGCGGCGCCATGCCGGGCGAGGAGATCGTCGAGCCGTGCCCCCAGCGCCTGGCGGCGTTCGCGCGCCGCCGCCTCGTGGCGGGCCGGCGGCGTGAGGGCGATGGGGAGGCCGGGCGCCTCGATCTCGGTCGCCTCGGTGATCGCCAGCGTCCGGGCGCCGGTCACCGCTTCGCCGCCCACGCTGACGCGGGCCTCCCCGGCGACGGTGATCACGGCCGTGGTGGCGACGGCGGCGATCTGCGCCTCCAGCGCGTCCTGGTCGCGCGCGATGCTGTCGAGGTCGGCGAGCGCCGCCTGCGTCGCCGTATTGGCGCTGAGCGCCGCGAGATGCGTTTGCAGCGCCTCGCCTGCCGCCCGCAGCGTATCGATCCGCCGCGCCAGCCCGTCGCGCCGCCGGACGGCGTCCACCGCCTCGCCCCGCCGGGCGAGCCGCCGGTCCTGCGCGTCGAGTTAGCCGAGGCGGAGGTCGATCGCCTCCAGATCGGCCATGAGCCGGGCGAGGCTGGTGCGGCGACGGGCCTCGCTGTCGGCTTCCGCCTCGATCTGGCGCGACAGGTCGGCGAGGCGGGCTTCCGCGTCGTCGATGCGCCGCGCCCGCGCCTGCGCGTCCTGACGCGCCGCCGCCGCGGCGTCGAACAGCTGCCGCGCCTGCGCTTCGGCGGTCTCCGCCGCCCGCGCCTCACTCTCGGCCGCCTGCAGGCGCTCACGGGCGGCGGCCGCCGCCCGTGCGGCCACCAACCGCTACCGGCCGGCGGCCGGGACGCCGTCACGGGCGGATTCCGCCTTCCGCCTGGCCAGCCGGTCGAGGCTGTCGTCGAGCGATCGCCACCGCTTGCGGGCCTCGTCGAGCGCGCTCCGCGCCTGCCCCGCCGCTGCTTCCGCCGCCGCGAGGTCGCCGCCAGCCTTCGGCTGGCCGCGCGAGGTCAGCTCCCGGTCCAGCGCCCCGTCGAGGTCGGCCAGCACGCGCCGCGCCCGCTCCCCGCCGACCAGCGTGCCTACCTCCTCCTGGATGGCGGCGCTCAGCGCCCCCGCGGCGCCCTCGCTCACCGTCGGCGCGTCGAACGACTTGCCCTGCTCCACCCACACAAGGCCGTAGGCGGCGGGATCGGCCCCGCCACGGCCGCCGCCGGGCGCAAGGCCGAGGAGGCTCCACACCTTCTCGTCGGCGGCCTCGCCCTCGGCGAACGGCTCGCCGTTGCGGATGAGGCTGGCCCGTGGCGCGCGCACAAACGACTTGGCGATCTCCCAGGTCGCCCCGTCCGCCTCGAAGGTGACGGCGATGCGCACCGGCAGCTCGCGGTCGATGGTGGCGAGATCGCGGATCGCGCCTTCCTTCGATGTGTGGCGGCTGAACAGGCAGGTCCGCACGGCGCGGAACAGGGTGGACTTCCCGGCCTCGTTGTCGGCCGCCAGCACATTGACGCCCGGGCCCAGCCCCTCGACCACGGTGCGCGTCGCGAACCGCCCGACGCCGTCGACGGCGATCCGCGTCAGGCGCATGCGGCGCGATCTCCGGCGGCGTCGTCGCGCTGGGCGGCGGCCCGCAGATAGAGTTCCACCAGGGCGTCGCCGGCGCGCCGGCGCGCGCTGGGCGACTGCGCCTCGTCGCCGGCCTGCGCCTTCAGCCGCTCGGCCGCGGCGCGCAGCACGCCGCCGAAGTCGATGGCTTCAAGATCGCCGGCGCTCGGGCGCACCGCCACCTCCGCGGCGTCGGCCACGAGATGCGCCAGCCCCGCCGCGATCCGTTCCAGGGTGTCGTCGAGGCGGGTGCGCTCGGCGACGCCAAGCGCGCCCCCAAGCCGCAGGCGCAACACGGTGCGTCCGGGGTCCGGCAGCGCGCGCACGGCGGCCGGCAACGCGGCGACGTCCTCGCCGCCCGACAGATGCGCGTCGAGGCTGCCCCACGCAAACGTGCCGGTCTCCACGGGAGTGACCCGCGGCGTCGCCCCGCGCCCGGCGATCTCCACGAGCAGCGCCTGTCCCCGCTCCTGGCTGCCGAACCGGTCGGGTTCGGGCGTTCCGGCGTACCAGGTCGAGGCCGAGATGGACAGCGTGCGGTGCCAGTCGCCCAGCGCCAGATAGTCGAGGCCGGCGCGCTTCGCCCGGTCGGCCGCGATGGGATTGCCCGCCTCGCCCTCGCCGCTGCCGAAGCCCTGCACCGAACCGTGGGCGAGACCGATGCGCAGCGCCCCGTCGGGCGTCGCGGCTCCATCCATCCATTCGGTCAGGTCGCGCGTCTCGCTGCGGCGGACGAGCGGCGCCGGCAGCAGCACGGCCCCCGGGGCGATTTCCTCCGGCGCCGGAGAGAGGTGGAGCCGGATGTTACGGGGCAGGTCATCGCGACGGAGCCGGTCCCAGACGCCGCAGGCGCGATGCGGGTCGTGGTTGCCGGGGATGATATGCCACTGGACGGACGGAAAGCGCCGCATCCGTTCGACCGGCTCGCGCAGAGTGCGAAGCGAAGGCGTGTCGGTGTCGTAGAGATCGCCCGCCACGAGAACGTGCCCGGCCGCTTCCGCCATGGCGATCCGGCCCAGCCGGTCGATGGCGTCGAGGCGGGCCCTGTGGAGCAGGCTCTCGCGGTCGCCGAAGGTCCGGAACGGCTTGCCGATCTGCCAGTCGGCGGTGTGGACGAATCTCATGGCCGCCAGCATGGCGGCGGGCGCGCTGCGAAATCAAGTTGGGCGGGGAGCGCGCTGCGCAATCGCCCGGCGGTTCTTCACCGCCTGGTGCGGTCGAGGCCCGGTCGGAGCTGGCGGATCAGCGCCGCCAGGTCCACCTGGTCGCCGCCACGGCCTCCCGTTGCGGCGTTTGCGGGCGCAGCGGCGGGGGCCGCCGGCTCCTGCGGCGGAGCCGTTGCGCCGGCCTGCGGCGGGAGGGGGTGCTGGGAGCCCTGCGGAGGCTGCTGGAGGGGCGTGGCGGCGCTGGGGCCCGAAGAAGCCTGCCCGCCTGAAAGCCTCTGTACGGGCTTCTCTGAGGCCTGGGGAGCCATCGCTGCGTCAAGGGCGCGTTCGGGCTGCGGCCGCCCTCCGCTCTCGCCTTGGGGACTGCCCATGCTCTGGTTGCGCCACCGCGATACGACGTCCACCAGGAAATCTCCGGAGCCGATTTCGCTCGACCAGTTTTCGATGAACGAGGCGGTGGCCGAGTGCGGCAACCGGTCGGCCGCCAGAATGTCGAACACGATGCGCGTCGGCAGCGCCACGCCCTCGCCGAACGCAACCGCCTCGCCGGTGCCCATGGTGGGCATGAATTCGAGCATGGAGGCCGCCGCGTCGGAGATGCCGGCGCGCACGATCTCCTGGTCGCGCTCGTTGGAGAGGCGCATCGCGAAGATGGTGTTGCATTGCGACAGGATCGTCGGGTCGAGCTCCGCCGGGCGCTGCGACACGATGCACAGCGAAACGCCGTACTTGCGCCCCTCCTTGGCGATACGCGAAATCGACCGCTTGGTCGGATCGAAGCCGTGGTTGCGGTCGATCGGCACGTAGCGGTGCGCCTCCTCGCACACGAAGGTGATCGGCACCCGCCCGCCCGACCACAGGCCAAGATCGAAGGCGAGGCGCGCCAGCACCGACACCACGACGTTGATGACCTCGGACGGCAGGCCGCCGAGTTCGAGGATCGACATCGGCCGGCCCTCGACGGGAATGCGGAAAAGCCGCCCCAGCACCTGGGCCATGGTGTCGTGAACGGTGAGGTTGCCGAACATGAACTGGAAGCGCTGGTCGCGCGTCACCGATTCAAGCTTCGCCTTGAGCCGTTTGTAGGGAGCGAGATCGTTCTTCATGTCGAGGCGGCCCATCTGCTCCTCGATCAGGCTCATGAGATCGGAGGCGCGATAGGGGACCGGCGTGTCGACGCCGATCGACTGGAAATCCAGAATGTCGCGCTGGCGCATGGACCGGCCGCGGTCTCGACGCACGTTGGCCATGTAGCGCTGCTTGGCGAGGGGGATGAGCTCGCTCAGGATTTCGGCGTCCGTCTCGCGGTTCTGATGCTGGCCGACGAGGATTTCGGCGATCTCCTCGAAATTGAGCAGCCAGAACGGCAGGTTCATGTTCTCGGGGCTCATCACTTCGGCGAGATCGCTGAACGGCCTCGCGTACTCGCGATGGACGTCGAGCAGCATGATGTGGCCGTGCGGGCTTCTTTCGAGAATGCGGCGCAGGATCAGCGCCACTGCGCACGACTTGCCGGTGCCGGTGGTGCCGACCACTGCGAAGTGCTTGCCGAGCAGCTCGTCGATCTTGAGCGTCGCCGGGATCGACTGGTCCTGCTTGATCGAGCCGATCCGGATCGCGGCGTTGGTGTCGCAGAAGTAGACCTTTTCCAGCTCGGGCTTGGTCGCCCGGCTCACGATGTCGCCAAGCGAGGGATAGGACGACACGCCGCGCCGGAAGCTGGCGGGCTGCCCCGAGGCGTCGATCGGCAGCTCGCCGATGAACTCCACCTCGACGATGCGCAGCTCGGGTTCGCTGGAGCTGCTGGAGGGCATGGGAGACGAGAGCGCCGACACCAGCGCCATCGCGATCGCATCTCCCGTTTCGACCTTCAGCAGGGTGCCGATTTCCGGGCTCCTCGTCGCGGCCTGGTCATTGGTGTCGAGCAGGATGATGGCGTGCCCGCCGGTCACCGCCACGATACGGCCGATCCGGTTGGACGCGTCGGGCTGGCGCAGCTGTGGCGGCTCGGCCGGGGCGGTGCGTTCGATCGCCGGCGTGTCGGGGGGGGTGCTCATGGGCTGTTGTTTCCCTTATTGGCCCGGGGTCTTGCGCGGACTGTGCAGCGGAAACTCGATGACGACCCGAGTGCCCGCGCCCTTCTCGGAGTGGATCGCCATGCGCCCGCCGTGCAGCCGCGCCAGCGCCTGGCAAATCGGCAGGCCGAGGCCGGTCCCTTCGTGCGTCTGCGCTGCGCCGAGCTTGATCTGTCCGAAGGGACGCAGGGCGATTTCAATCTCCTGCGCGGTCATGCCCGGGCCGTTGTCGCTCACCTCAAGCCTGAGGAAACCGTTGACAGTCGGTTCGGCGGCGATCTCGATCAGGCCGTGGACGGGGGTGAACTTCACCGCATTGGAGAGCAGGTTGATGAGGATTTGCTTGACCCTTACCGGATCGGCGTTGATCAGCGGCAGGCTGGCGTTCAGGCGGTTCTTCACCCGGATGCGCTTCTCTCTCGCGCGCGCCTCGACGATCAGCAGGCAGCCCTCAGCCGCCTCGGCGAGGTTCACCGGTTCGGGATAGACGCTGAGCTTGCCGGCCTGGATCTTCGAGATGTCCAGAATGCCGTTGATCAGCGTCAGCAGGTGTTCGGCCGCCTGGGTGATGTAGCCGGCGTACTGCTGGACCTTCTGGTTATCCGGGTTCTTCATCGTGCCGAGCATCTCGGAGAAGCCGATGATCGCGTTGAGCGGCGTCCTGAGCTCGTGGCTCATGTTGGCGATAAACTCGGATTTCGCCTTCGAGGCGAGTTCGGCGTCGACCTTCGCCGCCGCCAGCGCCAGCGACGCGCGCTGCCGCGCCACCGCCGCCCCGAGGCCGTCGGAGAATTCGGAGATCAGCGAACCTTTCCTGAACCACTGGCTGCCGAAAGTGCGCATTCTCGTGTCGAAACCTTCCGAAGCTGGGTTAGAGACGGTTAGCAGAAACGGCATAATGAG
>DAIODI010000064.1:0-13575 GCA_036746875.1 Aestuariivirgaceae bacterium | reverse complement strand
GCTGTAACTCGCGCCGTCGCCGCGCCGGCGGCGGCGCGGCGGCGGGCGGCGGCGAGGTGAACGCCTGCTGCTGCCCGAAGGTTTCCTGCGGCGCGGGTTGCGCGGCCTGCGCCGGCTGCTCCGGGGCGGGCGGCAGATTGAGCGCAACCTGTTGGTCCGGCGTCGCCTGCGGTTGCGCGGGCGCCTCAGCGACGGCGGACGAGTTGAGCGGCGCGCGCGTTCCCTCCAGCGGATCTGCGTCCCTGACCGACTTCCTGCGCGGCTGATTTTCGGCCGGCGCGGCCGCCACGTCGGCAGCCGCGCCGGTATCGGAGCCGCCGACCCCGAACTGACTGCCGAACTGGCTCAACAGGCCAGTCAGCCCGCCCTGCTGGGCAGGAGCGGGCTGGATGGCGGCGGGACCCGGCGGAGCGGGCGGCGGAGGCAGCGGCAGCGGCGCGTTGACCGCAACCTGGCCCGGATCCGGAGGCGCCAACGCCCCGGACTGGATGCTCGGGGAGGGAGTCGGCGGCTCCTCGACCGCGACGATCGCTTCCGTGTCGGGCTCGGGGACTTTGGCCTTCTTCGGCGGAGGCGGCGGCGCCGGGGCCTCCTCGACCGCGTCAGCGGCGGTCGCGGCGGCGGTTTCGGCGGGCGTGGCCACCCCGCCGGTCGTCGATTGCATGACCTGCCCGTCGGCGGCCGTCGCGGAGGCCGACGCGGCCTCCACCGTCGGCGGGACCGGCGGAGGATCGGCCGCGCCCTGCTGGCCGGGTGGCGGCGGCAGCGGCAGCGGCTCGGGCTGGCCTGCGCCCCCCTGCTGGCCGGGCGCAGGCGGCGCGACGGGCGCCGGGTCAATGATCTCCCCGCCCGGCGGCGCGACGGGAGCCGGAGCGATCGGCGGCACCGGCTGTTCCTCAGTCGGCACCACGCGGTTCGGCTCGGTGGCGTCGTCGCCGAGAATGCGATCGTAGATCTGCTTGCGGCCCTGCGGCTGGGTCACCGACGGACCGCCCTGGGGCTGCGGGGCGGCGCCTGGATCGGGAGTCGCCTTCACCGGCTGCTCGGAGGGAGCGATCACCGGGATCTCGTCGGTCAAACCGCCGGCGGTTCGGCCGGCATACTGATAGTAGGCCCACAGCATCGCCCCGGCGAGGAGCGCGATGGCGAGCAGTCCGAGCAGCAGCCAGAGCGGCCCGCGGCGGCGCGGCGCTTCGTCGAAATCGTCGTCGTACTCGGTGTAGGACCGCTGTGGCGCGGCAAGCTCGCGCCCGCGCGCCGACCGCGACGGCGCCCGGCGTGTCGGGCGCGCTTCCGGCTCGGCGTCAAACCCATCATCGTCCACCGGCGGCGGCAACCGCCGAACGGGGGGCGCCGGCGGACGCGGTCTTGCCGCCGGCCGCAGGTGATCGGGATAAGCGACGTCTTCGCCCCGGGCGGCGTCCGCATCGACGTCAGTCCCCGTAGGTTCCGGCGGTTGATAGGCGGGCTGGTAGACGCCGCCGGGGGGCGCACCCGGCCTGGCCCAGCCTTCCGGCGGCGGATAGCCGCCCGGGCGAGGCGCGCCGGGGCGGCTCTGCGGGAGGTACGGCTGGCCGTAAGGGTATGGCGTCGAGGGCCGCTGGTAGCCGCCGGGCGGCGGGCCCGGCAGCGGCGGATAGCCCGGCGCCCACTGGCCTTGCGGGCGGCTCACCGGCTGCGCCACCGACGGTGCGGCGGCGAGCGGCGGTCCCTGCTCCAGCTCCTCGGGCGCGAACGTGAAGCGGGGCTTTTCGCCCGGGGGCGTCGTGCCGACGGGGGGAGACGGCGTACCGGCGGCGAGCTGCTGCGCGCGGGCTTCGGCGCGCTGCTGGGCGAGCCTTTCGGCCGTCTCGCGCTGTTGGCGGAGGCGGTCGGCGAATTCGTCGTTGCTTGTCGCGGACGCGGCCGCGCCTGGCGCAGGCGTGGCGGAGGCGCCGGGCCGCGGCGCAGCCGGACGCGCGACGGCTTGCGCCGGCGGCGGGCGGGTGGCCGGCGCGGCTGCCGGCCGGACCGGCGCGGCCGGAGCGGCGGCGGGACGCACGGGCTGCCCCGGACGCGGGGCCATTGGCGCCGGCCGCACGGGAGTCCCCGGCTGGGCCGCGCCCGCCGGAGCGGCGGCGGGGCGGGCGGAAGCCGCGCCCAGGCGCGGCTCGGCCCGCGGCGGCGCTGCCTCGCCGTTTGCCGATACCGGCTTGAACTCGCCGGCCGGCGTCGAAAGCGCCGGCGGGGACGCCTTCGGCGGCTCCTTGGCGATGCCCAGTCGCTCGCGCCAGTTGCGGCGCTCGCCACCGCCGTCGGATGAGTCCTGATCCATGTCCGCGGTCTTCCGTGACTACATTTCGTCGACTGGCCTGACCCCGAGGATTCCCAGGCCGTTGCCCAATACATACCGAATCGCGCGCAGGAATGCGAGCCGCGCAACCGTCATCCCTCGATCGTCCGCAACGATGAACCGCAAATGCGGCGACTCTTTGCCCTTGTTCCAGAGTGCGTGAAATTCACTTGCGAGATCATAGAGATAGAAAGCGATCCTGTGCGGTTCGCTGGCGCTCGCCGCCGCCTCCACCAGCCGCGGGTAGTCGGCGAGGCGGCGCATGACCTCGATCTCCGCCGGATCGGCGAGGATGGAAAGCCGGTCCGGCGGCAGCCGTTCGGCCGCGGCGATTCCGTCTCCGACTTCGGCTTGCGCGTGCCGCAGCACCGAGCAGATGCGGGCGTGCGCGTACTGCACGTAGAACACCGGATTGTCGCGCGACTGCTCGGTGACCCTTTGGAAGTCGAAGTCCAGCGGCGCGTCGTTCTTGCGGTAGAGCATGATGAAGCGCACGACATCCGGGCCGACCTCATCCACGACGTCACGAAGCGTCACAAACTCCCCGGCCCGCTTCGACATCTTGACCGGCTCGCCGCCCCGGAACAGTTTCACCAGCTGGCAGAGCTTCACATCAGCCGCCGCCGCGCCGCCCGACAGCGCCGAAACCACCGCTTCCAGCCGCTTCACGTAACCGCCGTGGTCGGCGCCGAGCACGTAGACCAGCCTGCTGAAGCCCCGGTTCACCTTGTCGCGCGCGTAGGCCACGTCGGAGGCGAAGTAGGTGTAGGACCCGTCCGACTTGAGCAGCGGCCGGTCGATGTCGTCGCCGTAGGCGGTGGTGCGGAACAGCGTCTGGTCGCGGTCTTCCCAGTCTTCGGGCGCCTCGCCCTTGGGCGGCGGCAGCCGGCCGACATAGACGAGCCCGCGCTGCTTGAGGTCGTCGAGCGTGGCGGCGACTCCGCCGGAGGCGTGCAGCGCCTGTTCGGACGTGAACACCTCCTGGCGGATGCCCAGCGCCGCCAGATCCTCGCGGATCGTGTCGAGCATCATGGCGATGGCCCTGGCCCGCACCACCGGCAGCCAGGCGGCCTCGGCCTGGCCGAGCAACGCCGCGCCATGCTCGCGCGCCAAAGCCTCGCCCACGGGCTTCAGATAGTCGCCCGGATAAAGCCCTGCGGGGATCGCGCCGATGGCCTCGCCCAGCGCCTCGCGATAGCGCAGGTAGGCCGAGCGCGCCAGCACGTCCACCTGCGCGCCGGCGTCGTTGATGTAGTACTCGCGCGTGACGCCGTAGCCGGCGCGTTCGAACAGGTTCGCCAGCGCGTCGCCAAACACAGCTCCCCGGCAGTGCCCGACATGAAGCGGCCCGGTGGGATTGGCGGACACGTACTCGACGTTGACCTTGCGGCCCGCGCCCATCGTCGAGCCGCCGAAGCGTTCGCCGGCCTGAAGGACCGCCGCGCCGCCCTTCGGCCAGAACGCGGCGGCGAGCGTGAGGTTGACGAACCCGGGCCCGGCGATCTCCACCTTCGTCACCTCGGGCAGCATCCCGAGCCGCGCCGCCAGAAGCCCGGCGATGGCGCGCGGCGGCTTGCCCGCCTGCTTGGCGAGCACCATCGCGGCGTTGGTGGTGACGTCGCCGTGGGCGCGCTCGCGCGGCGGCTCAACGACGAGGCGCGAGGTGTCGAGGCCCGGGGGCAACGCGCCTTCGGCGGCGAGCGCATCCAGCTCGCCGCGCACGATGCGCGCGAAATCGGCAAAAATGTTCAAGCTAACCCCCGAAGACCGGCCGCCGGTGGCGTTAACGGAAAAGCGGATCGAGGTCAAACAGCCGGCGATGCTGCTCGATGGCGAAGGTGTCGGTCATCCCGGCGATGTAGTCGCACACGCGCCGGGCGTGGCCGGAGGCGCTGGGGCCCTCGCCGGTGCGGATCAGGCTCTCGTCGGCCATGTAGGCCTCGAACAGGTCGCGCACCAGGCGCCGGGCGCGCCCCATGCGCTCCATCACCCGCTCGTGCCGGTACATGCGGCGCGACAGGAACGCCTGCAGCACCCGGTTGTTCTCGCGCATCTGGGCGGAGAAGCGCACCACCGGTTCGGCGCGCGCCGTCACATCGGCCGGGCCTTGCACCCGCCCCGCCCTCAACCCGCGCTGCGTCTCGGCGATCACGTCGTTGATCATCGCCGACATGACGCGCCGCACCGTCTCGTGCACCAGCCGCGCCTGGTCGAGCTTCGGCCAGGCGCGCAGCACGTCCGACAGCGCCTCACCGGCGAGCGGCACGTCGCCCAGGTCGATCACGTCGAACAGTTGCGCTCGCAGGCCGTCGTCGATGTCGTGGGCGTTATAGGCGATGTCGTCGGCAATGGCGGCGACCTGGGCTTCGGCGGACGCGCAGGTCGCGAGGTCGATGGCGCACGCACGGGCGAGCTCGGTGATGGTTTGCGGCAGGCCCCGGCCGTCGCGGTTCAGCGGCCGCCCGTCCGGCGCGGGCAACGGGCCGTTGTGCTTGATCAGCCCTTCCAGCGTCTCCATCGTCATGTTGAGGCCGTCGAAGGCGGCGTAGCGCCGTTCGAGCCGGGTGACGATGCGCAAGCCTTGCGCGTTGTGGTCGAACCCGCCGTAGTCCGTCATCAGCCGGTCGAGTTCGGCCTCGCCGGCGTGGCCGAAGGGGGTATGGCCAAGGTCGTGGGCCAGCGCCAGGGCTGCGGTGAGGTCTTCGTCGAGCGCCAGCGCCCGCGCGATGGAGCGCGCCACCTGCGCCACCTCCAGCGAGTGGGTGAGCCGGGTGCGGAAATGGTCGCCCTCGTGGGCCACGAACACCTGGGTCTTGTGCTTGAGGCGGCGGAACGCGGTCGAGTGGATCACCCGGTCGCGGTCGCGCTGGTAGGGCGATCGGGGCGGGCTTTCCGGCTCCGCCACCGCCCGGCCGCGGCTCTTCGCCGGGTCCGCGGCCCACGCCGCCAGAGCCCTCATGTTGACAAATCCGCCTGCCGGGTCGACTTAATTGGCGTCATCTCGGCAACCACCGGACCTCGACCCATGGCAGAAGGCATCTCCGTCTCCGACCGCGCCGCCTCGCGCATCCGCGAGATCATCGCGACCGAACCGGACAAGGTGGCGTTGCGCATCCAGGTGCTCGGCGGCGGCTGTTCGGGGTTCCAGTACGACATCGGCCTCACGGAGAAGCGCGACCCCGACGACGTCGCGGTGACGCGGGACGGCGCGACGGTTGTGATCGATTCCACCTCGCTCGTCTACCTTCAGGGCTCGGAGCTCGACTATGAGGACGGCCTGATCGGCGCGCAGTTCCGGATCAGGAATCCCAACGCCACCGCCTCGTGCGGCTGCGGCACGTCGTTCTCGGTCTGAACGCGGCCGCCGTCCGGCTCCAAGACCCGCGCATGGACATCGCCACCTTCAACGTCAACGGCGTCAAGGCGAGGCTCGACGCGCTCACGCAGTGGCTGAAGGAGGCGAGGCCCGATGTGGTGTGCCTGCAGGAGATCAAGTGCGAGACCGAGGCGTTCCCGCGCGACGCCGTCGGCGACCTGGGGTACAACGCCGCCGTCCACGGCCAGAAGGGGTTCAACGGCGTCGCCGTGCTGTCGCGCCGCCCGATCGACGACCAGAGCGCCGGCCTTCCGGGCAACGACGGCAGCGACGCCCATTCGCGCTGGATCGAGGTGGTCACCACCTCGCAGCAGGGCGCGGTGGTGCGGGGCTGCGGGCTTTACCTGCCGAACGGCAACCCGACGGGCACGGAGAAGTTCGCATACAAGCTCGCCTGGATGGACCGGCTGAACGCTCACGCCCGCGATCTCCTGAAGCTTGAGGAAAATCTCGTGCTGGCGGGCGACTTCAACGTCATCCCCGAGGCCCATGACGCGAGGCGCCCGGACGACTGGCTCAACGATGCTCTGTTCCAGCCCGAAACGCGCGCAAAATTCCACGAGCTGCTCAACCTTGGCTTCACCGACGCCCTGCGCGCCGCCGATCCTTCGGGCCAGCCGTTCACGTTCTGGGACTACCAGGGCGGCGCGTTCCAGAAGAACAACGGCATCCGCATCGACCACCTGCTGCTGTCGCCCCAGGCCGCCGACCATCTCACCGGCTGCCGGGTGGACAAGCACGTGCGCGGCTGGGAACGCCCGTCCGACCACGTGCCCGTAGTGGCCACCTTCGATCTTTAGGGCATCCGCCCGCCAAGCGGCGGCCGCGTGGCGGGATGATGCCCGAGGCGCCGGCGACGATCAGTTCTGGCCGTCGGCGAGGTTCGCCGGGTACTGCTGCGACCACTGGGTGGCGAGCGCCTCGCCGGTCGTGCGTTCCTCGGCGCTCGCGGCCGACATCACCGCATCGACGCGGCTCAGGATCGCCGCCTGCTCGTCGGGCCGGGCGGGCTGCTGGGCGAGGCGGTACCACATGATGGCGCGGGTGCGGTCCTGCTCGACGATCTTGCCGTCCCAGAAGAGGTCCCCGAGCATCGTTTCGGCGGGCGCGTAGCGCTTGCGGGCGGCGCGCATCAGCCACTTCACGCCCTGGTCGGGACGCTGCGTCACGCCATCGCCTTCGAGGTAGACGAGGCCGATGCCGTAAAGCGCCGCCGGATGTCCGTGGCCGGCGGCCATGGTGTAAAGGTTGAGCGCGCGCTGCACGTCGCGCTCGATCCCGGCGGCGGCAAGTCCCGCGCGGTAGGCGTCGCCGACCCGCACCAGCGAGTCGACCGTCATCTGCATCAGCCGGGTGTTGGGCTGTTCGGAATCGTAGGCGATCGCCGCCTGGCGATAGTAGCCGAACGCCTTTCCGGCGTCGGCGGGTACGCCCTGGCCGAGCCGGTGCATCGTGCCGAGATACCAGTTCGCCATGGGGCTGCCGGCTTCGGCCGCCCGCTGGAAGTGACCGAGCGCGGTGGCGAAATCGCCGTCGCGGTAGGCGGTCTGCCCGGTCTTGTAATCGTTTTGCCAGAGCGACAGGTCGTTGGCCTTGGGCGTCTCGATGGTGGGCGCCGCCGGCACGAACGAATAGAACTGCGCGCCGAAGGAGTCCGCCGCCGCAGTCTGGGCAAGCGCGCCGCCGGCCCCGGCCAGCGGCAACGCCACGGCCACTGCGGCCAAACGCAACGCTGCCCCGAGGCTCCCCTGCCCCGCCTTACACATCCGCATAACACACGCCCTCTTTTGCGCCCCCCGGATGGGTGACGGCCCCGTTGCGGGCCGGACCCACCTCCTGCGCGAACTTCCACAACGCCCCCGAACCGCAGCCGTTGTCGCGCGGCGCCCACGCCTTGCGCCGCGCTGCGAATTCCTCGTCGGACACGTTCACCGACAGCGCCCCCGCCTCCGCGTCGAGCGAGATGATGTCGCCGTCGCGGATCAGCGCGATCGGTCCGCCCACCGCCGCTTCCGGCCCGACATGGCCGATGCAGAAGCCGCGCGTGGCGCCGGAGAACCGCCCGTCGGTGATCAGCGCCACCTTGTCGCCCATGCCCTGGCCGTAAAGCGCGGCGGTGGTCGCCAGCATCTCGCGCATCCCGGGGCCGCCGCGCGGACCCTCGTAGCGGATGACCAGCACCTCGCCTTCCCTGTACTGCCGCCCGGAAACCGCCTCGAAGCAGGCTTCCTCGGTGTCGAAGCAGCGGGCGGAACCGGAGAACTTGAGGTTCTTCATGCCGGCGACCTTCACGATCGCCCCGTCCGGCGCGAGGTTGCCCTTCAATCCGACGACGCCGCCGGTTCTGGTGATCGGGTCGTTGGCCGGGCGCACCACGTCCTGGTCCGGGTTCCATTTCACGGCCGCCATGTTCTCGGCCATCGTCCGGCCGGTGACGGTCATGCAGTCGCCGTGCATGTAGCCGTGCTCAAGCAGGGTCTTCATCAGCAGCGGGATGCCGCCGGCCTCGAACAGGTCCTTGGCGACGTAACGCCCGCCAGGCTTGAGATCGGCGATGTAGGGCGTGCGCTTGAAGATCTCCGCCACGTCGAAGAGGTCGAACGCGATCCCGCATTCGTGCGCGATCGCCGGCAGATGCAGCGCCGCGTTGGTGGAGCCGCCGGACGCGGCGACCACGGTGGCGGCGTTCTCCAGCGCCTGGCGGGTGACGATGTCGCGCGGGCGGATGTTGCGGCGGACGAGCTCCATGATCTGCTCGCCCGCCGTCATGCAGAACCGGTCGCGGATCTCGTAGGGCGCAGGCGCGCCCGCCGAGTACGGCAGCGCAAGGCCGATGGCCTCGGAGACCGTCGCCATGGTGTTGGCGGTGAACTGGGCGCCGCACGCGCCGGCGGACGGGCAGGCGACCTGCTCCAGCTCATCGAGGTCTTCGTCCGACATGGCGCCGACCGAGTGGCGACCAACCGCCTCGAACACGTCCTGGATGGTCACCGGCTTGCCCTTGAAAGTGCCGGGCAGGATCGAGCCGCCGTAAATGAAGATCGACGGCACGTTGAGCCGGCACATCGCCATCATCATGCCGGGCAGCGACTTGTCGCAGCCGGCAAGCCCGACGAGCGCGTCGTAGCTGTGGCCGCGCATCGTCAGCTCGACCGAGTCGGCGATCACCTCGCGCGACGGCAGCGACGACTTCATCCCCTGGTGGCCCATGGCCAGGCCGTCGGTGACGGTGATGGTGCAAAACTCGCGCGGCGTGCCGTTGGCGGCCGCCACGCCCTTCTTCACCGCCTGCGCCTGGCGCATCAGCGCGATGTTGCACGGCGCGGCCTCGTTCCAGCACGACGCGACGCCGACGAACGGCTGGTGGATCTGCTCGCGGGTCAGACCCATGGCGTAATAGTAGGAGCGGTGCGGGGCGCGGCTTGGCCCCTCGGTGACATGCCGGCTGGGCAGGCGGGACTTGATCGGCGTCTTGGCGTCCATGATGGACAAAAAACTCCCTGCTCGGCCCTGTGCCCTCATTGTCACAACAGGGGCGCATGGACCGTTAATCGAACCCGGTGAAGTCCGTCCGGACTGCTCGCCTCATGCCGGTTTGGTTAACCGGACGAACCGGCCGCCAAACCCGCACAAGCCCAGCATATCGGCGGACTTTCCATCGCCGCTTGCAAAATAACGCTATTGGCCTTTTGGGGCGGAAAGAAGAAGGATTGTGGCGGCGCCCGCCCGGGCGTGCAGAAAAGTCATGGCTGTGGCATCACCGCCACAACGGCGCGGGCGGTCAATTGTCGCCGCCGACCTTCCTCGAAGAAGTGAGCGTGCCCGGGCAGCCCGCCAGCGCCCACTTCTTGTTCACCTCGTAGGATAGCTTCGCGGCCACCAGCATCTCGTTGGCGAAGCTCTTGCAGCTTTCCGCCCCCGCTCCCTTGTCGCATCCGGCAAGCGTGCTCGCGTGCGCCGCCTCAAGCTCCTCGGGCGTCGGGTTCTCGCCCTTCTGGATGGCGTTCAGGTTCTTCAGGTACATGTTGGCGACGGTGGGGTTGCGCGACACCACCCGCGACAGCTTCGGCTTCACGGTGCGGGCGTAGTCGTCCTTCAACTCGTCGCAGGAGAAACCCTGCGCCACGGCGGGCGCGGCCGGCGCGAGCGCGCCAAGAGCAAGGACGGCGGCAATCGACAGGGCGCGAATCACCAAGGCCTCCTTCTCCGGGCGCTCACGCCCACCAGCGCGGCGCGACGAACCGCCCGGCGGCGCGCTCGATGACGCGGGCGCCGGCGAACAGCGTCGCTTCGTCGAACGGCTTGCCGATGAGCTGAAGCCCCAGCGGCAGGCCCTCGTCCGTCACCCCGCCGGGAACCGAGATGCCGGGCAGTCCCGCCATATTCACGGTGACGGTGAAGATGTCGCACAGGTACATCTGCACCGGATCGGTGATCTCGCCCGGCGCAAACGCAGGCCCCGGCGTCGAAGGGGTCAGGACCGCGTCCACCTGGCTCCACGCCGTGTCGAAGTCGCGCTTGATCAGGGTGCGGATCTTCTGGGCGCGCACATAGTAGGCGTCGTAGTAGCCCGCCGAGAGCACATAGGTCCCGATCAGCACGCGGCGGCGCACTTCCTTGCCGAAGCCGGCCGCGCGGGTCGCCTCGTACATGTCCACCACGTCGTGGCCGGGCTCGCGCAGGCCGTACCGCACGCCGTCGTAGCGGGCGAGATTGGAGGAGGCTTCGGCCGGCGCGACGATGTAGTAGGCCGGCAACGCGTACTTCGTGTGCGGCAGCGAGATCTCGACGATCTCGGCGCCCGCCTCCTTAAGCCAGCGCGCGCCCTCGTCCCAAAGCCGCGCGATGTCTGGCGGCATGCCGTCGATGCGGTATTCCCTCGGGATGCCGATGCGCAGGCCCTTCACGCCGCGCTCCACCGCCGCCTCGTAATCGGGGACCGGCGCATCGACCGAGGTGGTGTCCTTTGCATCCACGCTCGCCATCGAGCCGAGCAGGATCGCCGCGTCGCGCACATCGCGGGCGATCGGCCCCGCCTGATCGAGCGAGGAGGCGAAGGCGACGATGCCCCAGCGCGAGCAGCGCCCGTAGGTCGGCTTGATGCCCACCGTGCCGGTGAGGGCGGCGGGCTGGCGGATCGACCCGCCGGTGTCGGTCGCGGTCGCCCCCGCGCAGATGTGCGCCGCCACCGCCGCCGCCGAGCCGCCCGAGGACCCGCCGGGCACGAGGTTGCGGTTGGCGTTCCTGGCCCGCCACGGGTTGATGACCGGTCCGTAGTACGATGTCTCGTTGGACGAGCCCATGGCGAACTCGTCCATGTTGAGCTTGCCCAGCATCACTGCGCCGTCGCGCCACAGGTTGGCGGTCACGGTCGATTCGTACGGCGGCCGGAAGCCGTCGAGGATATGGCTCGCCGCCTGGGTGTGGACGCCTTCGGTGGCGAACAGGTCCTTGATGCCGAGCGGGATGCCTTCAAGCGGCCCGCCTGCGCCGCTCGCCAGCCGCGCGTCGGACTCCCTGGCCATGGCGAGCGCCCGCTCCGGCGTCTCGACAATGTAGGCGTTGAGGCTTCGCGCCTTCTCCATGGCGACGAGATAGGCTTGCGTCAGCTCAACCGCCGAGAGCGTCCGGGCGGCCAGCGCGGCGCGAGCCTCGGCGATGGTCAAGGCGGTCGGATCGGCCATCACTCCACCACCTTCGGCACGGTGAAGAAGCCGTCTTCGGCACCCGGCGCGTTCGCCGTGACCTTCGCCGGGATGGCGCCGTCCGTCACCACGTCGTCGCGCATCTTCATCTTCATGGCGACGACGGAGGTCAGCGGCTCGACGTTCGCAACGTCGACCTCGTTCAGCATCTCGATCCACTTCAGGATCGCGTTGAGCTCGCCTTCGAGCTTCGGCACGTCCGCCTCGTCCACCTTGAGGCGGGCGAGGCGGGCGATGCGCCGCACCGTATTCTGATCGACCGACATGGGAACTCTTGCGCCTTGGCGCAGGCGGCCTTTTCGCCCGCGAGCCTTCCGAAATCAGGCCGGGTGAGTACCACGCGCCTCCCGCACCCGCAACGCCTTGCGCTGGCGTCCTTGCGCGTCGAAGTTGGAGTCGGCGAGCCAGGCGAGGAACGCCCGCTCGATGGGCGGCCACTCCCGGTCGATGATCGAGAACCAGGCGGTGTCGCGGTTTCTGCCCTTGACGATCATGTGCTGGCGGAACACGCCCTCGAAGGTGAAACCGAGGCGCCCCGCCGCGCGGCGCGAGGGCGCGTTCAGCGCATCGCACTTCCATTCGAGCCGCCGGTAGCCGAGGCCGGTGAGGGCGTGCCGCATCAGCAGGAACAGCGCCTCCGTTGCCTCGCGCGTCTGCTGGAGGGCCGGCGAGAACCAGATATGGCCGATCTCGATCACCCCGTGGTCGGGGGTGATCCGCATCAGCGCCGCCATGCCGGCGGCCTTGCCGGTCGCCTTCGGAACGATCGCGTAGAACAGCGGATCGGCGGAAGCCTGGCGCTGCGCCAGCCAGTCGCGGAACGCCTCGTAGCTGGCGAACGGCCCATACCCCATGTAGGTCCAGATGCGGCCGCCGGGATCGTTCTGGAACGACTGGTGCAGATCGAAGGCGTGCCGTTTCACGTCCACCGGATCGACATTGACGGTCCGGCCGAAAAGCATCCGCCGGTCGGGCGAAAGCCCCGGCGGCCTCTCGACCGGCGGACCGACGGGCCATGCTTCGCCGTCGCGTGGCATCGTCACACCGCGATGGATTGGCCCGGGTCGATCGCCTTCACCTTCGCGCCGTCCTCGCCCATGGCCTTGACGAACGGCTCGGCGCTCGGCTCCAGAAGCCCGAAGGTGGCGTAGTGACACGGCAGGATCACATCGAAGTCGAAGAACCGCCGGCAGGCGAGCGCCGCCGTCTTCGGGCCCATGGTGAAGCGGTCGCCGATCGGCACGATGCCGACCTGCGGACGACAGAGCTCGTCGATCAGCGCCATGTCGCCGAAGATATCGGTGTCGCCCATGTGGTAAACGGTTTTGCCCGTGGCGGTTTCGCGCACGACCACCCCGCACGGATTGCCGAGGTAGACGCCGCCCGACGACGAGGAATGATCGGCGCGCACGAACGAGATGTCGAAGGCGCCCGCGTGGATCGTGCCGCCGGTGTTGGCGGGCTCGGCCTTCTCCACTCCCTGCCCGCCGAGATGCGCCACGATCTCCCACACCGCGATCAAGGTCGCGCCGGTCGCCTTGCAGATGGTGGCGGTGTCGCCGAGGTGGTCGTCGTGCCCGTGCGTCAGCGCAACGTGGGTGACGCCCTTCGAGGCGTCCGCAACGGAAGTCCTGCACACGGGATTGCCGGTGAGGAACGGATCGATCAGCACGCAGGCGCCGTTCATGTCGAGTCGGAATGCGGAATGTCCAAGCCAGGTGATCTTCATGGGCGGGGCTCCTTGGCGATGCGAGGGATGCGCCATATCAGCCCGCCCCTCCACCCTTGGCAAGCCCCGGCGGCGGACGCATAAGCGGTCGCGATGCCGCTCGCCTCGCCCGAAGATCTCGCCGCCCTGCTCCATGGCCCCGCCCCGTTGATCGGCCTCGACCTCGGCGCCAAAACCATCGGCGTCGCGGTGTCCGACGTGCTGCGCACGGTGGCGACGGCGCGGCTGGTGATCCGGCGCACGAAATTCACCGCCGACGCGGCGGCGCTTCTCGATCTTGCGGCCCGCGAGAAGGCGGCGGCGTTCGTCGTCGGGCTGCCCGTCAACATGGACGGCACGGAAGGTCCGCGCGCACAGTCGACGCGCGCCTTCGTCCGTAATCTGGAGCGGCTCACGGCGCTGCCGGTGCTGCTGTGGGACGAGCGGCTCTCCA
>DAIODI010000063.1:0-14111 GCA_036746875.1 Aestuariivirgaceae bacterium | reverse complement strand
GCGGCACGATCTGCGGATATGGTTCACGGCTGGCGCGGTCCTTCACCAGATCGACGCCAAGCACGAGGCCCCGCCCGCGCACGTCGCCAACGATGGCGTGGCGCTCCTTCAGGTTCTCCAGCCGCGCCTTCAGATGCAATCCGGTGACGGCGGCGCGCGCGGGAAGGTCTTCGCGCTGGATCACGTCGAGCACCGCCAGCCCGGCCGCGCAGGCGACGTTGTTGCCGCCGAAGGTGGAGAAGAAAGCGGTCCGCCGGAGCAGCGCCTCGACGATCGGCGCGCGCGCGATGGTCACGCCCAGCGGGAAGCCGTTTCCGGCGGGCTTGCCGAGCGTGACGATGTCGGCCTCGACGCCATGGACGCGATGGCCCCACATCTCGCCGCCCATCCGGCCGAAACCCGACTGGACTTCGTCGGCGATGAACAAACCCCCGGCTGTCCGCACGGCGGCGACCACCCCCTGCACATACGCCGGCGGCGGGGTGAGCACGCCATTGGTGAGAAAACACGAATCAAGGATGAGGCTCGCCACGCCAAACCCGCTGGCGCGCAGATCGTCAATCTGCGCCTGCGCCGCGGCGACGCATACGGCGACGGCGTCGGCATCGCTGTCCCGATAGCGGCCACGATAGGTGTCGGGCGGCGGCAGATAGCGCATGTGCGGCCGGTCGATCTCAACGATGTCGGCGGACGGTGAGAACGCGTCGGTCGCCTCGCTGATGCCGTGGTAGGCGAACTCCATCGCCAGCCCGCCGCTGTGCCTGGTATGCGCCTTCGCCATCCGCCAGGCGAGGTCGTTGGCCTCGCTTCCCGAATTGACGAACAGGCAGCGCCAGTCGCCCGGCGGCAGCGTCGCGATGAGCCGCTCGGCGTAATCGAGCACTTCGCTGAACAGGTAGCGCGTGTTGGTGGCGAGGCGCCCCGCCTGCCGCCGGACAGCCTCGACGACATGCGGGTGACAATGGCCGATGTGCGGGACGTTGTTGTAGCAGTCGAGGTAACGGCGGCCGTCGGCGGCGGTGAGCCATACGCCGGCCCCTTCGACGATGTGCAACGGCGGCGAATAGAACAGCGGCAGGCCTTTGCCCATCAGCCGCTCGCGCCGCGCCAGCAGGGCCGGAACGGACGCATCCTCCGTGTCAGACGCCGCCGGCGGGCTGGCCGGCTTGCCCTCGGCGAGGCGGGTGAACCGGGCGGCCCCCAGGGTTTCCACGGCGTCGATGAAGGCGACGGCGGCGTGCTCGTAAGGGGCCATGTAGTCGTCCGCGCCGGGGTCTTCCGTTCGCCGCCATGCGGTGACGATGGCGGTGATCGCGGCGCGCGCGGCGGTCAGCGGATGGAGAACCGCAATCTCGTCCGCTTCAAGCGGCGTCACCCGGCCGTAGGCCTCAACCATCGGCGCGAGAAGATCGCCGAGCGCCTCGGGGGTTCCCATCAGCGTATCGGAGAGCGTCGTCGACAGATCCTGCGCCAGGCTCGCCTGCACCATGTCGCCGAAGTCGATGACGCCGGCGACGGCGCCGCCGTCCGGCGAGACCACGACGTTGTGCGCTCCGGCGTCGTTGTGGATGGCCTGGAGCCGCAAGGCTTCAAGACGCGGCGCCGTCTCGCCGGTGAACCGCCTCACCACCCGCTCCACCAGCGCGCGCGCCTCACCGCCGCTGATCCTGTCGATCAACGGCGCGATGCGGCCGATCTCGCGCACGTCCCACAAGAGCGGGCGATGCCGCAAGCCCTCGTGCCAGAAGCCGCGCAGGCCCCGCCCCAGGTGCGCAACGGCGAGGCCCAGGCTTTCTGCGAGCGGGCGCGTCACGGGCGTCTCCTCGAGAACGACGCCGTTGATCCACGTCAGCGCCACCATCCGGCGGCGAACGCCCGCGCCGTCGGTGAAGCGCGTGATCGCGGCGCCATCGAGGTCCGGGATCACGCGCGGCACGGTGATCGCCGGGGCCTGGCGTTCGAGGTGGGACAGGGCGGCGACCTGCGCCGCGACCACCGCGTCCGGCTCGGCGTCGTTCATCACCTTGACGAGAAGCCGCCGCCCGTCCTGCGCATCGAGGCGAAAGCCCTGGTCGCGCTCGCCGTACAGCGGCTTGAGATCGCCGCTGAAGCCGTGGCGCTGCGCCACCGCCGCCGCAACATCGGCCAGCGGAACGTCGGGCCGCGCGGGCCTCAGAAACATCATGGCGCGCTTCCCAGCGCCGCCAGCTCCTCGTCGAGAAAAGCCGAGAGGAGCCGCGGCGCCACGGCGTAGCGGTCGGCGCGGTGAGCCAGCGCCGATGCCAGCCCCGCCGCCACCGGTTGGAGGTGGCGCGACACGAAGTCCCGTTGGGCGCGCCGGAGCGATGCGATCGCCTCGGCGTCACCGTCGTGCAGGTGTTCGCGCCAGGCCAGGAAATGCATGAAATCCAGTTCCACCGCGATATGGTCCGGCAATTCCGCCGATCCCGCCCTTTTCAGGTCGAAGAAGCTGTACCAGCGCACCAGCTCCTCGAACAGGTCGGCCTGCTCGCGCTTCAGCCAGCTTCGGCCGCACAGCGACACCGCGTCCTTGCCGAGCGCCGGGTCGAAGGTGTCGACGAACAGCATGGCCGCGTCCGGCGGCGGGGGCGGGAGCGCATCCGGCCCGAACAGCTCGCCGCCGCCGTCCGGCGTTCGGAAGGCGGCTGCGAACGCGCGGTAGATCTGGCTGCGTTCCAGCGCGCTGCGGGACATCCGGCGGTCAGGCGCGGCCGGTCATGCGGTCGATCTCCAGGCGGTCCACCCGCCGGATCTCGATGCGTGTGTCACGGTCGAACGCGCCCGGCTGACCCTCCAGCATCCCGAACTTGAGATGCGGGTGGCCGCCGGAAAGCTCCACCGGGTTGATCGCCGAGGGCGACACGAGACGCGGCCACTTGCCGCCCGGGAACTGGTAGTTCTCCCAGGCGTGATAGAGGATGGTGGAGCCAGGCCGCACGCCGGGCGCCACTTTCACGCGGATGTAGAAGTCGCCGACGTCGTTCCAGGCGCGCACCCAGTCGCCGTCGGCGATGCCCCGCGCCGTGGCGTCCTCGCTGTTGACGACCATGAACGGCGACCCACGGTTGAGCCGGAGCATGCTCTTGTTGTCGCGCCAGACGCCGTGGATCGACCAGCGCTCGTGGCCGCCGGTCATCATCAGCGGATAGTCGCCACCCATCTTCGGCGGCTCCTTGTAGCGCGGCAGATGCTCGTCGTAGGTCAGATACGTCTCGAAATCGAGGTAGAACTGGATGCGCCGCGTTTGCGTCGGGTAGGGCTGCTTGCCCTGCGTATGCCGGGTGAGCGGCACGAACGGCTCGCCCGGAACCATCTCGCCCGCGTTGCCGATGGACAGCGGCGAGATGCCAATGCCGCTGTAGGGAGCGTAGCCCTTCTCCTTCTGCTCCTCCCACGAGACATGCGACAGGTTGCTCGACTGTTCGAGGATCGCCCCCGCGGCCTTGTCGGTGTCGTTCTCGGTGAAGCGGCCGCCCATCGTCATGTCGTCGTAGAGCGTGTCGAGATGGAGCGTCTTGCCGAGGTGGCTGGCGACGGTGGCGACGCCGCGCTCCCGCGCCCGCTTCTGGATGTGCTTGGCGATCATCGTGAAGATCCAGAAGTCGGGCTTGCTTTCGCCCAGCGGTTCGGTCGCGGCGTTGGTGACGTGGTTGAACGGCACCAGCGGCGTCACCCACTTGTGGTCCGTCACCTCGTACCAGCCCGCGGCGGGCAGCACGATGTCCGCGTGCTTCGAGGTGGAATTGAGCCGGAAATCGATGGCGACGATGGTCTTGAGCTTGGGCCACAGCACTTCGAGCAGCTTTTGCGCGCCGCGCACCGAACGCAGCGGGTTCGAGCAATAGTGGAACAGGATGCGCGGCTCCTTGTCCGCCGGGGGCTGTAGCGGCAGGCGGCCGGAGTCGAGCGCATGCGCCACCGCCTTGCGGATCGGCTCCTTGAGGCCCGGTATCCACTGGTCGGCGTTCTCGGCCAGGTCGATCACCCCGCCATGGACCTGCCAGAACAGATGGCTTGAGGTCCACACCGGCAAGACGCTGCCGGGGTCGACGAACGCGTCGTGACCCAGCTTCTTGAAGAACTGCTCCGCCGTTTGTCCGCGCGCCAGCGTCCACAACAGGTCGGAGCCGATCTCCGCGCCGAAGGTGGCGCGCTCGCCGGTCCGCAGCCCGGAGACGTAATCCTCCCAGCCGTCGTTGGCGAGGAACGAGAACGCCGAATACCCCGCGCCCGGCTTGCCGATGTGACCCTTGAGCGCCCAGATCAGGATCATCGCGCGCTCGGTCAGATTGCCGTGGAAGTATTTGTTCATGCTCGAACCCGACACGTTCGACAGCGCCTTGGCGGCGATGATCTTGTCGGCGAGCGTGTTGATGAGCGCGGCGGAGGTTCCGCACATGCCGGAGACTGCTTCCGGCGTGTACGGCCGAAGGCGCTCGCGCAACAGCGAGAACACGGAACGGACACGCACCGAGCCGCCGTCGAGCAGCGGCGCGAACTGGTCCACCTCCAGGCGTGGATCGAGATCCTTGAGCGCAAGGTTGTGTTGCGGGGCGGGCACGAGTTCGCCGGTCTCGTCGAGCATCACGAATTCGTCCGCCTTGCCCAGCACGAACACGTCCTGCGAGGTCAGGAACCGGCCGGTGTCGGCGCGCACGAGAAGCGGCAGGTCGGTCTGCTCCTTGGCGAACGCCTCGTCCACATGGCCTTCCTCGACGATGCGGCGGCAGACGGCGAGCGCCAGCGCCGCGTCGGAGCCCGGTTTCAGCGGCACCCACAAATCGGCCTTGATGGCGGAGGGGCTGTAGTCGGGCGAGATCACCACCAGCTCGGAGCCGTTGTACTTCGCCTCCAGAAAGAAGTGCGCGTTGGGGATCGAGGTGACGATGGGGTTGCAGCCCCAGACGAGAATCAGGTCGGAGCGGAAGTAGTCTTCGAGCGAGCGCTCCATGTAGATGTTGCCGAACGTCTCGAACGCGCCGCGATGGCCGTCGCCGTTCGAGGAGTTGGAGTCGAGGCTGATCGAGTGCGTGAGCATGGCGAGCCGCGCCTGGCCGGCATTCGCCGCGCCCACATTGATGCTGGCGCCCAGATCCCAGATCACCCGGTCGCTCGCGCCTTCTTCGGCCAGCACGTCGAGCCAGGAGTCGGCGATGGCGTCCAGCGCCTCGTCCCACGAGACGCGCCGCCAGCGCCCGCCGCCGCGTTCGCCCACCCGGCGGATCGGGTAGAGCAGGCGGTTCTCCTCGTACATGCGCTGCGAGAAGCAGGAGCCCTTCTGGCAGCCGCGCGGGTTGAGGTCCGGGTATTCGGGCGCGAGCTGCGGATAGTCGGCGGCCTGCTCCTCGCGGAATACGATTCCGTCGCGCACGTAGACGTCGAACGCGCAGTGCGCCTGGTACCAGCAGTTGATGAGGTGGGTGCCGCGCACCCGTTTGTCGAAGGCGAGCTGCTTCCTGTAGATGTCGAAGAATGCGCCGTAGGAGGGAAGCGGCGCAGCCGCCGCTTTCGCCACGCCGCCGCCCGAACGCGCCACGAACGACGGCGCCGCGAGCGCCGCCGCCGCGAGCGCGCCCGCTCTCAGGAACTGGCGGCGCGAAAGTCCGGTCACCGCGCCGGTCCCTTCAGCGGAACGCCTGCTCGATGTCGCGCGGCGCCTTGTCGAAGGGGCCGAACATGTCGAGCCAGCGGCGCGAGATCAGGATATCCATGAGCTCCGACGTCTCGCCGCGCCGCCGCTTCTGGCGTTCCGCCTCGATGGTGTCGAGCGCGTGCTGCACGCCGGGGCCGAACAGCGATTCCAGGTACTCGAGCGGGATGCGCGGCTTGCCGGTGGGGTTGCCGTCCTTGTCGAAGGCGGGCGGCGACAGCGGCGGGATGTAGAACACATTCGGCTGCGTGCCGAACTCGGGATGCAACGGCAGCGCCACCTTGTAGACGTGGACGAGCTTGTGGATCGGCCCGGCCTCGTCGTTGAGGAAGCCGAGGAAGCGCACCCGCCCCGGGCACTGGCGCGAGCAGGCGGTCGCCACGCCCTGCTCGATGCGCGGGGCGCAGAACAGGCACTTCTGCGACTTGTGCTCCAGCGCGTTGTAATAGATTTCCTTGTAGGGGCAGGCCTCCTGACAGAAGCGGAAGCCGCGGCAGTGGTCTTCGTTGATGACGACGATGCCGTCTTCCTCGCGCTTGAAGATGGCCCCGCGCGGACAGGCCTCCATGCAGGCGGGCTTCGTGCAGTGATTGCAGATGCGCGGGATGTAGAAGTAGTAGGCGTTGGGGTATTCGCCCGCGCCCTGGTCCTCGTCCCAGTTCACGCCCCAGCTGGGATCGCCGTCCTGCGGCAGCAGCGGCGCGCCGGGATTGCCGCCGTAGAACACGTTCTGGAAGTCGAACGCGAACGGCTCGCCGAAGTCCTCCTGCGCCGGCAGCTTGCCCGGGCGGGGCTTGCCCTCAGCGTCGAACCCGCCGCCGGAGGTCCGCCAGTCGCGCGGCGTGCCCTGGCCGGGCATGGTGTTGACCTGGTTCCACCACATGCCTTCCATGCCCTCGCGGCTGGTCCACTGGGTTTTGCAGGCGATGGTGCAGGTCTGGCACCCGATGCACTTGTTCAGGTCCATCACCATGGCGACCTGGCGCTTGTCGATGGCCATATCCGTGCTGTCCTTCAGGGTTCGAGTTGGAAATCCACCCAGTCCACCGACGCCGCCTTGATGCCGGCGCGTTCCTGGTTGCTGCCGTTCCACACGGCGACGCCGATGCGCGAGGGCTGTCCCGGCGCCAGCGCCGCGCCGCCCTCCGGTGTGGCGAGCGAGCGCGACAGCACCAGCCGCCATGAACCGTCACCATAGGCGCCCTTGCCCGCCTCCGCCACGGACGGTCCCGGCCGGGAGGAGCCGATTCCGGTCATCAGGACGGAGCGCGTCGCGTTGTCGCGGGCCTGCCACTGAACGGCGTGGATGGGCGCATCTGGCGAACCCATCTGCACGAGGATCGGGTCGCCCGCCACCGGAAACGTGATCGCCGCGCCGTCGGGAAACGCTTCGCCCTTGCCGTCGTCCCGGGTGGCGTCGGGCCACTCCAGCCTCACCGCGATTCGTGCGCCATCGTGCGCCGCCGCCACGGACAGGCCGGGGAGTTCGCCGTAGGGCCGGTCGGTCCAGGACACGATCACATAGGCCGTGGGCTGGAGGCCAAGCGGCGCCGGGGCCATCTCGACGGCCGTCGCCTCAAGGGAAGACCACAGCGTGGACTCTGGTTCCAGGTACAAGGCGATATCTGCGACCCGGCGGCAGATCATCGGCATAGCGCTTCGGCACTCATGACGACCGTTGTATTCCACGCTCGCTGCGGCCTGTCGAGGGGCGGCGGGCTCTACTTTTCGTAAGGGACCGGCGGCGGCCGCTCGGGAAACAGGCCCTGCCGGTAGCGCTGCAACACCACCTGGAGCAGCAGCCCCACGAGCAGCATGCGGATGTAGGACGACCGCGTCGCCCAGTCCGGCGGCAAGCGGTTGGTGACGATCTCGGTCAGCGACCAGATCGCCCAGACGCCAAGGGCGCCCGCCACCGCGCCCTTCGTGTTGCCGCTGCCGCCGGCCATCAGCATCACCCAGGTGAGGAACGAGATCACCAGCGGTTCGGTGGCGGTTGGCGACAGGAACTTGAAGTAGTGGGCGGTGAGCGCGCCGGCGAGCCCCATCAGCGCGCAGCCGATGACGAACGTCTGCACCCGGAACCGCTCCACGTCCTTGCCCACGGCCTCCGCCGCCTCCTCGTTGTCGCGGATGGCGCGCAGCGCCCGTCCCCAGGGGCTGTCGTGGAGCCGGTTGCAGAACGCCCAGACGGCGGCGACGACGAGCCACACCACCACGAGCAACACGAGATCAGCGGGCCGTCCCTGCACCACGCCGTCGAACGGGCGCGGGATGTTGGAGACGCCCAGCGATCCGTTGGTCAGCCATGCCTCGTTCACGATCACCAGGCGAAGAATCTCCGCGATGCCGATCGAGGCGATGGCGAGGTAGTCGCTCTTGAGCCGGACGCAGATCTTCGCCACCAGCCACCCGGCGAACCCCGCCGTGACGCACGCGCCGGCGAGGCCCAGCGGAACGGGCAGTTCGAACCCCCCGAGGTGCTTGTCCGAGGCGGCCGCGGTCAGAATGGCCGAGGTGTAGGCCCCCACCGCGTAGAAGCCGGCGATCCCGGCGTTGAACAGCCCGCCCATGCCCCATTGCACGTTGAGCGCAAGACACAGAATGGCGTAGACGCCGCCGGTGATCATGAAGGCGACGAAGTAGAAGAACAGCCCTTCGAGCGCCATCAGAACAGCCTTCCCCGGAAGATGCCCTGCGGCCGGAACACCAGGATCACCACCATCGCCAGAAACGCCACCGCCGACTTGTAGCCGGGCGACACCAGCGGATCGTCGCCGATCCACGGATAGGTGGAAAGCTCCTCGACGAGACCGATGATCAGCCCGCCGGCGAGCGCGCCCATGGGTTTGCCGATGCCGCCGAGCAGCGCGGCCGCGAACATCGGCAACAGCAGGTTCCAGCCGAGATTGGAGTGGACATCGGTGTCCATCCCCGCCAGCACCCCGCCCACGGCGGCAAGGCTTGCGCCGATGATCCAGGTGGCGCGCACCACCTTCTCCACCTCAAGGCCGGCGACGGCGGCGAGTTCGGGATCGTCCGAAACCGCCCGCATGGACCGCCCTGTTTTCGAGCGGGTCAGGAACAGGTGCAGCGCCACCGCAATCACCGCAGTGATGGCGATCGCCTGGAGGTGCAGGACAGGCGCGCGAACGGCGTCGAACAACACCACCGGCGGAGTGACGCCGCGCACAAACACCTCGTTCTGCGCGCCCCAGACGAGCTGCACAAGCGAGCGCAGAATCAGCGCTACGCCGAACGACGCGATCACCGTGTAGATGGTCGGCAAAGCCCGGAGCGGCTTGTAGAACGCCTGGTCGATGGCGAGCGCGGCGGCGACCGCCAGCGCAATCCCGAACGGCAGCGCCGCCAGCGGCGGCAGGCCGATCAGCCATACGGCGGTCAGCGTTCCGTAGGCGCCGAGCGTCATCACGTCGCCATGCGCGAAGTGCGCGAAGCGCAGGACGCCGAACAGCATCGAGATGCCCACCGCGCCCAGCGCATAGATCGACCCGAGCATGAGCGCCGGAATGAGGTGAAGATTGACGAACTCTATCATGCCGCGGCGACCCCGCCGAGGAAGGCGCGGCGCACGTCCTCGTCCGCCAGCAGCGCCGCGCCGGTACCAGAGACGAAATTGCGGCCGTTGACGAGCACGTGCCCCTGGTCGGCGATCCGCAGGGCCTGGCGGGCGTTCTGTTCCACCATGACAACGGTGACGCCGCTCCCCCGGATGGCGGCGATCAGGTCGAAGATGCGTTCGAGGTAGGCGGGCGACAGTCCGGCGGTCGGCTCGTCGAGCAGGAGCAGGCGAGGTTCGCTCATCAGCGCCCGGCCGATGGCCACCATCTGGCGCTGGCCGCCGGAAAGCTCTCCCGCCGGCCGGCTCAGCGCGGCGCGCAGATCGGGAAACAGATCGAGCACCTTCTCCTGCTGCGCCGCGCGGTCCTTCGGCGGCGCGGCGTAGGAGCCGATGTCGAGATTTTCGGCGACGGTCAGGCTTGGAAAGACGTTGCGCGACTGCGGCACGGCGGCGACGCCCATGGGCACGAGGCGGGCGGTTGGAAGCCCGGTGATGTCCCGCCCCTCGAAGACGATCCGGCCCGACGTGATCTGCGTCAGCGAGAACACCGACTTCAGCAGCGTCGACTTGCCGGCGCCGTTCGGCCCCACGATCACGGCGATGGTGGCGGGGGCCACGGCGAGGGTCACCGCCTCGATGATCGGCGGCCCGCCGTAGCCGGCGGTGAGCGCCTCGACCGCCAGCGCCGCGGTCATCGCGGATCCTCGTAACGGCCGCCGCCGAAGTACGCCTCGATCACCCGCTCGTCGGCGCGCACGTCCGCAACCGAACCTTGCGCCAGCACGCGGCCCTGCGCCATCACCGTCACCTCGCTGCACAGGCGCGACACATAGTCGAGATCGTGCTCGATCAGACAGAAGGTCGTGCCGGCGTCGGCGTTGATCTGGCGGATCTTGTCGGCGAGGCGTTGCAGCAGCGAGCGGTTGACGCCGGCGCCGATCTCGTCGAGCAGCACCACCTTGGGATCGCGCATCAGGGCGCGGCCGAGTTCGAGGAGCTTCTTCTGGCCGCCGGACAATGTGGCGGCGAGCGCTCCGCGCAGCTTGTCCAGTTCGAGAAGATCGAGCAGTCGGCGCGCCTTGTCGTGGGCGGCGCGCTCCTCCGGCGTGTACGCGCCGCGCCGGAGAAGGACGTTGAACACGCTCTCGCCGCGGGGCTGGGCGGCGGACACCATCAGGTTTTCAAGCGCTGTCAGGCGGCCGAACTCGTGGGAAAGCTGAAAGGTGCGGGCGATCCCGCGCCCGGCGCGCTGATGCGGCGCCAGCGCGGTGATGTCGTCGCCGTCGAGCATCACGCGCCCCGACGTGGGCCTCAGGAGCCCCGCCAGGATATTGAACGCGGTGGACTTGCCCGCGCCGTTGGGGCCGATCAGCCCGGTGATCCGTCCTGCGGGGATGGCGATGGTGACGTCGTCGACCGCCGTCAGGCCGCCGAAGCGCATCGTCACCCGGTCGAGCGTGAGCAAGGGAGAACGGCCGGCAAAGGGGCGAGCGGTCCGGGCGGACGCCGGAGCGCCCGCCCCGGCGCCTTACTGGAAGATGCCGACCTGCCTGTACTTGTCGCCGTCGACGACGAACTTGCCGATGTAGCCCGTCACGTCGCCGTTGGCGTCGAATTCGTACGAGCCGCCGGCGCCCTCGTAGTTGATGTCCTTGCCGTCCTTGATCAGCGCCTTGGCCTTCTCCCACTCGCCGGGGCCGACCACCTCGCCGGGGGCCGAGGCGACCTCACGCAGCGCGGCGGCGATTTTGCTCTTGTCGGCGGCGCCCGCCTTCTCCACCGCCAGCGCGGCGAGGAATGTCGCGTCATAGGTCTGGTCGACGAACGCCTTGTCCGCGCCTTCCTTGAAGGCGGCGTTGTAAAGGTCGTGCAGCTTCTTCTGCATGGCGTTGTCGGCGGGCGAGGTGGGCGAGGAGAAGAACGAGTCCTTCAGCGCCTCTGCGCCAACCTCCTTGATCAACGCGTCGTCGCGCAGGCCGTCCGTGCCGATGAACCTCGTGAACAGGCCGCCCTCGATCGCCTGCTTGACGATCGTTGAGCCGGAATCACCCGCATAGGCCACGACAACCAGCGCCTCCGGCCCGCCCTTGGCGAGCGTGGCGAGCTCGGAGCGGTAGGAGTTCTTCTTCTCCTCGTGCTTCTCCGCCGCCGTAATCTCGCCGCCGAGTTTCTTGTAGGCGTCGATGAAGGTGTTGCCGCTGCCCACGCCGTAGTCGTTGTTGACATAGGTGACGGCGACCTTCTTGAGCCCGGCGTCCATCACCATCTTCGCCAGCACCGCGCCCTGGTAGTTGTCGGAGGGCACGAGCCGGAACATCGTGTCGTTGTCCTTCAGGTCGGTGATCGCCGGAGAGGTGGCGGTGGGCGAGATCATCACCACGCCGGCCGGGATGGCGGAGGCGTTGGCGGCGGCCATGGTGGTTCCCGACATGAACGCGCCCATGATCACCGGCACGTTCTCGACGTTGACGAGCTTCGAGGCGGCGTCCACGGCGGACTGGGCGGAGCCTTGCGTGTCGCCCACCACCAGCACCGCCTTGCCGTCGAGCAGGCCGCCCTGGTCGTTGACGTGGGTGATGGCGAGGTTGGTGGCGTTCTGCAGCGGCGGCATGAAGCTGGCGATTGGGCCGGTGACGTCCATGAGCGCGCCCACCCTGGTGTCGGCGGCGGTGGCGAGAGCGGTGGTCGCCAGAAGCGCGGCGGTGGCCGCAAGCGCAATTGAACGCATGGTTTTTTCCTCCCTTTGGTTCAGACGATCCTAGTCGGCGGCGATGAAACGGTCGAGGGCCTCGACCAGCAGTTCGTTCTCCTGCCGCGTGCCGAGCCCGATGCGGCAGAAACCGACGAACCCGGGCTCGCCGACGGGCCTTAGCCAGATGCCGTGGCAGGCCATCGCGAAGTCGAGGAAATCGTCGACCGTCCTGCCCGGAGCGTCCGGGAACCGGGTCAACAGGAAATTGCCGAGGCCGCTTACGAACGGCAGGCCCAGCCGTGTGAGGTGAGCGGCGAGGAAATCCCGCTCGACGGCCGTGGCGCGCACCACCTGCCCGACGAAGGCCGGATCGCGCACGGCCGCTTCGGCGGCGGCCTGAGCGATGGCGTTCACATTGCCGACGCCGCGCAGCAGGTTGAGGCCGCCTTGCATCCACGACGGGGCCAGCATCCAACCGGCGCGCAGCGCCGCCAGCCCGTAGGCCTTGGAGAAGGTGCGCAGCGCGATGACGTTGTCGCGGTCAACCGCCAGCCCCATCAGCCGCGCCAGCTCCTCGGGGGGTAGAAACTCGCCGTAGGCAAGATCGAGGACGAGCGCCGTCCGGGCGGGAAGCCGGGCGTGAAAGCGCTCCACCTCGGCGGCGGACAGCGCCGTGCCGGTGGGATTGTTGGGGATCGCCAGGAACACGACCTTGGTGCGAGCGCCGATGGCTTGAAGCGCCAGATCGACATCGGGAACGTAGCCCTCGCGCTCGGGCAGCCGCGTGAGCGCCGCGCCGACGCGCGCGGCGACCACGGCGAACTGGAAGAAGCCCGATTGCGCCATGGCGATCTCGTCGCCGGGCCGCGCGAACATCCGGCCGATCACATCCAGCAGCTCCTCGGAGCCGTTGCCGCAGACGATACGGTCCGCATCGAGGCCGTGAACCCCGGCGATGGCCTGGCGCAGGGCGCGGGAAGAGGGGTCCGGGTAGCGGTTCGGCTCCCGCAGCCGCCGCGCCGCCGCTTCCGCGGCGAGCGGCGAGCAGCCGTAGGGGCTTTCGTTGATGGCGAGCGAGATCAGCCGCTTGCCCGGCGGGGGCGCAAGCTGCACGAACGGCAGCCGCGGCGGCGGGTTGAGGTAGGGCGCCGGACGCTCGCTCATGCCCGCAGGCCCGCCGCGCGCATGAGCGGCAGCACGCCGTCGATGAAGAATGGCAGCTCGTCGAGGAAATTGACGAACGACACCGTGGCCCCCGCGAACCCGGCGGCGTGCATCCGCGCCATCTCGTCCGCGATCCGCTGCGGCGTGCCAACCAGCGGGTAGGTTCCGCCGCCGCCGGCGAACCGTTGGGCATGGAGACGGAACGTCGCCTCGTCGTGGGAACCCGCGAACTTCCGCTTCTGGGCGATGTAAAACTCCACCGCCGCCTCGTCGCGCTCACGCACCGCGTAGCGGTCGTAATAGTCCTCGGCTTCCGCCTGCGTGGGACGGCACACGACGTGGCAGGTGGTGAACACGCCGATGTCGCGGCCGGCCATGCGCCCGCGCGCGGCGATGTCGTCGATGTGCGCCCTGCCCGCCTCGATGTCGGAGAAAGTGGTGAACAGGAAGTCGGAAGCGCGCGCAGCGAAGTCGCGGCCCGGCCCGCCGAAGGCGGCGTTCAGCACCACCGGGCGGGGCAATTGCAGCGGACGCGGTTTGCCGGAGACGGACTTCAGCCTGTAGAACCGCCCGTCGTAGTCGAACGGCGCTTCGGCGGTGAAGATGCGGCAGATGATGTCGTACCACTCCCACGCCTGGGCGTAGCCTTCCGGTTCGCGCTCGACGCCGAACATGGCGAACTCGTCCGGGTTCCAGCCCGCCACGATGTTGAGGCCGGCGCGGCCGCCGGAGATATGGTCCACGCTCGCCAGCGCCTTCGCCGCATAGACCGGGTGGATCATCGGCACATGGACCGTGGAGAACACGCCGATATCCTGCGTCAGCGCGCCCAGCGCGGCGGCGAACGTGAACGTCTCGAAGGAGTGTTCGCGCGCGTTGGTCTCGCCGCCGAAGCCCTTCCAGCGGGCGATGGGGAGGAAGAACTCGCTCCCCGCCCGGTCCGCCATCTGCGCCACCGCGACGATCTCGGGCCATCGCGCCGGCCAGCGTTCGGGAACCTT
>DAIODI010000062.1:0-14134 GCA_036746875.1 Aestuariivirgaceae bacterium | reverse complement strand
GCCAACGCCGCCCCGGACATGGCCGCGCTGGTGCGGGACTATGGCGGGGTGTGAGAAAGGACGCAGGCGAGTCAGGGCTGGAGAAGCCTAGTAGCCCGTCCAACCTCCGTCCGTGGCATAAACGCCACCTGTGAGGTTCGATGCTTCGTCCGACAGGAGGAAGAGCATCATCGCCACTTGTTCAGCCGGCGTGGATGGACGGTGATCGCTATCCGTAGAGGACAGAATGCTGTTGGTCTTGATGGCGCCCATCGTGGGGCCGCGGGCGGCTTTCATGGACGCTGCGACGAGCGCACCGGCCCGGGCGATCATCGGGGTGTCTGTGGCGGCCATGTTCACGGAATTGACCCGAATTCCATAGGGAGCGTAGTCGATGGCCGCGTTCCGCGTGAGACCGTTGACGGCATGCTTGCTGGCCACGTATGCGGGATTGCCGGAAAGGCCGGTCATCCCCGCGATTGATCCCACGTTGACGATCGATCCGCCACGCGCTTGCCCGACAAGAAACCGCAGCTGGGCCCGGAGCATGAGGAAAGTGCCGAGGGCATTGGTCCGGAACACCCTGGTCCAGTACTCTTCCGTCGCCTCGTGGATTGGCGCGAAGACCAGCGCCTTCTGCTTGTCGTAATCCGGGTCCTCGCCGGAAAAGACACCGTCCATGCCGCCGGCATTGTTGATCGCGCCATCGAGTCCGCCAAAGTTTGCGGCGGCGGCGGCCACGGCCGCCTCTGCGGTTCCGGCATCAGCGATGTCACCATAGACGAAGACGCTCTTTCCGCCCGCGTTGCGGATCTCGGCGCCGGTTGCCTCGCCGAGTTCCCGGAGCCAGTCGACGCCGACGACATTCGCGCCCTCTTGGGCCAGACGCCTGGCGGCAGCCGCTCCCATGCCCCGGGCTGAGCCGGTGACGATGAAGGTCTTTCCGGTGAAACGCCCCGGAATAAAGGCGCCCGGATCGGGAGGAGGAATGTCCACCACGGCGTTTCCACCGGGAGCACCGGTGCTGGCGACCGGTATGGAGGCCCCCGCCACGGCCACCGACGTCGCGAGCGCGCCCGCGGCCTTGATCGGATCACGACGTTCCATCGTCTGTCTCCGCTGGCTGGCCCGTTGAGCACGTATCGTGCGACTTCAGCGGGAGAGTTGGAGGAGCGCATGCCTGCAACAGCTCGTTGCAGGAACGACATCGCGCCGGCACCTGCCTCACGGCCAAACTTACGCCTGGCCTGGTTACTCGTGTTCAGTCGAGGACCGCGTCCGGCACGTGGCAACCGGACATGCGGCCGGCCGCCGGCGTCTCCACGAACGCAAACCGCAGGTTATGCGCCAAGCTTACCGCTTCGAGAACTGGAAGCTGCGGCGGGCCTTGGCGCGGCCGTACTTCTTGCGCTCCACCACGCGCGGGTCGCGGGTGAGGAAGCCGGCCTTCTTCAAGACCGGGCGCAGGTCGGGCTCGAAGTAGGTGAGCGCCCGCGAAATGCCGTGCCGCACCGCGCCCGCCTGGCCGGAAAGGCCGCCGCCGGTGACGGTGCACACCACGTCGATCTGGTCCATGCGGTCGGTGGCCTTGAGCGGCTGCTCGATGAGCATGCGCAGCGTGGGCCTCGCGAAGAACACCTCGAACGCCTTGTCGTTGACGGTGATCTTGCCGCGGCCGCGCTTCACCCACACGCGGGCGACCGCGTTCTTGCGCTTGCCGGTGGCGTAGGCGCGGCCCTTGGCGTCGAGCTTCGGCTTCGGCGGCTGGGCCGGGGCGGCGGCGGGCGTGGCCGCAAGGGCGGCGCCGAGGGAGGAAAGGATGGTCGGTTCGGCCATGGGATCACGCCCTCACGGTGTTCTTCGGGTTCATCGACTTGATGTCCAGCGCCGCCGGCTGCTGGGCCTCGTGCGGGTGGGAGGCGCCGCGATAGATGCGCAGGTTGGTGAGCTGGCGGCGGCTGAGCGGGCCGCCCGGCATCATCCGGCGCACCGCCGCCTCAAGCACGCGCTCGGGGTAGCGGCCGTCGAGCACCTGGTGCGCCTTGCGCTCCTTGATGCCGCCGGGATGGCCGGTGTGCCAGTAGTACGTCTTGGTCTTGCGCTTGTTACCGGTGAGCACAACCTTCCCGGCGTTGATCACCACCACGTTGTCGCCGGTGTCCACATGCGGGGTGAACGTGGCGCGGTGCTTGCCGCGCAGCCGGTTGGCGATGATCGCCGCAGCCCGGCCCACCACGAGGCCGTCGGCGTCGATCACCACCCACTTCTTTTCGACCTCGCCAGGTTTGGCCGAGTAGGTCTTCATCGGTTTCGCTTCCCTGAACCCGGGCCTCGGCGGACGAACCGGCGGGCCTCTCCGAAAACGGGCGGGCAGCGCCAAAGCGCGCCGCCCGATCAACGCGGGTGGTAGCGAACGGCCCGCGCGGCGTCAACGGAAATCGGCGGATTCTTTGGTGAAAACCGCATATGGTAACATTTTACCGCATCTACCGCCGCCGTCACCCGTCGCGCGCCATGTGATAGGTGAGTTCGCCGTGGGCGACGAGCCGGGCGCGGTTCGCGCCCGCCCAGACGCGCGCATCGACCACCGACAGCGTGCGCCCTTCCTTGAGGAGCGCGATCTCGCAGGACAGGCGTCCCGGTCTCGCCTTGCGCAGGAAGCTCATGGCGAGGCCGGTCGTCACCATCCCCCGCCCGGCCTCCCCGTGGCGGGCGATGAGCAGCGCATAGGCGGCGCAGTCCATCAGCGCCATCAGCGCCGGGCCGGAGACCGCGCCGCCGGGCCGAAGCTCGCCCTCGCCCGCCTGCAACGTCACCTCGATCCGGCCCGGCTCAACCGAAACCACGTCATAGCGGCCGCCGTAGAACTGCTGCGGGAACTCGCGTTCGAGATAGGCCGTAACCGCTTGCGCGCTCCACATCTGCTGCGTCGCCGCGCCCATCGCGCCCCCCGTTTCCGAAACATGGCTTGCAGTCGCCTCTCCCATCCTCATAAGTAGTCGCTCCAATGACCGCAACGCGGCCCGCCATGGGGTGGATGAGAACAGCCTTCTTCGCCAGCCTTGCCGCCGTGGTCGCGCTGCTCGCGGCCGCGGAAGCCCCGGCGTTGCCCGGCGCCCGCGACCCTTCCCGCATCCAGCAGAACCAGGGCGAACCCGGCGCCATCCTGCCCGATCTCGACAGCCCCGGCATGCTGCCGCTGCCGCCGGCCGGGTCCGACCCGTCGTTCGACACCGATCTGCCGTCCGGCGAACCCTTCACCCCTCCCGACACCGGCGAGGCCGAGGTGGAGCCCATCGAAACCATCGAGCTCGACGACGCCGTGGCCCGGCGCGCCATCGACGCCTTCGTGGTGGTGAAGGAGAAGTACAAGGACACCGACATCGACTCCTATTCGACGCTTGAGGAGTTCGTCAGCGCCACCGACGACGGCAAACGCTTCGACGAGGACATCCGCAGCTTCGGTTTCGCCTCCGTCGGCGACTGGAACACGGCGATCACCACCGTCAGCCTCGCCTACAGCGCGGTGGCCGAGAACCAGGAGGAGGAGATCCGCGCCCAGATCGAAGACCTGAGGAACGATCCCGAACTCACCGAGGATTCGCGCGCCAGGATCGCCGAGAGCCTTTTGTCCATGCTGCCGTCGGAGAACAACAAGAAGGTGATCCGCGATCTCATGGGCGCGCCCGAGTACGCCGCGAAACTGAAGACGCTGATCGAGGACCCGCAGTGACCGCAACCCTGATCGAACGGCGCGAAGGCCCGGTCCTGCGCCTCACCCTCAACCGCCCGGCGCAGCGCAACGCGTTGTCGCTCGACCTGATCGGGGCGCTGCGGGCGGCGGTGGCGGCGGCCGAAGGCGACGGCGAGACCCGCGTCGTGGTGATCGCCGGGGCGCCGCCGGCGTTTTCCGCCGGGCACGACCTTGCGGAAATCGGCGGCCACTTCAACGACGCCGACCGCGGCGAGGCGTTCAACCGGGCGCTGTTCACCGCGTGCAGCGAGATGATGCTCGCCTTGCGCGAAAGTCCGCTGATGATCATGGCCGAGGTTGGCGGCGTCGCCACGGCGGCCGGGTGCCAGCTGGTCGCCGCTTGCGACTTCGCGGTGGCGAGCGAGACCGCGGCGTTCGGCGTCAACGGCATCGGTGTGGGCCTGTTCTGCTCGACACCGATGGTGGCGCTGTCGCGGGTGATCCCGCCCCGGCTCGCCCTGGAGCTGCTGACGACCGGGCGCCTCATGGACGCCCGCGAGGCGCTCGCCGCCGGGCTCGTCAACGCGATCGCGCCGCCCGATCGCCTCGAAGCGGCGACGGCGGCGTTCGCGGAACGGCTCCTCGCCCAGCCGCCCGCCGTGCTGGCGCTCGGCAAGCGCGCCTTCGCCCGCCAGCTTCACATGACCGAGCGCGACGCCTACGGCTTCACCACCCATGTGATCGTGGACAACCTGAAGATGGCCGAGGCGCGCGACGGCATCGCCGCCTTTCTCGACCGCAAGCGCCCGGCCACCTGAAGCCGCGTTCGCCCATGAACCACGACGCGTACGATCCCGCCTACATTCGCGACATCCTGGTGGAGACGCGCACGATCGCGGTCGTCGGCGCGTCCGCCAATCCGGCGCGGCCGTCGTTCCTGGTCTTCAAGTATCTCGTGGACAAGGGTTTCGTATGCACCGCCGTCAACCCCGGTGTGGCCGGGAGCACCCTGTCGGGCCGCCCGGTGGTGGCCCGCCTCGCCGACATTGCGGAGCCCATCGACATGGTGGACGTGTTCCGGTCCGCCGACGCCGTGCCGGCGATCGTTGAGGAGTGCCTGGCGCTCACGCCGCGTCCGAAGACGCTGTGGCTGCAACTCGGCGTCCGCCACGATGAGGCCGCCCGGGCGGCCGAGACCGGCGGCATGCGCGTGGTGCAGAACCGCTGCACCAAGATCGAGTACGGCAAGCATTCCGGCGAATGGACATGGGTCGGCGGCGCGTCGGGCCTCATCAGCTCGCGCCGCCTCGCCCGGCATGGATCGGGGCGGTTCCAGAGCCTCGGCATCGCGCCCGCCACCCGCAGAACCTGAACTTCAACCCAGACGGAGAAACGACCATGGCCAACGAACACGGCTTCGACACGCTGGCGATCCACGCCGGGGCCCAGCCCGATCCGGCGACCGGCGCCCGGGTGACGCCGATCTACCAGACCACCTCGTTCGTGTTCGAGGACAGCCAGCACGCCGCCGACCTGTTCGCGCTGCGCGCCTTCGGCAACATCTACACCCGCATCATGAACCCGACGCAGGCGGTCCTGGAGGCCAAGGTCGCGGCGCTGGAGGGCGGCACGGCGGCGCTCGCGGTGGCGTCTGGCCATGCGGCGCAGCTTCTCGTGTTCCACACGATCATGCAGCCGGGCGACGAGTTCATCGCCGCGCGCCAGCTCTACGGCGGCTCGATCAACCAGTTCAATCACTCCTTCAAGTCATTCGGCTGGCATGTGGTGTGGGCCGACGCCGACGATCCGGCGTCGTTCGAGAAGGCGCTGTCGGAGAAGACCAAGGCGATCTTCATCGAGTCGATCGCCAACCCCGGCGGCCGGATCATGGATATCGCCGCCATCGCCAGGGTGGCGCGCAAGGCGGGCGTGCCGCTGATCGTCGACAACACGCTGGCGACGCCCTACCTGTGCAGGCCGTTGGACCACGGCGCCAACCTCGTCGTCCACTCGCTGACCAAGTTTCTGGGCGGGCACGGCAACTCGATGGGCGGCGTGCTTGTCGACGGCGGCAACTTCGACTGGGGCAAGGACGGCAAGTATCCGCTGTTGTCGGAGCCCAACGCCTCCTACAACGGCATGAAGCTCTACGAGACGTTCGGCGGCATCGCGTTCGCCATCGCCTGCCGGGTGCTGGGGCTGCGCGATCTCGGCCCGGCGATCGCCCCGCTCAACGCCTTCCTCATCCTCACCGGCATGGAGACCCTGAGCCTCAGGATGCAGCGGCACTGCGACAACGCGCTGAAGGTGGCGGAATGGCTGTCGAAGGATCCGCGCGTGGCGTGGGTGAACTACGCCGGGCTGCCCACCGACAGGCAGCACGCGCTGATGAAGCAGTACACGCCCAAAGGCGCGGGCGCGGTGTTCACCTTCGGGCTCAAGGGCGGCTATGACGCGGGCGTGACGACGGTGTCGAACGTCAAGCTGCTGTCGCACCTCGCCAACGTCGGCGACACCCGGTCGCTCATCATTCACCCGGCCTCCACGACGCACAGCCAGCTGTCGAAGGAGCAGCTGAAACTCGCCGGGGCCGGGCCTGACGTGGTGCGTCTGTCGGTCGGGATCGAAGACCCCGCCGACATCATCCGCGACCTCGATCAGGCGATGGGCTGAGCGGCCCGGTTCATCGGCGCAACCGACGCCTCGCGCGCGGCGGCGCGCGAGGCGTGGAGATTGGCCAGCGCGGCGAGAAGCACGATCACCGCGCCGGCCTGGTGCAGCAGCCCCAGCCACATCGGCACCTGGGCGAGCAGCGTCCACACGCCGATGGCCATTTGCAGCAGCACCGCCGCCACCAGCCAGCCGGCCGCGTTGTGTTCGACGGGACGTTCACGCTTCAGCCACCAGTTGAGGAGCACGGCGGCGAACAGCGCGTAGGCCAGCATCCGGTGGGTGAACTGCACGGTGAGCGCGTTCTCGAAGAAATTGATCCACGCCGGAGAGGCGACGAACAGCCCTTCGGGAATCAGCCGGCCCTCCATCAGCGGCCAGGTGTTGAAGCCCATGCCGGCGTCGATGCCGGCGACGAAGCCGCCGAACGCCACCTGCAGCAGCACCAGCCCCACCAGCGCCAGCGCCCAAAGGTCGGGCCCGGTCCACGGCCCGTTCACCGGCCGGTCCACGCGCCACGCCGTCCACACCGTGAAGGCGAAGATGACGAAGGCGAGCGTGAGGTGCGCGGCGAGGCGGTACTGGCTGACGTCGGTGCGCTCGGTGAGCCCCGACGACACCATGTACCAGCCGAGCGCCCCCTGCGCGGCGACCAGCAGCACGATCGCCGCTCCGCGCGCCTTGAGATCGGGGGAGAGCGCCCCGCGCCACCAGAAGAAGACGAGCGGCACGAGCGCCGCCAGGCCGATGAGGCGGCCAAGCATGCGGTGGCCCCACTCCCACCAATAGATCTCCTTGAACGCTTCAAGGCTCATGCCCCGGTTGATGAGCTGGTACTCGGGGATCTGGCGGTACTTCTGCAGCTCTTCGAGCCATTGCGCCTCGGTGAGCGGCGGGATCACGCCGTGGATCGGCCGCCACTCGACGATGGAGAGGCCGGAATCGGTGAGGCGTGTCGCCCCGCCCACGAGGACGATGACGAACACCAGCGACGCCACGACATAAAGCCAGGTCTTGACGGCGCGGCTATGGTCGGCGATCGGCAGGGCGGTCATGGCGGAATATCCCGGAGTTGAACGATGACGTCGAGGCAGCGCAAGTTGGTGGGCGTGGTCGCGACGGTGACTTTTCTCATCGTCTATTGTCTCACCGCCATGGCCGTCGCGGGAGACCTTCTGGCCGGGCAGAATGCCGCGGTCCAGCTTCTCGGCTACACCGTCGCAGGCGTGGCGTGGCTGCCCGGGGCGATGGCCATCATCCGCTGGATGTCGCGCCCGGCCTGACCGGCGCTCAGGTTTCCGCGCGCGGTTCAGCGACGCTCGCGCCGAACTCCGCTTCGAGGCGAGCTTCGAGGTCCACAAGGTCCTGCGGCAGCGGCAGCCCCATGGCGCGCATCTGCATCAGCCGCTCGCGCAGCATCTCGTAGAGTTCATGCGTGTCCTTGGGGTTGTCTTCGAGCGCCGCGAGCAACGTCGCGATTTGCGCCTCCAGTTCCTCGAACGCCATGGCGATCCATCGATGGTTGAGGGGCTAGACAAGTGGTCGGAGCGGCGGGATTCGAACCCGCGACCCCTACCCCCCCAGAGTAGTGCGCTACCGGGCTGCGCTACGCTCCGACGGCGCGGTCTATAGCATCGCGCCACGAAGGGAGGAAGCCCAATCGGGGCGCCGCGGCGGACGTCAACCCTCGCTGGCTTCGAGGATGCGCTTGGCCGCCGCGAGATCGGTGAGAGCGAGGCGAAGCTCCTCCTCGCCCGCCAGCGGCGCGGCGGCATAGGCGGCCGGGGCCGCGGAAGGAGTGTCGCGCGCGGGTGTGGCTTCAGAAGCGGCCGGGTCCGGCCCCGGCGCCTCGCCGCGCCCGATGGCGATGACAGCGGCCGGCCCCTTCTCGCGCAGGATCATCTGCACGCCGCGGATGGTGTAGCGGTGTTCGTAGAGCAGCTTCCGGATGCCGTTGATAAGATCGACGTCATGCGGGCGGTAGAAGCGGCGCCCCCCCGCCCGCTTCATCGGCCGGATCTGGTTGAAGCGGGTTTCCCAGAACCGCAGCACATGCTGCGGCACACCCACCGCCGCCGCCACTTCGCTGATCGAGCGGAAGGCGTCCGGCGCCTTCTCCACCGGCGGGGGCGCGCTATCGGCGGGCGTGCCCACGGGCCGCTAATCCTCCGCTCGCCCGTTGACCCGGTTCTTCATGATCTGGCTCGGACGAAACACCAGCACCCTGCGCGGGGTGATCGGCACCTCTTCGCCGGTCTTCGGGTTACGGCCCATCCGGCCCTTCTTGGTGCGCACCATGAACGTGCCGAAGGAGGAGAGTTTCACGTTCTCGCCCGCGGCGAGCGCGCCGGACATGGCGTCGAGCACTTCCTTGACCAGGTCGGCGGAATCGGTGCGGGGCAGGCCGACCTGCCGGTGCACGGCCTCGCTGAGGTCCGCTCGCGTCAACGTCTTGCCCACTGCCGACCCCCCTGTCACGATCCAATGAAGCCTAATCTTTCAGAGGCTTACGGGTCAACACCGAGATTTCGCCCGGGGCGACTCAGGGCGAGGGACGGCTAAAGACTCACCAGCGCACCAACACCGCGCCCCAGGTGAAGCCGCCGCCCATCGCCTCCATCAGCACCAGATCGCCCTTGCGGATGCGCCCGTCGCTCACCGCCACGTCGAGCGCAAGCGGGATCGAGGCGGCCGAGGTGTTGCCGTGACGGTCCACCGTCACCACCACCTTCTCCTCCGGGATGCCGAACCTGCGCGCCGTGCCGTCGAGGATGCGCTTGTTGGCCTGGTGCGGCACGAACCAGTCGATATCGGCGCCGGTGAGCCCGCACCCCTTGAGCGTCTCGTCCATCACGTCGGTGATGTTGGTGACGGCGTGGCGGAACACCTCGCGGCCCTCCATCCGCAGGTGGCCCACGGTGCCGGTGGTGGACGGCCCGCCGTCGACGTAGAGCTTGTCCTTGTAGCGCCCGTCGGAGCGGATGCGCGTGGCGATGACGCCGGACCTGTCGGCGCCGTCCGCCTCGCCGCAGTCGCGCAGCACCACGGCGCCGGCGCCGTCGCCGAACAGCACGCAGGTGCCGCGGTCGGTCCAGTCGAGGATGCGCGAGAAGGTCTCCGAGCCGATGACGAGGCAGGTCTTCGCCTGCCCGGTCTGCACGAAGGCGTTGGCGGTGGCGAGCGCGTAGACAAAGCCCGAGCACACGGCCTGCACGTCGAAGGCCGCGCCGCGCTCGATGCCGAGCGCCGCCTGCACCGAAACGGCGGAGGCGGGAAAGGTGTTGTCGGGCGTCGAGGTGGCGAGGATCACGAGGTCCACATCCGCCGCCGTGGCGCCGCTGCGCGCCAGCGCCGCCCTGGCGGCCTCAACCGCAAGGCTCACCGTGGTTTCACCCTCGCCGGCGATGTAGCGCTGGCGGATGCCGGTGCGCTCGGCGATCCACTCGTCGCTGGTGTCCACCATCGTGGCGAGTTCGGCGGTGGTCAGCACGCGGCGCGGCAAGGCCGACCCCACCCCGTCGATGTAGGCGCGCCGCATCAGCCCTTGCCCGTTCCCGTCGGCGCCGACTGGAGCCTCGTTTCCGACATGATGGCCAGGTCGGCGCCGATCTTTTCCACCACCTTGCTCTTCACCATCTCCACCGCCACGTCGAGCGCGGCGGCGAAACCGGCCGGGTCGGTTGCGCCGTGGCTCTTCACCACCAGTCCGTTGAGGCCAAGCAGCACGCCGCCGTTGCTGTTTCGCGGATCGAGCTTGGCCTTCAGCGATTCGAACGCCGGCGCCGCAAGCAGCGCGCCGAGCCGGGACCGCGTGCTCCGGTTCAGCGCCGCCTTGAGATAGCCCGTCACCTGCCGTGCGGTGCCCTCGGCGGTCTTCAGCGCGATGTTGCCGGAGAAGCCTTCCGTCACCACCACGTCGGCGGTGCCCTTGCCAAGATCGTCGCCCTCGACGAAACCGATGTACTCGATGGGGAGCCTGGCGCTGCGCAACCGCCGGTCGGCCTCGCGGACCTCGTCGATGCCCTTGATCTCCTCCACGCCGACATTGAGCAAGGCAACCGTCGGGCGCTCGATCCCAAAGAGGCAGCGCGCCATGGCTTCGCCCATGATGGCGAAGTCCACCAGTTGCCCGGCGTCGGCGCCGATGGTGGCCCCCACGTCGAGGACGATGCTCTGGCCCTTCAGCGTCGGCCAGCGCGCCGCGATCGCAGGCCGGGCGATGCCGGGCATGGTGTCGAGCAGCACCTTCGCCATGGCCATCAGCGCGCCGGTGTTGCCGGCCGAGACGACCACATGCGCCGCGCCGGTCTTCACCGCATCCACCGCCTGCCACATGCTGGAGACGCGCCGCCCGCGCAGCAGCGCCTGGCTGGGCTTCTCCTGCATGGAGATGGCGACATCGGCGTGGCGGATGTCCGCCCGCCCCTTCAGCGCCTCGCCGGCGAGCGGCGCGATGCGGGCGCTGTCGCCGAACAGCAGGAACCGCACGCCCGGATGGCGCTGCGCGGCGATCCGGACGCCGGGCACGACCATGTCCGGGCCGGCGTCGCCACCCATGGCGTCGATCGCGATGACGATGGCCTCTGGCATCGGGTCCGGGGTTGCGCTGTCTGGAACGCCGGGGACAATAGCGCCTTGCCGCCCCTTGGCAATAGCCATCAACCGGCGGAGCCTGGCGGTTCGAACGCCGCGCCGGGGGCTTTTGGATAGGGGTCGATGGCCATGCCCAGGTCCTGCGCCACCAGTTCCCCAAGATCGATGGACTGGCCGACGACCAGCGGCGCGCCGTCCCCCTCGAAGGCCTCCACCGCCTCAAGGCGGCCGCCGCCGCCGCGGGCGGCGCGGAACAGCTCCTCGACGGGAAACGACAGCGTGGAGGCGAACCGCTCAAGCGTCAGCACGCAGGTCTGCTCCTCCTCGGCCACGTCCGTGCCGGTGACGCGGACCGAGCCGGCGGTGGCGCGGGCGATTTTCAGCCTTGCGGTAAGCGCGTTCAGCGCGACGAGGCCGAACCGCCGGGCGAGCGCCTCGCGCTCCTCGGCCGTGGCCTCCAGCGTCTCCTGATCGCCCCCGGCGGAGAGGCGCGACACATCATAGAGGCGGCGAAAGGCGGAACCGGCGATCATGGGTCGATGAACAGGCGGCCCGGGCCGTCCCGGTCCACGGCGGCCGGATCGAGGCTTTCGAGGTGGCGGCGCAGCCGCATGGTGTAACCGGCGAGCGCGGCGAGGTCGGCGTCGGTTTCGCCGTCGGGGTCGATATTGCGGCGGCCCGCCTCAGCGACGGCCGCCGCCTGCTCGTCGCCCGGCGCGGCGAAGGCGCGCGTATAGGCCTGGCGCAGCGTGACGTACGCGCCGGCGAGTTTGCGCATCTTCTTGCCGCCCGCGAGGTCGCCGACGCCGATCTCGCGCAGCGCCGAGTCCATGTCGGCCACGAACTGGTCGAGGACGCCTTGCGCCAGCGCGCCCTTGTCGCCGCGCGCCTCAAGCCACGGGATGACGATGGCGAGATGCATCGCCAGCACCGAAAACCGCCCGGTGACGGTGTCGGGCGCCCGGTCTCGGGCGTAAAACTCCGGCCGCCGCGACTGCGCCACAATAGCTGCATAGGTCGAGAGCGGCGCAGCGGTCTGGGACGACCTGCCCGTAAGACGCTCGATCAGTTTGCGCATGCCGGACCGTCCGGTTTGCTGGTTGGGTTCGGGGTTTCGGGGATTCGGGCCATTATGTCACGACGGCTGTCCAGGGTTTCGATGCCGCGCCTTCAGCGTTTCGCCGCCTCCGTCGCCATTCTTGCGGCGCTGTCCGCCTGCTCGCCCACCGTTTCGCATCGCGGCTACCTGCCGCGCGCCGAAGACATGAGCCGTCTCCAGGTGGGGATGAGCAAGGCCGAGGTCGAGGCCACGCTGGGATCGCCCTCGACCACCGCCACGGTGCGCACCGCCGGCGACAGCTACTTCTACATTTCCTCGGTGTTCGAACAACAGGCGTTCTTCGATCCCCAGGAGGTGGACCGCAAGGTTCTGGCGATCCGCTTCGACACCAACGACCAGGTGGAGAGCTTCGCCACCTACCAGTTGCAGGACGGCGAGATCATCAATGTCAACACCCGCAAGACGCCGACCGCCGGACGCGACCTGACCATCCTGCAGCAGATCTTCGCCAACCTCGGCACGCTCGAGCCGGCTGCGCCCACGGGGCAGTAGACGCCGGGCCGGAACGCCGGGCCGGAACGCCGGGCGGCCGGGGTCGCCCCCGGCCGGCGTCATTTGCGGGCGTTGGCCGGGTCAGCCGTGGGCGAGCACGGCGAGCAGCAGCAGCGCCACGATGTTGGTGATCTTGATCATCGGGTTCACGGCGGGACCGGCGGTGTCCTTGTAGGGATCGCCGACGGTGTCGCCCGTCACCGAGGCCTTGTGGGCGTCAGACCCCTTCATGTGCTTCACGCCGTGGCTGGCCACGAAGCCGTCCTCGAACGACTTCTTGGCGTTATCCCACGCGCCGCCGCCCGCCGTCATCGAGATGGCCACGAACAGGCCGGTGACGATCACGCCGAGCAGCATGGCGCCCAGCGCCGCGAAGGCCGAGGCCTTGCCGGCGATGGCGTAGACGAAGAAGAACACCAAGATCGGCGAGAGCACCGGCAAGAGCGAGGGAACGATCATCTCCTTGATCGCCGCCCGCGTCAGCATGTCCACCGCACGGCCGTAGTCCGGCTTGTCGGCGCCGGTCATGATGCCGGGCTTTTCCTTGAACTGGCGGCGCACCTCCGTCACCACCGACTGCGCCGCCCGGCCCACCGCCGTCATCGACATGCCGCCGAAGAGGTAGGGCAGGAGGCCGCCGAACAGCAGGCCCACGACGACGTAAGGATCGGCGAGCGAGAACGACACATCGCCCAGGCCGTGGAAGAAGTTGCCCTCCGGCGCGGTGGCCGCGAAGTACTTCAGGTCCTGGGTGTAGGCGGCGAACAGCACCAGCGCGCCGAGGCCCGCCGAGCCGATGGCGTAGCCCTTGGTGACGGCCTTGGTGGTGTTGCCCACCGCGTCCAGCGCGTCGGTGGACTGGCGCACCTCCTTGGGCAGCCCCGCCATCTCGGCGATGCCGCCGGCGTTGTCCGTCACCGGGCCGAAGGCGTCGAGCGCCACCACCATGCCGGCGAGCGCCAGCATGGTCGCGACCGCGGTGGCGACGCCGAACAGGCCGGCCAGGTTGAACGTCACGATGATGCCGCCGATGATGACCAGCGCCGGCAGCGCGGTGGCTTCGAGCGACACCGCCAGGCCCTGGATGACGTTGGTGCCGTGGCCCGTCACCGAGGCTTCGGCGATCGACTTCACCGGGCGGTAGCCGACGCCGGTGTAGTATTCAGTGATCCACACGATGAGGCCGGTGACGATAAGGCCCACCACGCCGCACCAGAACAGGGCCGTGGGCGTGAAGGTCATGTCGCCGGTGGTGAGCGGAACGTCCATGCCGCCCCACACCCACGCCGTCACCGGCCAGAGCACGACGAGCGACAGCACGGCGGAGGCGATGAAGCCCTTGTAGAGCGCGCCCATGATCGAGTTGTTCGATCCCAGCCGGACAAAGAACGTGCCGATGATCGAGGTGACGACGCAGGCGCCGCCGATCGCCAGCGGGTAGATCATCGACATGATCTTGTGGTCGGCGCTGGCGAAAATGATCGCCCCGAGCACCATGGTGGCCACCACCGTCACCGCGTAGGTCTCGAAAAGGTCGGCGGCCATGCCGGCGCAGTCGCCGACGTTGTCGCCCACGTTGTCGGCGA
>DAIODI010000061.1:0-14324 GCA_036746875.1 Aestuariivirgaceae bacterium | reverse complement strand
CGGCGGAGATCGGCTGGGGAGTCGATCCCGGACGCTGGGGCCGGGGACTGGGGCTCGAGATCGCCCGCGCCATGACGGCGCTCGCCATCGAGCGGCTGAAGGCGCCGGCCGTCGTTTGCAAGGTCATGGCGCCCAATACGCCGTCCAGACGCATTGCCGAGCTGGCCGGCTTCGCCGCCATGCGGCCGATTCCCGCGTTCCGGACCGGCGATGGCCGGGTTCTGGAGGTCTTGCGCTACCGCCTCGTGTGGGAGCGCTACTTCGACCAGCCCTATTGATCGGCCCTGCGCAGATCCCCGTTGGGAAATCTTCCCGAAATCGTACACGACAGCGTGATGGCGTTGCGGCGGCCGGAAGGGGGTGTTACGACTCGGGTTGTTGCGGCGATCGACTTCAGGCACCGGTCGAGGCCGTGACGCAACCAACGTTGGAGGTTCGCCATGAGCTGGAACAAGCCGGTTGTCACCGAGGTCTGCATCGGTCTCGAGATCAACGACTATTTCCCGGCCGAGATCTGATCGGCTAAGCGTTCCGCCCGCGGCGGTTCGCCAGCCCCGGTGATCCCATGCGGATCGTCGTGCTGGGGTCGGCCGCGGGCGGTGGGTTTCCGCAGTGGAACTGCGGTTGCGCCGTCTGTCGGCTGTTCTGGGCCGGCGACCCGCGCGTCCGGCGGCGCACCCAGTCCAGCCTTGCCGTCTCCGGCGATGATGGGCGATCGTGGGTGCTGCTCAACGCCTCGCCTGACATTCGCGAGCAGATTGGGGCGACCCGTGCTCTCTGGCCTCGAGGCTTGCGCGACACACCGATCCACTCGGTTGTCCTGACCAACGGCGACGTGGATCACATCGCCGGGCTGATCAGCCTGCGCGAGAGCGCGCGCTTCGATGTGTTCGCCACTCCCGCGATCCTTGACATCCTCTCGGCGAACTCCGTGTTTCAGGTGCTTAATGCAAGCTGCGTGTCCCGCCAGCCGATCGGCCCCGATGATCCGTTCACGGTCGCGCCCGGCGTGGAGATCACTGCGTTCGCGGCGCCGGGCAAGGTTGCGCTGTTTCTGGAAGGCGCGGGCGATATCAAAACCGACGAGCGTTCGGGTAACACCATCGGGCTTGAGGTGCGCGGCGCCGACAGCAGGGGATTCTTCTACATTCCCGGCTGCGCGGTGATCGACGAACCGCTGGCGGCGCGGATCGCCGGGGCTTCGCTGGTGTTTTTCGACGGCACCGTGTGGCACGACGAGGAAATGGCCGAGCGCGGGGTTGGAACAAAGACCGGCCGCCGCATGGGTCACCTGCCGGTGTCGGGCGAGGACGGCTCGCTCGCCCACCTCAAGGCGGCCGGCGTCAAGCGGGCCGTTTACATCCATATCAACAACACCAACCCGATGCTGATCGACGGCTCCCCCGAAGCCGAAGCTGTCGCGGCGGCGGGCTATGCGGTCGGATACGATGGAATGGAGGTGGAGCCATGACCGATCTCTACGCGCCCGACGAACTCGCCCGACGCCTGCGCGCCATCGGCGAGGAGCGCTATCACAACAAGCACCCGTTCCATCAGCTGATGAACGCCGGCAAGCTCACCAAGGACCAGCTTCGCGCCTGGGCGCTCAACCGCTACTATTACCAGGCGATGATCCCGGTGAAGGATGCGGTGGTGCTCTCCCGCATGACCGAGCCCGCCATGCGGCGCTCGTGGCGCCAGCGCATCATCGACCACGACGGCGACAACGACGAAGAGGGCGGCATCGCCCGCTGGTACGCGCTCACCGCCGGCCTCGGGCTCGACCGTCAGTACGTGTCGTCGCTCCAGGGCATCCTTCCGGCCACGCGGTTCGCGGTGGAGGCCTACGTGCATTTCGTGCGCGAGAAAACGCTGCTCGAAGCGGTGGCGTCGTCGCTCACCGAAATGTTCTCGCCGGGCACCATCTCGGTGCGCGTGTCGGGGATGCTCAAGAACTACGACTACATCACGCCCGAGATTCTCGCCTACTTCGACAAGCGGCTGACGCAGGCGCCGCGCGACGCCGACTTCGCGCTCGACTATGTCTGCCGCGAGGCGCGCACGCCGGAAGCCCAGCAGCTGGCGCTGAAGGCGCTGACCTTCAAGTGCGACATGCTGTGGTCCATGCTCGACGCGCTGTATTTCGCCTACGTCACGCCGGGCTGGCCGCCGCCGGGCGCCTGGCGGCCCGAAGGCAAGCCGTGACATCGCCAGCGCCCGCGCTCGCCGACGACGCCGTGCCGAAACTGCCGCGCGGCGTTCGCCTGTCCTACGACGAGGCGCGCCAGCGCTGGCTGCTGCTGGCGCCGGAGCGGCTCTACGAACTCAACGACGTGGCGCTGGCGGTGTTGAAGCTGGTGGACGGCCATCGCTCCATGGCCGTCATCGCAGACGAACTGGCCCGCTCTTACAACGCCGACGCGGCCGTGATCCTCGCCGACGCGAAGGAACTGGTGCACGGGCTCGCCCAGAAGAGGCTGATCGAGGCATGAGCGCCGAGCTTCGTCCCATCGGCATGCTGGCGGAACTCACCCACCGCTGCCCGCTGCAATGCCCGTACTGCTCGAACCCGGTCGAACTCGACCGCAAGGGCGGCGAACTCGACACCGCAACCTGGCTTCGCGTGTTCTCGGAAGCGGCCGCGCTGGGCGTCTTGCAGGTGCATCTCTCCGGCGGCGAGCCGACGGCGCGCAAGGACCTGACGGAGATCGTCGCCCACTGCCGGGCGGTGAACCTCTACACCAACCTCATCACCTCCGGCGTTTTGCTCGACGCAGCCTCGCTGAGGGCGCTTTACGACGCCGGCCTCGATCACGTGCAGCTTTCCATCCAGGATGTGGACGTGGAGAACGCCGACCGGATCGGCGGTTATAAAGGCGGCCACGCCAGGAAGCTGGCGCTGGCGAAACTCGTCGTGCAGATGGGCCTGCCGCTCACCGTCAACTGGGTGGTGCACCGCCAGAACATTCACAATCTGGCGCGGATGCTCGACCTCGCCGTCGCGATGGGCGCCAAGCGCGTCGAGATCGCGCACACCCAGTACTACGGATGGGCGTTCGCCAACCGCAAGGCGCTGATGCCGACCTACGCGCAGACCATCGAGGCGATTCGCTTCGTGGAGGAGGCGCGGAAACGACTCGACGGCGTCATCGTCATCGACAGCGTCGTGCCCGACTATTACGCGAAGTACCCGAAGGCGTGCGTGGGCGGCTGGGGCCGCCGCGCCATCAATGTCACCCCGCACGGCAAGGTGCTGCCGTGCCACGCCGCCGAGACCATCCCGGACATGGCGTTCGAGAACGTGAAGGACAGGTCGCTCGCCGACATCTGGTTCAACTCGGAGGCCTTCAACCGCTTCCGGGGCACGGCGTGGATGCCGGAGCCGTGCCGCTCCTGCGACCGGCGCGAGATCGACTGGGGCGGCTGCCGCTGCCAGGCGCTGGCGATCGCGGGAGACGCCGCCGCCATGGACCCCGCCTGTTCGCTCTCGCCGTTCAACCCGGCGCTGCGCGCCATGGCGGAGGCCGACAGCGCGGCGGAGGCCGAGGCCTTCCGCTACCGCCGCTTCGACGGCTGATCCCGCGACGCGCCGCAGTTGACCCGCGGACGCCAGCCGCTAGTGTTCTCGGCGCATTCCGGAGTTTGGGAGGAGAGGCGATGGCGAAGGGTCAGGTTCCGTTGCGGGCGAGGGTTGAGGGCGGCGGCACACCGGAGATGTCCGGGCGCTGGTGCATCAAATCCGAAACCGGCCCGCTCAAGGACGTGCTGCTCGGCCCCGCCGAGAGCTTCCGCTGGCTCGGACTGGAGAACGCGCAATGGTCGTCGCTGGTGCGCGACACGTTGCGCAAGGGCTACCGCTTCGACAAGCAGCTCGCCATGCGCCAGCACCGCGAGATGGTGGACGCCTACAACAGCGCCGGCGTCACCTGCCATTTCCTGCCCGTCTCGGAAGACGTGCCCTACCAGATCTACGCCCGCGACTCCTCGTTCATGACGCCCTACGGCGCGGTCATCTGCCAGCTCGCTAATCCGCGCCGGCGCGGCGAGTACGCGCCGGTGCTGCGGTTCTACCTCGAAAACAACATCCCGGTTTACGACATGATTTCCGCCGGCAACTTCGAGGGCGGCGACTTCAACATCATCAGGCCCGGTGTCGCGCTGGTCGGCTACACCGACCACCGCACCGAGGAGGTCTCCGCCCGCCAGGTGGCGGACTGGTTCATCAGGGAAGGCTGGGAGATCAGGTTCGCCCCGATCGATCAGTTCTATGTCCACATCGATCTGATGGTCTGCATGCTGAACGAACACTGCGCGGCGGTGTGTCTCGACACCACCGAGGACGACATCGTGGCGTGGCTGAAATCGAAGAAGATCGAGATCATCCCCGCCACCTTCAGGGAAACCATGGCGCTGGGCTGCAACGTGGTGGCGCTCGGCAACGACCGGGTGCTCTCGACGCTCGGCGCCACCGACCTCAACAGGAAGATGCGCGCCGCCGGGTTCGAGGTCTACGACCCCGACATGACCATGTACACCTGGGCCGGCGGCGGGGTGCACTGCATGTGCCAGCCGCTGCGCCGCGAGGCCGCCTGACGGCGCGAACGGCCAACGTCGTCGGGGCGGGGCCGGCGGGCCTCGCCGCCGCCGAGGTTTTGGCGTCGGCGGGCGTCGCGGTGACGGTCTACGACCGGATGCCGTCGCCGGGCCGCAAGTTCCTGATGGCCGGTCGCGGCGGTCTCAACCTTACCCACAGCGAGCCGCCGGAGCGTTTTCTGCCGCGCTATGGCCCGGCGGCGGAGCGGCTTGCGCCCTTCATCGCCGCGTACCCGCCTTCCGCGCTCATCGCCTGGTGCGAGGGGTTGGGGCAGGCGACGTTCACCGGCTCCAGCGGGCGGGTGTTCCCGAAGGCGATGAAGGCCTCGCCGTTGCTGCGCGCCTGGCTGCGGCGGCTCGATGCGCTCGGCGTGACGATCCGCACACGGATGGACTGGCGCGGCTGGGACGATGACGGGCGGCTGGTGTTCGCCACAGCCCACGGCCGGGAGACCGTCGCCGCCGATGTCACCATCCTCGCGCCCGGCGGCGCGAGCTGGCCGAAGCTCGGCTCAACCGGAGCATGGGCCGGCTTCCTGACGGCGCGCGGCGTCACGGTCAGGCCGTTCGCGCCCTCCAACGCAGGGGTTCTCGTCGCGTGGAGCGATCACGTCAGGCGGCTGGCGGGATCGCCGCTGAAGCGGATCGCGGCGAGCGTCGGCGGCCGCAGCGTGAAGGGCGAGGCGGTGATCACGCGGACCGGGCTTGAAGGCGGCGCGGTCTATGCGCTCACCGAACCGTTGCGCGCCGCCCTCGCTGGCGGCCCCGCCACGCTCACCATCGCTCTGCGGCCCGCTCTCGCCGCGGCTGCGTTGGCGGCGAAACTCGAGCGCGGCCCGAAGGGCCTGTCCACCGCCAACCGGCTGCGCCGCGCCGGGCTCGATCCGGCGCATGTCGCCATCCTGCGCGAGGCGGGGCCGCCGCCCGGCGACCCGCTGGCGCTGGCGGAGCGCATCAAGGCGGTGCCCGTCGCCGTCGCCGGGCTTTCGGGACTTGAGCGGGCGATCTCCTCGGCTGGCGGCGTGTCGTGGGATGAGGTGGACGGGGCGCTGATGCTGAAGCGGCTGCCCGGAACGTTCGTCTGCGGAGAAATGCTCGACTGGGAGGCCCCGACCGGCGGCTACCTCCTGCAGGGGTGCTTCTCGACGGCGCACGCGGCGGCGCACGGCGCGCTGGGTTTCCTCAGGGTCACGCCAGCTTCGCACGCGGACGCTCGCGCAGAAGGAGCTGCGCCGCCACCAGCAGCGTGAACGAGGACACGAGAACGATCGTGCCGATGGCGTTGATCTCCGGGGTGATGCCGCGCCGGATCGAGGAGAACACGTAGATCGGCAGCGTGGTGTCGGCGCCCGCCACGAAGAAGGCGATGATGAAGTCCTCGAACGAGAACGTGAAGGCGAGCAGCGCCCCCGCGATCACGCCGGGCAGGATCAGCGGCAGCGTCACCTGGCGGAAGGCGCCGAGCGGCGTCGCGTAGAGGTCCTGCGCCGCCTCGACGAGGCTTCTGTCCATGCCGGCAAGCCGGGCGCGGACGATCAGGCACACCACCGCGATGTTGAACAGCACGTGCGCGGCGATCACCGTCCACTTGCCCATCCCGAGGCGGAAAGAGAGGAGCTGTTCGAGCGCCGGGTTGACGGCGTCGAACAGGGTGACGAAGGCGATCAGCGTGGCGATGCCGATGACGACCGACGGCACCATGATGGCGACGTAGAGGAGCGCGTCGAACGCCTGGCGCGTCCAGCCCGTGACCCGCTGCAGCCCCAGCGCCGCCAGCGTGCCGAACACCGCGGAGAGCAGCGCGGTGACGGCGGCGATGAACAGCGAGGTGAACAGCGCCCGCATCACCAGCGGGTTGGCCAGCGCCTTGCCGTACCATTCGGTGGAGAAGCCCTGCCAGTCCATGGCGTAGCGCCCGGCGTTGAACGAGTAGCCGACGATCAGCGCCACCGGGAAGTAGAGGAACACGTAGACGAGGACGGCGTACACGCGCAGGGCCATCACACCACCACGTCCTGGCGCACGCCCGAGCGCTTCAGGATGAAGCGCATGTAGGCGTAGATGGTGACGAACATGATGGCGACGAGGGTGAGCGACAGCGCCGCGCCGAACGGCCAGTTGCGCGATTGCAGGAACAGGTCCACCAGCGCGTTGCCGATGAAGAACACCTTACCGCCGCCGAGGAACTGCGGCAGGATGTAATCGCCCATGAGCAGGATGAATACGAGCATCGAGCCTGTGGCGACGCCGGGCAGCGCCAGCGGCAGCGTCACCTGGCGGAACGTCCCCCACGGCGTCGCGCCGAGGTCGGCGGCGGCGTCGAGCAGGCGGCGGTCGAGCTTCTCGAGGCTGACGTAGATCGGCGGCGCCATCAGTGGAAGATAGCCGTACACCGCGCCGATGACGACGGCGGTGGGCGTGTTGATGATCCGCACCCCCTCGATGCCGATCGCCGCGAGCCACGACGGCAGGCCTTGCGAGCCGAGGATCATCATCCACGCGTAGTAGCGCAGGAGCTGGCTGGTCCAGAACGGCGCCATGACGAGGACGAGCAGCGTGAGGCGCCAGCGCGGCGGCGCCTTCACGGCGAGGAAGTAGGCCATGGGGAAGGCGACAATGGCGGTGATGAGCGTGGCGAGCGGCGCGATCGTCAGCGTGTTGAGGATCGCCTTCCCGCGCGAGGCGAGATTCAGGTAGTTGTCGAAGGTGAAGGCGGGCGCATAGCCCCCCGCCGGCGCCCGCTCGCCGAAGGAGTAGACGACCACCACGGCGAGCGGCGCCACCAGCAGGAACACCAGGAACAGCGCCGCCGGCGCAAGCAGCGCGGCGGTGACGAGCGTGGATCGCCCGCCCGCCGCTGTGGACGCACCGCCTGCCCGTGCGGGACGCGCCGCCGCCGTCATCGCCGCTTGGCCGTCGCCGCGCCGTCAGGCCGCCTTGAACCGCGCCATGATCTCCGCGCGCAGGGGATTGGTGAGGGTCGCCGCCGCGCCGAACTCCAGCGGCGCCAGCAGCTCCGCCGCCGGGTAGAGGATCGGATTCTCCAGCATCTCCCGGGGCACCAGCGCATTGGTGCGGCTGTCGGTGGAGGGATAGCCGTGCGCCTGAACCTCCCGCGCGTTCACCGGCGGCGTGAGCAGGAAGTCCATGAGCGCATAAGCCGCGTCCGGGTTCTGGCCGCCCTTCGGAATGGCGTAATAGTCGGTCCAGATCTCGCCACCCTCCTTGCCGAGCACATACTTGATATCCGGGATGTCGCGGTTGAGCTGTGTGGCGTCGCCGGTCCAGGCGACCGACATCCACGCGTCGCCGTTGCGCAGCGAAGGCTGGTAGTCGGAGTTGATGCCGAACAGGTGCGGCTTCACCTCCAGCAGTAGCTTCTCGGCTTGCGCCAGCTCCGCCGGGTCGTTGGAGTTGAACGAGTAGCCGAACGCCTTCAGCGCGTTGCCGATCGTGGTGAGCTGGTAGTCGTGCACCATGGTCCGCCCGCTGAGCGGCCCTTTGGTCAGCTCCCAGAACTCCTTCCATGACGTCGGGTTCTGCGTCACGTTCCTCGTGTCGATGACGAACCCGGTCGTGCCCCAGTTCTTCGGCGCCGCATACACCGTTCCGTCGATGGTCCCTTCCCTGGTGAACTTCGGGTCCTGCGTCGAGGCGTCGTAGTTGGGCAGGCGCTTGAGATCGAGCGCTTCGATCAGGCCGAGATCCTTGTAGGTGGAGATCGTGTAGTTGGTCGGCACGAACAGGTCCCAGCCGGCCCCGCCCGCCTGGAGCTTCGCCAGCATCTCCTCGTTCGAGCCGAACACCGCCACGTTGATGACGACGCCGGTCGTCTTGGTGAACTCGTCGAGGTTGGCCTGGGCGAAGTAGTTGGGCCAGGTGGTGAAGTTGACCGTGCCGGAAAGCGCCGCGTAAGCCTTGCGCGGCCGAAGCCCCGGCACGGCGCCCGCCAGCACGGCGGTGGCGAGGCCGAGGCCCGTCACGCCCATGAAGTGGCGCCGGCTCACCGAACCCTTCCGGTAGCGGCGAAGCTCGTCGAGGAACTTCTGCGGGGTGATGATGGTGTCGTCGTTCATGGCGTTCTTCCTCCAGTGATGGCGGCCCGGTCTCATCCGCTGGGCCGGTGAAAATCCGATTTCAGTCTCCGCCGAGCACCAGCGCGTTCGATGGCGACCAGAAAACCACGGCCGAATCGCCGATGCCGAGCGGGTCCGCCTCTTCGGCCTGCCGCGGGCTCAGCACCATGAACGCCCCGAGCCGCGGCCCTTCGACCAGATATTCCGTGTGCTCGCCGAGGAAGATGCGGTTCTTCACCCGCACCGCCTCGCGCACGCCGGGCGTCCGGTCGCGCTTCGGCCCTGCGCGCGCGATGGAGATCTGCTCCGGGCGCACCGAAAGCGCCACAGGCTCGCCGCGCCGTGGCCGGCCGCCGCTGGCGGGAAGGCGGCCGGTGGTGGCGAGGCCGCAATCGAGCACGACGTGCATCGTGTCGCGCGAGGCCTGTTCGGCGCGGCCGGGGAAGAAGTTGGACTTGCCCACGAAGTCGGCGACATAGCGGCTCACCGGCTCGTCGTAGAGCGCGCGGGGCGATCCGGTCTGCACGATCTTGCCCTCGCGCATGATCGCAATCGTGTCCGACATCGACATCGCCTCCTCCTGGTCGTGCGTGACAAGAAGGAAGGTGACGCCCACGTCGCGCTGCAGGTTCTGCAGCTCGATCTGCATCTCGCGCCTGAGCTTGCGGTCGAGCGCCGCCAGCGGCTCGTCGAGCAGCAGCACCGCCGGGCGGTTGATCAGCGCCCGCGCCAGCGCCACGCGCTGCTGCTGGCCGCCGGAAAGCTCCCACGTCTTGCGGTTCTCGTACCCGGCGAGCCGGACCATCGCCAGCGCCTCGCCGACCGCGCGGGCGATCTCCCCGGCGGAGGGGCGCGGCCTGCGCTGCCTGAGCCCGAACGCGACGTTGTCGGCGACGTTGAGATGGGGAAACAGCGCGTACTGCTGGAACACCATGTTGATGGGCCGGCGATAGGCCGGAACGCCGGTGACGTTCTGGCCGCGGATCAGCACCTCGCCCGAGGTCGGCTGCTCGAAGCCCGCCATCATCCTGAGGCACGTGGTCTTGCCGCAGCCGGACGGCCCGAGCAGCGACATGAAAGAGCCTTTCGGGATGGCAAGGTCGATCCCGGCGACCGCCGGCACGTCGCCATACCATTTGGCGACGTTGCGGAACTCGATGTCCGGCACGAAGGCTTCGCCGGTCCGAACGACCTGGTGCTCCATGATCGGCGGCGCCTCGGACCCTCCAGTGACCCATCGCGACGATCATGCGACAGCATCGGCGTTTGCGCCAAGCGGAAAGTGGTCCCGCCGGCCGGTCCCCGAGGGACGCGTAGAGCCGGGCGTTCAGTCGACGGCGGCGAGCAGCATCCTGGCGCCCCGCCAGCCGACGAGCATGGACGGCGCGTTGGTGTTGCCGGCGATGATCGAGGGGAATACCGAAGCGTCGATCACCCGCAGTCCGGCAAGCCCGTGCACGCGCAGCGCCGGGTCCACCACGGACGAGGCGGCGTCCGCGCCGATGCGGGCTGTGCCGCACGGGTGGAAGATGGAATAGGCCCGCGCCCGGATATCCTCCTCCATCTGGGCGCGCGTCGCCACCCCCGGACCCGGCTTGAACTCCGCTTCGACCACGTCGCGCAACGGCGCGGTGGACATCACCCGGCGCAGGTGCTCCACGCCTTCCAGCATTTCCGCCATGTCCTCCGCCGTCGCCAGCAGATTGGGCTGGATGGCCGGAGCCTCGCAGGGATCGGGAGAGGTGATCTCCACAAACCCCCGGCTGGTCGGCCGGCACGAGCAGGCGGAGATGCAGATGCCCGGGAACGGGTCGGGCTGCGTCATCTTGCGCGTGCGCGGCGGCGACTTGTCGTAGGACGACGGACAGAAATAGATCTGAATGTTGGGCCGCGGTCTTTCCGGCGAGGACCGGATGAAGCCGCCCGCCTGATTGAGGCTCCAGGCCAGCGGGCCGGAGCGCGTGACCAGATAGCGCACGGCGAACCAGGCCTTGTTGAGGACCGGGCGCAGCTCCTGGTTCTGGGTCGGCACGCGCGCGCGGTAGTAGTAGTCGATGGACGCATGGTCCTGCATGTGCCGCCCTACCGCAGGCAGGTCGTGCACCACCGGCACGCCGTGGCGCTTCAGCAGCGCGCCGGGGCCGCCGCCCGAAAGCTGGAGCAGCTGCGGGGTGTTGATCGCGCCGGCCGCGACGATCACTTCCCTCGACGCGTACGCCTTGTGGAGCGCGCCGGAGCGCCTGTACTCGACGCCCGTCGCCCGCTTGCCCTCGAACAGGATGCGGGTCGCCTGCGCGCCGGTGAACACCTGCAGCAGCTCTCGCCGCATGGCCTTCCACAGGAAGGCGCGCGAGGCCGACAGGCGGCGACCGTCGTGGATGGTGACCGGATAGAAGCCGACGCCTTCCTGGCGCTCCGGCGGGAAGTCGTCGTTGCGGTCAAGCCCCAGCGCCCGGGACGCCGCAAAGTAGCGCTCGCACAGGGGATGCGCCCCGCCCGCCATCGAGCCGATGGGCAGGCCCTCGCGCTCCATCTCGGCGTAATCGCTGGCGACGCCTGACCACCCCCAGCCGTCCGCGCCCGCCGCCGCCCAGTCGTCGAAGTCGGCGGCCTGGCCGCGGATGTAGACCATGGCGTTGATCGAGCTCGACCCGCCGATCACCTTGCCGCGCGGCACGTAAACGCTGCGGTCCTTCAACCCCGGCACCGGAGCCGACCAGTACATCCAGTTGAGCTTCGGGTTGTGGAAGGACATGCCGTAACCCAGCGGCATCTGGATGAAGAAGTTGCGATCGGACGGCCCGGCCTCCAGCAGCAGCACCCTGAAGCGTCGCGCCTCGGCGAGTTTCGCCGCCACGATGGCCCCGGCCGAACCGGCGCCGATCACGATGTAATCGAAATGCATGGGATCTCCGAAAGGTCAGGCGGCGGCCGAGGCGAATTCCCCGAACAGCCAGTCGCGGAAGATGGCGGCCTCCGGGCGGATCGGCGCGCCGCCCTCGCGGCTGAGAACGAAGTGCGCCTGCTCCTGGGGCAGTTCGGGAGCGAACGCAAGCCGCACCCGCCCCGCCATGTGCGGCGAGCGGGCGAAGCCCTTCAGCACGACGGCGAGCCCGCTTCCCGCAGCGGCGAGCTCCAGCGCGGCAAGCGAGGTGTCGACGGTGAGCGGCGAGCCCGAGGGTTTGCGATCGAGGCCCATCAGCCGATGATACTTCAGCCACTCGTCCTCAAGGCCCATGATGTGGATGAGCCGTCCCGGCGGCACGGCGGAAAGCTGGACTTCGGGCGCGCCCGTCGCGCAGACCGCCACCGAGGGCTCCCGGTAGAGAAGCGTCGCGGCGTGGCCGGGCCAGCGTCCGTGCCCGAAACGGATGTCGACGTCGACCTTCTCCGCCGGCAGGGCTTCCGCCCAGACGGCGGTGAACAGCCGGATCGAGATCGACGGGCGGCTTTCGGTGAAGCGATGCAACGCCGGGGCCAGCCGCAGCACGCAGAACGAAATCGGCGCGCGCACGTTGATCGTCGCCTGCGCCCCGGCGGGCGCGCCGAACAGACCCGCCGTCGAGGCCGACAGCTCGTCAAACGCCTTGCGGATCGGCGACAGATAGGCGCGTCCCATGTCGGTGAGCCGCAGACCCCGCGCGAGGCGCTCGAACAGCGGGTAGCCGAGGTGGTGCTCCAGGCTGCGCACCTGCTGGCTGATCGCCGCCGACGTCAGGCCCAGCTCGTCGCCCGCCGCCGTAAAGCTGTTGTGGCGGGCCGCGGCCTCGAAGGAACGCAGCCACGTCAGCGGCGGCAATCGGTAGGCCCACGACACTGTGATGGCGGCTCCGGCGCGGCGAGGGTCAAATCAGGCAGGGTCTAAGCTACATAAACCATCGTTTTGCTTCGGGCAAATCCCCGGAGATAGTGCTAGGGACAAGGATCCCCCAACATCCTGCTGCGGAGGAACGTCGAATGAGCATGGACTCCTACAAACGCCTCGTTTCCAAGGGGAAGATGTCGCGCCGCGACTTCATGCAGGCGGCGCTCGCCGCCGGCTTCACGGTCGCCGCCGCCGACAGGCTGTTCGTCAGCGCCGCGCGCGCCGAAGCGAAAAAGGGCGGCCTGTTCCGCGTCGCGCTCGGCTCCGGCGCCACCACCGACTCCCTCGATCCCGCCACCTTCCCCGACACCTTCAACGGCCTGTGGGGCTGGGGCACGCTGCGCTCGAGCCTTACCGAGGTGGACCAGAAGGGCGAGATCATCGGCGACGTGGCGGAGACCTTCGAAGGCGGCGACGGCGGCAGGACGTGGGTGTTCAAGCTCAAGAGGGGCGTCACCTTCCACGACGGCAAGACCATGGACGCCGGGGACGTGGTGGCCTCGTTCAACCACCATCGCAGCGAGGAGTCGAAATCGGCGGTGAAGTCGCTGCTCAAGCCGATCGCCGACATCAAGGCCGACGGCAAGGAGACGGTGATCTTCACCCTCGCGGAAGGCAACGCCGACTTCCCCTATATCGCCTCCGACTATCACATCCCGATCCTGCCGGTGAAGGACGGCAAGGTGGACTGGCAGTCCGGCAACGGCACGGGCCCGTTCATCATGGAGGCGTTCGAGCCGGGCGTGCGCGGCAAGGCGAAGCGCAATCCCAACTACCACCGCGATGTGTGGTTCGACGAGGTGGAGATCCTCTCGATCACCGATCCGGCGGCGCGCTCCAACGCGCTGGCGGGCGGCGACGTGCACTATATGGACCGCGTCGATCCCAAGACCGCCGCGCTCATGAACCGCAACCCGAACACGGCGGTTCAGGAGACGTCGGGCTTCGCCCATTACGTCGCGCCGATGCTCACCAACGTCGCGCCGTTCGACAACAACGACGTGCGGCTCGCCCTCAAGTACGCGGTGGACCGGCAGGAGATCGTGGACAAGGTGCTGATGGGCCACGGCTCGGTCGGCAACGACAACCCGATCGCCGAAGGCGTTCCGTTCCACGCCAAGCTCAAGAACCAGCACGCCTACGATCCCGACAAGGCGAAGTCGTACCTGAAGAAGGCCGGGCTGTCGTCGCTGAAGGTCGATCTGTCGGCCTCCGATGCGGCGTTCGCCGGCGCGCTGGACGCCGCCCAGCTCATGCAGCAGCAGGCGGCCAAGGCCGGCATCGAGATCAACGTCGTCCGCGAGGCCGCCGACGGCTACTGGGATAACGTGTGGATGAAGAAGCCGTGGTGCCTCTCCTACTGGAGCGGCCGCCCGACGCCGGACCTCATGTTCACCACCGCCTATGCGGAAGGCGCCGCCTGGAACGAGACGTTCTGGAAGCATCCGCGCTTCAACGAACTGCTGGTGCAGGCGCGCTCCGAGCTCGACAAGACCAGGCGCACCGCCATGTACGCCGAGATGCAGGAGATCGTCTCGGAACAGGGCGGCACCATGGTGCTGATGTTCTTCAACTACCTCAACGCCCATGCGAAGACCGTCGCTCACGGCGACGTCGCCAAGAACTGGGACGTGGACGGCATGAAGCTCACGCAGCGCTGGTGGTTCGCCGCCTGACGGCTCGCGCCTCGTCGGGCTGGCCGCGGGCGGGGGGGAAGACGACCAGACCGGGATGTATTTGGATAAAAAGAAGCCGAGGGGGGCGCAGAGGAAGGGAGAGGAGCAGAGGTG
>DAIODI010000060.1:0-14347 GCA_036746875.1 Aestuariivirgaceae bacterium | reverse complement strand
ACCAGGCGCGTCGTTCCGGTGGAGGACAGCCACATCGAGGAGGCGCTGGGGCGCAGCGCCGCGCAGGCGAGGGAGTTCGCAGAGAAGGACGGCGCGGCCGAAACCGGCGACCGGGTCACGCTGTCGTTCGTCGGCAAGATCGACGGCGAGCCCTTCGAGTGCGGCGCGGCCGAGGACGTCACGCTGGAGCTCGGATCGGGCCAGTTCATTCCCGGCTTCGAGGACCAGCTCGCCGGCGTGAAGGCGGGCGACGGTAAGGTGGTCTCCGTCACCTTCCCGGCCGAGTACCAGGTCGAGGCGCTGGCCGGAAAGCCCGCGACCTTCGACGTCAAGGTGTCGAGGGTCGAGGCGGTGAAGGCGGGCGGACCCGACGACGAGCTGGCGAAGCGCGTCGGCTTCGAGTCGCTGGAGAAGCTGAAGGAGCTGGTGCGTGAGCGCATCGCCCGGGAGTTCGACGCCATGAGCCGCGCCAAGCTCAAGCGCGACATGCTGGACGCGCTGGACAAGGAATACTCCTTCGACCTGCCGCAGAAGCTCGTGGACGCCGAGTTCAACCAGATCTGGAGCGCGCTGCGCCGCGAGATGGAGCGCTCCAACCAGACCTTCGAGGCCGAGAACACCACCGAGGAGCAGGCGCGCAAGGAGTATCGCGCCATCGCCGCGCGCCGCGTGCGGCTCGGGCTGGTGCTGGGAACGATCGGCGAGAAGGAGGGCGTGACCATCACCGACGAGGAGATGCAGCGCGCGCTGCTCGCCCGCGCCCGCCAGTTCCCCGGCCAGGAGCGGCAGGTTTACGAGTTCTACCAGAAGAACCCCGGCGCGCTCATGGAGATCCGCGGTCCCGTCTTCGAGCAGAAGGTGGTGGACCTCATCGCCTCGCGGGTGAAGATCGACGAGCAGCCGATCGCCCGCGAGGAGCTGGCGAAGATGCTCGAGGACGAGGCCGATCACGATCATGATCACGGCCACCACCACGACCATGATCACCATCACGACCATGACCATGACCATGACCATGACCATGACCACCACCATCATGATCAAGGGCATCATGATCACGGGCATCATGATCACGGGCATCATGATCACGGGCATCATCACCACGACCATGCGCACGATCACGCGCACGGCGAGAAGAAGGGTTGAGGCCGGGGTGGCCTGAGACGGGGAGCAAGGCGATGGGCGTTTCGAGGCGAATGGTTGTGGCGTCGCTCGCAGCCGCGGCGCTCGCAGGTTCGGCCGGCGCGGCGATGGCGCATGGCCCGACCCGGCAGAAGATCACCGAGACCATCGAGATCGACGCCCCGCCGGAGAAGGTGTGGGCGGTGGTGGGCAACTTCCAGGACATGTCCTGGCACCCGGCGGTGGCAAAGACCGAGGGCGAGGGCGGCAACGCCGTCGGCGCGAAGCGCACGCTGACGCTGAAGGACGGCGGCGTGATCGCCGAGGAACTCGCCAAGTATGAGCCGGAAAAGATGTCGTTGATGTACCGTATCGCCGAAGTGGACGTGAAGGTGCTGCCGGTGACGAACTATTCGTCGTGGCTGACGGTGAAGGCGGCCGAGGGCGGCAAGAGCGTTGTCGAGTGGCGCGGCGCCTTCTATCGCGGCTACCCCAACAACGATCCGCCGCCGGAACTCTCCGACGAGGCGGCGGTGGCGGCCGTGACTGGCGTCTACAAGGCCGGCCTCGAGGGCTTGAAGAAGAAGGTCGAGGGCGGCGCCTGACGTCCGCTTCTGTGTCGAAGGCTGTCCTCAGGTCCGCCGCGTTCGCGCTCGGCGGGCTGTTGTGTCTTTCGCCCGCCCGCGGGGAACCGCTCGCCTGGATCACCAACCAGCCGGAAAACGCCGTCTCCGTGGTCGATCTGGCGCGGATGGAGGAGGTCGCCCGCATCCCGGTGGACGGCAAGCCCGCCGGCGTCGCCGTGTCGAGAGCGGCGGGGAAGGCGTTCGTCACCTCGCCCGACGGCAAGGTTCTCACCGTGATCGATCTTGCGGCGAGGGCCGTGGAGCGGCGCGTCCCGCTCGAAGGCGGGCCGCTTGGCGTGGCCGTGGACCCTGAGGGCGCGTTCGTCTACGTCGCCGACTGGTACCATCACCGGGTGATGGTGGTGGACTGGCGCACGGGCGAGATCGCCGCGCGGATCGAGACCGGCGATTCGCCGTCGGGCCTCGACGTGACGCCGGACGGCGCGCTGCTGCTGTCGGCCGATCGCGATTCCGACCAGGTGTCGGTCATCGATCTCGCGTCGCGCACGACCATCGCCACGGTGAAGACCGGAGCGCGTCCCTTCGGCGTCACCATCGACGACGCCGGCCGCTACGCCTACACCGCCAACGTGGGCTCGAACGATGTCACGGTCATCGACATCGCCGCCCGCAAGGCCGTCGCCACCGTCAAGACGGGCGAGCGCCCCTACGCCGTGGCGCTGGCGGCGGGGCGCGGGTTCGCCACCGATCAGTATGGCGGCACGATCACCGTGTTCGATCTGGCGACGCGCGCCCCTGTCGCCACTGTCGCCTCGGGCGAGTACCCGGAAGGCATCGCCGCCACCCGCGACGGCAAGGCCGTCTACGTCGTCAACTGGTTCGACAACACCCTCATGCGCCTCGATCCCGCAACCCTGAAGGTGACCGGCGAGGTCTCCGTGGGCGAAGGCCCGCGCGCCTTCGGGCGGTTCATTTCCGGCGACTGAAGCGGCCGCTTACAGCTTCTGTTCGTTCGACGGGGTGTCGCACTTCCACGCCTTCACCGTCCATTTGGGATGGGTGGAGGCCCATTCGGCGATATAGGGCTGGGCCTCGAACATGCAGCTCACAACCGAACCGTTTGATTCGAAGTAGAAGATTTCGTCGCGGCAATCGGTGGCGTTGGAGACGGCGCAGACGGTGAGGATCAGGGCGATCATGTCGGTTTCCTGACAGCGATGCACACTACGGATGAACGCGCAATTCCGCAGAATGGATCAATCGGCCGTTGCGCGCCAGCTTTCCATGACCCACCGTGACAAGAGGTTTTGACGACTGTCGTCGGGGAGACACCTGCCATGCCGTTCCATGCCGCCGTTCGCGCCGCGCTCGTCTCCGTAGCCCTCCTCGCCGCCGCCACCCCGGCGCTCGCCGTGTTCTCGGGCGAGATGAGCCCGCGTCCGCGCTCGGGCGATTCGGACTACGCCGATGGCATCGAGGCCTACGACCGCAAGGACTGGGAGGGAGTCGTCGCCGCCATGTCGAAGGTGGTTGCGCGCCGCCCGCACCATGACAACGCCTGGACGCGGCTCGGCTTCGCCTACCGGCAGCTCGGCCGCTACGACGCGGCCCTCGACGCCTACTACCATGCGCTCGCCCGCAACCCGCACAACCGCAGCGCGCTTGAGTATCTGGGCGAGGCCTATATCCGGCTCGGTCGGATCGACGACGCGCGCGGCATGCTGGTGCGGCTCGAAGGCGAGTGCAAGCGGGTGGCGCTGCTGTTTTCCGATGGCTACTTCAGCGACGGCTGCGCCGAATACGCGCTGCTCAAGAAGTCGCTCGGCGCCGTCGGCGCGAGGGCCGGGGCCACGGCCGTCCAACCCTGAGGGGCAAGCTGAAGGTCCAAAAAGGGCGCCCGGGTCAAGCCCCGGCGAACGAGGCGAGGCTCTCCGGCGGGCTGGTTCGGCGGAGCCCCTTCATTCAGCCCGGCATAAAAATCTCGCCCTTGCCCAGCGCCGCGAGATCGCCCGCGAAACGCCGCAGCGGCTTCCGGAACAGCCCGCCCGTCTCGATCCCCTCGCCGGCGAGGGCGCGGGCAAGCAACCCCAGGAACGCCAGGTCCTGCACGCCGCAATCTGCGAACGTGGGCGAGCGCGCAGCCGCGCCCTTGCCGATCACCAGCGTTCCGCGCCCCATGAGCGTGCCGGGCATCGCCCCGGCCTTGCCCAGCACCACCACCGTTCCGGCGATCATGCGGTATCCGGCGTGATCGCCCGCGTCCCGGCGCACGGCGATCAGGCCGCGCCGCATGCGCTCGCCGGCGCGTTGGCCCGCCCGCCCGGCGACGGCGATCGCCCCGCCCGCCATGCCCTGCATCTCGCCCGGCAGCGGCCCGCCGAGCCGGTCGCCTGCGTTCCCGGCGATGGCGATCCGCCCGCCCGTCATCTGCGATCCGGCCCACGGCCCCGCGCCGCCGCCAATCGTCAGCGCGCCGCCCGTCATCCGCCGCCCGGCCTGCGCGCCGGCATCGCCCTCGACGGTGATCGCGCCGGCCGCCATCTCGTGGCCGATCCCGTCAAGCCGCCCGGTGTCGCCCGTGAAGCGGATGGCGTCCGCCTCGCGCCCGCGCACCGAGAACGCCTCGCCCACCTCGACGCGCTCGCGGCCGGCGTGAAGGTGCAGTCGCTTCACCTGATCCGGCGACAGCCCGGAAAGCCGCTGCGGAGTGAGCGGCGAGACGTCGAGGCGGCCGGTGAAGCCCGCTTTCAGGGTGAAGGTCAGCGCGCTCACGTCAGCAGATCCTTGAGGCGGTAGTGGAACTGGCCGAGCTTGCCGCCGCAGTTGCCGGCGCCGATCCGCACCGGCCCCTTGACCGGCCCCAGCTTGCACGCGGCGTGCAGCCCCGCCTTCATCGCGGCGGCGACGGCGGCGGTGTCGAGCCCGTCGATGACGATCTCCAGCACCGAGCCGATGTCGGGATCGAGCGCCGAATGGGCGAGGCCCTTCAGCGTCGGACAATACGCGTCGTTCGTCGAGGCGATGAGCGCCTTGTACTTCGAGCCGACCTTGGAGCCCGAGCGCACGATGCCGCCGGGGAACGGCATGATCGCGCCGGGCGCCTTCTCCATCGCCGCAACCGCCGCCTCGCTCGCCGCCAGCGCCGTGTCGAACGTGCGGCCCATGAGCAGCAGGTTGCCGCCGCCGACCGCCGCGGTGGTGGAGCCGGTTGTGGCCTCGCACAGGAACTCGCCCTCCATCACCGGGATACGCCAGTACCGCTTGCGCCCGAGCTTCTTGGCGATCTGCCAGCCGTCGCCGAAGTACCGCAGGACGGATCCCACCTTCAGCGCCTCGCCGCCCTCGAGCCCGGCGTAGCAGGCTGTTCCGGGGCAGGTCAGCACGCACTGGCCGACTCGGTTCTGCACCTGCTTCTGGAGTTCCTTGTGGGAGATCGCGAACAGCAGCACCTTCACGCCCGGACGCCCGTCCGGCGTCTCCTTCGGCGAGAGTTCGCGGTCGATCCCCGCCTCGCAGCCGCAGGCGATGACGTAGGTGGCGAACCCGGGCATCGTCACCGCCGCCTGGCGCGCCCATCTGGCCGACGGCGCGGTGACGACGAGCGCCGTCCCGGTCATGCCGAAGGCCTCGGCGAAGGTGTCGTCGATGCGCACGCCGTTCAGCGTCAGCTCCGGCATGGCGCCTCCGCAAAGCGATCCTCGCGGCCCACCGCGCCCGCCGTCACGGCGAACAGCGAGGCGGGCAGCCCGAAGCGGTCGTCGTAGTAGCGCTCAAGCCGCCGCTGCATCGCCGCGCCCGCGCCGGGCCGCACCGTCAGCGCCCGGCCGCGCGTTTCGTTCACCACGCGGCCCGCCTTCACCACCACGGTCCCGTTCTTCACCACCAGCGCCGCCTCGCGGAACATCGCCGCGATGTCGCGCCCGCGCCGGTAGACGGCGACGTCGGCGAGCGCGCCGCGGCCGAGATGCCCGCGGTCGGAGAGGCCGAGCAGCTTCGCCGGCGCCGCCCGCGTCATCACGGCGATTTCGCCGAGCGAGTACTCGCGGCCGATGGAGGGCAGCGTGGTCATCGCCAGCGCCGCCTTCGGCAGCCGCGCGATCGCCTCGGCCCGCGCCGCCCGGTCCATCAGCAGCGCGAAGATTTCGGGGTAGGTGGTGAACGGCGCGCCGTTCGGATGGTCGGTGGTGAAGAACACCCGCCACGGGTCGTCGATCAGCAGAAACAGCTCCAGCCCCGTCGCCCACTGCACGGCGTTGTAGAAGTCCTTCGCGCTGTAGCGGTAGGGCACGATCCCCGCGCCGTTGAAATCGGCTTCGTTGATCGCCCACTTCTTCGGCCGCCCGAACGCCCGGGCGGTGAACTGGCGCAGGGTGTCGCACGACACGGTGACGGTCTGGCCGAACATCACCTGGCCGATGTCCACGGTGATGTCGCGCCGCCGGTTGACCTCGGCGGCGAGCCTCGCGGCGGCGGAGGAGAACGCGCGCTTGCCCTCCTTGCCGTAGCCGTAGAACTGGAGGTGCGCGAGGTGCGCCGGCGCGCCCGCCGTCGCCTCCATCGTCGCCACGGCGGTGTCGGCGTTACCGGGAACGCCGAGGTTGTTGCAGTGGATGTGGAGCGGATGGGGGATGCCCAGCTCCTCCACCGCCCGCTGCAGGGCGGTGACGATCTGGCGCGAGGTGACGCCGTAGTCCGGCACCGTGTCGTCGAGCGAGAAGGTGCGCGCGTTGGCCTTGAACGCCGCCGAGGCGCCGGCGTTGATCACCTTCACGCCCAGCGCCCGCGATTGCTCCACCATGGCGGAAACGTAATCGCGCACCGCGGAGGCGCTTTCCTTCGCGCGCAGAAGCGAGAGCAGGAAATCGTCGTTGCCGAGCACGCACAGCGCCCCCGTGTCGATGATCGGCGTGTCGGCGAGCTCAAGGTGCGCGTGCAGCGCGTTGGCGGGCATCATCGCCGGTTCGATCACCGTGGTGAAGCCCATCTGCGCGTAGAGCCGCCCGGTGGTGCGGGTGTCGAAGCCGATGCGGGCGAGCGGCGTGTCCTTCGGCCGCGGCGCCCAGGCGTGGTGCGATTCCGGCAGCAGCAGCCGCGCCGTGTTCACGCTGGCGCCGGCGATGTGCGAGTGGATGTCGATGCCGCCCGCCATCACCACGCACCCGGTGGCGTCGATGGTCTCCCGAGCCGCGCCGTCCTTCGGCGGGTCGGCGATGATCCCGCCATCGATCCACAGATCGCCCGGCCCGTCGCGGCCGTTGACCGGATCGACGATGTGTCCGCCCCTGATCCGGATCATCGCTGCGCCTCCCGCGCCGCCCGCTTCGGCAGCGCCGCGCCGATGGCCGCAATGAGGCTCGTGGCCGTCGCCGCGTCGCTCGCCGCCGTCGCCGGGTGATGCGCCAGGGTGGCGATCTCGGCACGGTACATCACCGCGTCATGGTCGCGCCCCGGCACGCCCGCCACAAGCGACACCGCCGCGCCGGTCACCGGACCGCCCCCTATGGTCACGCACGGCGCGCGCCGCACCGGCGGCGCCACGCCCGTGCCCAGCGTGTCGAGCCACAGCACGGCGTCGCACGCCCCGGCGTCGAGAAGGCGTGCGGTGTCGTAGCGGAGCGGATCGTGGTCGGTCTCGCCGTCACCCCGGTGGCCGTAGGGCAGGGGACAACCGGCCGTCCAGCCGGAAACGAGCAGCGCCCCCATGCCATTGCCGGGCACGGCGAGCGCCATCGAGGTGAACCGGGTGTTTCGGTTGAGATCGTCGACGAGCCCCATCAGCAGCGTCAGCGCCGGCTCGGGAAGGCTCACCGGATCATAAAGCGCCGCGCCGTAGGCCGCCCCGCCGAGGGCCGCGGCGGCCTGCGCGATCGCCCGTGGCGGTTTCGCAAGCCGCCCGGCCAGCGCCGCCCTGATCGCGGCGAGCGCCGCCAGAACCTCGCGGTCGCCGGCGGCCGGAACCTGAACCAGCCCACGCCCGTGGCGCTTCCACGGCCGCGCGTCCGCGCCGACGGCGACGACCGTCGCTGCGACGCCGGCCGCCACGTAGGCGCTGAGCGCCCCGTCGCCCTGCGGCCCGGCCAGCAGCAGAACGTCCGAGCGCGCGCGCACTTCCGAAGGCGGGGCCGACAGCGTTCCGGTGGAGGCCATGACCCCGGCGAGCTTCGCCAGCGTTGGCCCGTGGGCGTGATCGACCGCCGCGCCAAGCCGCTTCGCCAGGTCCATTGCCGCGCTGATCGCAGCCGCGTCGGCGGCAAGGCCGGACACGAGGGGAGCGCGGGCGCCCGCCAGCAAACGCGCCGCCGCGTCAACCGCCTCGGTTGCCGGGACGGCACGGCCGTTCAGATAGGCTTCGGCCATGCAATCGTCGTCTGTCGTGATGCCCTTGGGCGATACTATCGGCTTGCGGTGTGAACGCAACCCCGCGAGGCCGCCGCCCGGCGCAACCGTCAGCGATCGTACTTGATATAGGCAAAGCGCAGATCGTCCTGCGGCGTGCCTTCGAGCGCCCCGCCGGCCTTGCCCGGCTGCCAGGCGACGACCTCCTCGATCTTCTTCGCCAGCTCGAAATCCTTGTCGGTGATGCCGCGCGCCGCGTGGTTTTGCAGCCGCACCTCCACCCAACCATAGGAGGCGGTGATGTCCGGATGATGCCAGGCGGCCTCCGCGAGATGGCCGACGGTGTTGATCACCATCAGCGTGCCCTTCCAGCTGTTGGTCCTGTACTTGCGGCGGATCCAGCCGTCCTCCAGATACCAGTGCGGCAGCTCCCGCTTCAGCCGCTCGGTGATCTCCGCGTCGCTGTAGGTGCGTTCCTGGGTGTGCTCGGCCATGATTGATCGCCTCTCCGGTTTTGTGTCATAACGCGGTTCGGATCGGGCCGGATTGCAACAACCTTACGCGCCGCGCCCGGCCGCTTGAAGTGGGCGCCTTCAGGCATCGCGCTCTGGTGCGGCCGCAGCACAGGTAGGGCATGTTGGCAAGCGTCACCCTGACGGCGCCGGCGCGGGTGCATCTCGGGTTCTTCGATCTCTCCGCCACCATCGGCCGCCGCTTCGGCTCGTTCGGGCTGGCGCTGGATGCGCCGGTGACGCGCGTCACGGTTCGCCGCGCCGCGTCGTCGTCCGTCGAGGGGTTTGAAGCCGGGCGCGCTCGCCGTCATCTCGATACGCTCATTCGGGCGCTGTCGCTGCCCGGTCACTACGCCGTCCATGTCGAGGAGGCGATTCCCGCCCACGCCGGGCTGGGGTCGGGTACGCAGCTGGCGCTCGCCATGGCGGGCGCGATCCGCACGCTTGAGGGTCTGCCGCTCGCCCCCGGCGAGGACGCCCTCCGGCTGGGACGCGCCGCCCGCTCGGGCATTGGCGTCGGCCTGTTCGAGACCGGCGGCCTCGTGGTCGATGGCGGCCGGGGCGGCCGCGACGCGCCGCCCCCTGTGCTCGTCCGCCTCGCCGTTCCGGAGGACTGGCGCATCGTGCTGGTGTTCGACGAGCGCCTGCAGGGCGTCCATGGCCCGGATGAGGCGAAGGCGTTCCGCGATCTGCCGCCGTTCCCGGAAGCGGCGGCGGCGCGCATCTGCCACCTCGTGCTCATGCAGGCGCTGCCTGCGCTGGCCGAGGCCGATCTCCCCGCCTTCGGCGCGGCGGTCGGCGAGATCCAGGCGCGGCTCGGCGAATACTTTGCGCCTGCGCAGGGCGGCCCGTTCACCAGCCCGGCGGTGCGGGAGGCGGTGCGCTTTCTCGTGGCGCGCGGCGGTCACGGCCCGGGCCAGAGTTCGTGGGGCCCGACCGGTTTTGTGTTCGCGCCGTCCCCGCGCGCCGCCGGCGACCTGGTGAGCGCCTTCCATCGCGAGCGCCGGGACGACGGTGTGCGCCTCGCCGTCGCCGCGGAGCGCAACGCCGGAGCGCGCCTAGCACCCCCCGACGCGGCGGCCCGGGCCGAAGGGCCACTGCAGCGGCGTCAGAACCGCCGCGGAGGGACCTTCATGGCCGAGACCCGCGACAAGCACATCCTGCACATGATCACGCCGCTCAAGCACATGAGCCCGTTCGACGTGAACATGGCCGCCGACGCCGGGTTCGACACCATCGCCACCTACACCGGCGTCGAGACGCGGGAAGTGCAGGGCCTGGTGCAGGACGCGATCTTTTCCCGCCACCCCAGGCTCTCCACGAATACCGGCCTGTTCATCGGCGGTCGCGACGCGCTGATGGCGCTCGACATGATCGACCTGGCGCGCAAATCCCTGGTGCCGCCGTTCGAGCTGTCGATCTTCGCCGATCCTGCGGGATCGTTCACCACGGCGGCGGCGATGGTCGCCTGCGTCGAGACGGTGCTGGAGCGCAAATGCGCCAGGCGCCTCGCGGGGTTGAACGTCGCGGTGTTCGGCGCCACCGGCGTCGTCGGCTTCTCGTCGGCCGTGATCGCCGCGGGGCAGGGGGCCAAGGTCATCCTGGTCGGGCACGACGGCACGGAGCGGGTGGCGAAGTCGGCGCGGGAGATCAAGGCCCGCTTCGGCCTGGAGCTTGAGGCCGCCGACGGCTCGACCGAAGCCGCCAAGAGCGCCGTGGTGGCGCGCTCGCAGGTGGTGTTCGCCGCCGCCCGCGCCGGCTTGCAGGTATTGAGCGCCGGCCAGATCCGGGCGGCGAAGCAGCTCCTCGTCGCCGCCGACGTCAACGCCGTGCCGCCCGCCGGCCTCCAGGGTCTCGACGTGATGGCGAACGGCCTGCCCTTCGCCGACAGCACGGCGCTCGGCGTCGGTCCCCTCGCCATCGGCAACGTCAAGTACCAGACCGAGTTCGGCCTGTTCCGGCGCATGATCGAATCGGACAAGCCGGTGTGCTTCGACTTCCGCGAGGCCTTCGAGCTTGCCCGCAGCCTCGTCCCATGAGCCACGCGGCGCGGTCCTCGTGGCGGCCCTGTCCGGCCGGGCGCTCGCCAGCGCGGCGCGCCGGGGGGGCTACACGCCGCTGGTCGCCGACCTGTTCGGCGATGTGGACACGCGCCAGCTCGCCGCTGCCGTCGAGGTTGTCGCCGGCGATTTCGACACCGGATTCGACCCGCCGGCCCTTGTCGCGGCGTTGCGCCGCCTCGCGGCGGGTCGCGCGGTCGCCGGGCTGGTGTGCGGGGCGGGCTTCGAGGCTGCTCCGGATATTCTGGACCGTTTGGCCCAAGACTGGCCGCTGCTCGGCAATCACGCGTCGGCCGTCCGCCGCCTCAAGGACCCGGTCGCCTTTGCCGCGATGTGCCGGGAACTCGGGATCGTACACCCCGAGGTCCGGCTCGCGCCGCCCGCCGATCCGCGCGGCTGGCTCGCCAAACGCGCCGGGGCGTCCGGCGGCGGTCATGTCGTTCCGGCGGAGGCCGCGCCCGACGCCGCGCCCGGCCGCTACTGGCAGCGCCGGGTCGAGGGCCGGCCGGTGTCGGCGGCGATCCTCGCCGATGGCAAGCGCGCGCACGTGGTGGCGTTCACCCAACAATGGGCGGAGCCTTCGCCGGGCGCGCCGATGCGCTATGGCGGCGCGGTTCGTCCCGCTGACCTCTCCGCCGCGACCGGGGAGCGGTTGCGCGAGATCGCCATCCATGTCGCGGAAGCGGCGGGTCTGGTCGGCCTTAACAGCGCGGACTACATCCTCGGCGGCGATGATCCGGCGCTGCTGGAGATCAACCCGCGCCCTGGAGCCACGCTTGACGTTCTTGCCGACGACGACGGGCTTCTGTTTCACGCGCATGTCGAAGCCTGCCGCGGCCGCCTCCCCGACCGGCCGCTGCGGTTTTCCGGCGCCCACGCCGCCGCCGTCGTCTGGGCGCCGCGCGCCTTCGTGTCCGTTCCGGCGCTGGATTGGCCAGCGTGGGCGGCCGACCGCCAGCCCGCCGGCTCGGCCGTCGCCGAAGGAGCCCCGTTCTGCACCGTTCTCGCTCGTGCGCCAGACGCCCAGGCCGCGCGCGAGGCGGTCAACCGGAGAGTGACGATCATGCTCGACCGCGCCACCCGCACCCGCGGCAGGCCGCCCAGCGTCAACGCGCTCGCCGCGCCGCTCGTCGAGGCGATGGTGCGCGACGCCGACGCCCTGCGCATCGCCGTTTCCACCGGCAGCCGGGGCGAACGGCTGATCGACTGCGGTTCGCAAGCCCAGGGCGGCATCGAAGCCGGAGTGCGGATGGCGCAGGTCTGCCTCGGCGGCCTCGGCGTCGTCAGCGTCACGCCCGACGCCACCTTCGCCAGCTGGCCCTTCTCGGTCGCGGTGCGGTCCTCCCAGCCGGTCATCGCCTGCCTGGGCAGCCAGTACGCCGGCTGGAAGCTCCAGTCCGGGACGTTTTTCGCGCTGGGGTCCGGCCCGGCGCGGGCGCTGGCGGCGCGGGAGGAGCTTTACGCCGAGATCGGCTACCGCGACGAGGCCGAAACCGCAGCGCTGGTGATCGAGGCCGAAGGTCCGCCGCCCGCCGACATCGTGGACGCGGTGGCCGACGCCTGCCGCGTCCGCCCTGCCGGTCTCACCATCCTCTACGCGCCGACGCGCAGCCTCGCCGGCAGCGTCCAGGTGGTGGCGCGCTCGCTGGAGGTGGCCATGCACAAGGCGCACACGGTCCACTTCCCGCTCCACCGCATCGTCGACGGCGCGGCCACCGCGCCGCTCGTCCCGCCGCATCCGGATTTCCTTCAGGCGCTTGGGCGCACCAACGACGCCATCATCTACGGCGGCCGGGTTTGGCTGTTCGTCGAAGGCTCTGCCGGGGAGGCCAGGGCGCTGGCGGAAAGGCTGCCCAGCTCCACCTCGCGCGACTACGGCGAACCGTTCGCGGCGATCTTCAAGCGCTTCAACGGCGATTTCTACGCCATCGACCCGCTGCTGTTCAGCCCCGCCGAAGCGGTGGTGACGGCGATCGAGCACGGCGGCGGCTACCGCTGCGGGTCGGTGGACCTCGCAAAGCTCCATGTCTCGTTCGGCTGAGGTCGCCGCCGTCCGCCTCGCCGCACGGAATGGGCCGCGCATCGCCATCTTCGCCAGCCCGCGCGACGGGCTCGCCCGTGCGCTTGCCCGGCGGTTCGCCGCGCGCGGCGCCAGCCCGCGCATCGTCCGCCTCGAGGACTGCGCCTTCGACACCGGCGCGCCCACGGGCGTCCGCATCCCCGGCTTCGGGCGGAGCCTTCCCGACGGCTGTCTCGTGCGGATGGTTTCCGGAGGAACGTTCGAGGCGGTGACGCGCCGCCTCGGCGTCCTCCACGCCTTGCGGGAACTGGGCGTGCCGGTGTGGAACGACGCCCGCGCCATAGAGCGGTGCGTGGACAAGGCGCAGACGACCTTTCTGTTGCAGCGCGCGAGCCTTCCCGTGCCGGCGACATGGACGGTGGAGACGCGCGCCCAGGCCGAGGCGGTGGTGCGCCGCGAGGCGCGCCGGGGGCCGCTGGTGCTCAAGCCGCTGTTCGGCTCGCAGGGGCGGGGTTTGCGCCTCGTCCGGTCGCCCGCCGATCTGCCGGCGGCGGAGGAGGTGGCCGGCGTGTGGCATCTGCAACGGTTTCTCGGCGTCGCAACGGCGCAAGGCTATCGCGATTACCGGGTGTTCGTCGTCGCCGGCTGCCCCGTCGCGGCGATGGTCCGCCACGGCGAGGGCTGGATCACCAACCTCAGGCAGGGCGGCAGGCCCGAACCGCTCGCCGGCGACCTCGCCCTTGAACGTCTGGCGGGGGCCGCCGCGCGCGCCGTTGGCGCGGGGTTCTGCGGCGTCGATCTGCTGCGCGACCGGCGCGGCGAGCCGTTCGTGCTTGAAGTCAACTCGCTGCCGGCGTGGACTGGCCTCCAGAAGGTCGCCGGTTGCGACATCGCGGGCGAACTGGCGGCGGCCTTCCTTGCCCTGGTCACGGCGCCGGCGCGGCGGCGCTCATGACGCCCGCCGGCGTCGCCGCGGCGTTCCTCGCCGCGTGCCGGGCGGAGATCGAGGCGCCGAAGCCCGGCAACGTCCATGTCTTCGCGGGCGGGCACGAGATGGAAGCCCGCCACTTCCTCGACGCCGCGCAGGCCGCCGCGCCATTCATTGCCGACCCGGCGCTGACCGTCGGCGAGCGCATTCGGCGGGCGGTGTTGGCGAGCCTCGATGCGGCCGGAACCAACACCAACCTCGGCATCGTGCTGCTGTGCGCGACGCTGGCGGCGGCGGTGGAACGGGCGGATGGGGGCGGCCTGTGGGCGGCGCTGGACGGCGTGCTCGACGCCCTCACCGTCGCCGACGCGGTTGGCGCCTTCGCCGCCATCGCCGCCGCCAATCCGGGCGGCCTCGGCAAGCTCGACCACGCCGATGTTCGCGAACCGCCCGGGATCACGCTGCGCCAGGCGATGGCGCAGGCGGCCGGACGCGACCGGATCGCCCGCGCCTACGTCACGGGGTACGCCGACATTCGTCGGATCGGCGTGTCGGCGCTGGTCGCCGCGCACGGTGTGACAACGGCCCCGTGGTGGCCGGCCACGGCCGTCTATCTGGCGTTTCTGACCGCCTTCCCGGACAGCCACATCGAGCGCAAGTGGGGGATGGAGGCCGCCCGGTGGGTTCAGGCGGAGGCCCGCCGGCTGGCGGCGGATCTCGCCGCCGGGCCCGCTGGCCCTGAAGCGCGCCTCGCCCGGCTGCTGGCGCTCGACGCGACGATC
>DAIODI010000059.1:0-14378 GCA_036746875.1 Aestuariivirgaceae bacterium | reverse complement strand
CACACCTTGCGGCGGCTTCGGTGCAGGATTGCGACCATGCATATCACCCTCACACGACGCCGGGCGCTGGCGCTCGCCGCCGCCACCGCACTGGCCGCCGCCGCCCCGGTGCGGGCCGCAGCGACCGGCCTCACCCGCGCCATCCCCTCCACCGGCGAGGCGGTTCCCGCCGGCGGTCTCGGCAGCTGGATCACCTTCAACGTCGGCGACGATCCGCAAGGTCTGGCCAATGTCGAGGCGGTCGTCGCGGCGTTCCTCAAGGCCGGCGGCACGATGATCGATTCCTCGCCCATGTACGGCTCGGCGCAGTCGGCCATCGGGGCGGCGCTGAAGCGCCTCGGCCATCCGCCGATGTTCTCCGCCGACAAGGTGTGGACCTCCGGCGACGGCGCGGCGCAGATCGCCACGTCCGCCGCGCGCTGGGACGTGGCCCGCTTCGACCTGTTGCAGGTCCACAACCTCGTGGCGCTGGAGGCGCAGATGGAGGTGATCGCGGCCATGAAGGCGCAAGGCTTGGTGCGCTACATCGGCGTCACCACCTCGGAAGGCCGCCGGCATCGCGAGTTCGAGGCGGCGATGCAGCGCCACCCGCTCGACTTCGTGCAGTTCACCTACAACCCGGTGGACCGCGAGGCCGAGCGGCGCCTGTTGCCGCTGGCGCTTGAACGGGGGCAGGCGGTGATCGTCAACCGCCCGTTCCGGCAGGGCGCGCTGACGCAGCGGCTGGAGGGCGTGCCGCTGCCCGCGTGGGCGGCGGAGGGCGGCGCGGCGACGTGGGCGCAGGCGATCCTGCGCTTCGTGCTGTCGCACCCGGCGGCGACGTGCGTCATCCCGGCCACGTCGAACCCCGGGCACGCGGTTGAGAACGTGGCGGCGGCGCGGCTGCCGCCGCCCGATGCGGCCTGGCGTGAACGGTTGTCGCGGGAGCTTCAGGCGCTGTAAACCTCGCTCGCATGGACGAGTGGTGGACCTTCGCGCCGTCGGATTTCCTGCTCTACTCGCGGGCGAGCTACGAACGGCAGTTCGCGCTCCTGAACCTTGCCGTCTGGCCGGGGCAGGCTGCGGCGATGGGGGCGGCGGCGCTGGCGCTGATGCTGCAGGCGATGGGCGGGCGGCGCGCGCCGATGGCCGCCGGGCTGCTGCTCGCCGGGCTGTGGCTGGCCGTGGCGTGGCTTTATTTTCTGGATCGGCACGAGCAGATCAACTTCATCGCGCCCGTCATGGCGGCTGCGTTCGTGTGTCAGGCGGCGCTGCTCGCCGCTGTCGCGGTGTTTGCGCCGCTGCGGCTTGGTGGAGCGCGCCCCCTCGGCTCGGCGCTGGCGGCGTTGGCGCTGTTCGCCTTTCCCCTGTTGCCTCTGCTACAGGGCCGCGCGTTCATCGAGGCGGAGATCGTGGGCCTCGCGCCCGATCCGACGGCCGCCTTCACGCTGGGGGCGCTGGCGGCGGCCTCCCGTGCGCCGCCGGTCCTCGCGCTGATCCCGCTCGGCTGGCTCGGGTTTTCCGCGCTGGCGCTATGGACCATGGGCTCGCCAGCCTGGGCGGCGACGCTCGCCGCCGCCATCGTGGGCGCGGTGGCGCTGCGGCCGGCGGCCGGGGCGACGGCGTGAGCCTCAAGCGTGCGTGACGGCGCAAGCCGGTGACTTGCCAAGCCGGTGCGGCTCATGCCCAATGCGCGCCCCGCACGAACCCGCCCGCGCCATGCCCGACCTGTTCACTCCGCCCGTTCTCATCGCCTTCGCCGTCTGCGTCGCCGCGGCGGCCTCAACCGTGCTCGGCAGCGTGCTGGTGCTGCGCGCCCATCACGCCAACCCGCGCCTGCTGGCGTTCGGGCTGGCGTTTGCGGGCGGAGCGATGGTCTATGTGTCGCTCGTCGAGATCCTGTCGAAGTCGCACGGCGCGTTTCTGGAACTCTACAGCGACAAGACGGCTTATGCCTATGCGACGCTGTGGTTTTTCGTCGGCATCGGATTCCTTGCCCTGGTCGACCGGCTGATCCCCAACCCGCACGGCGGCATGGAGGGCGACGGGCGGGCGAACGTCGGCCGGATCGGGTTGCTCGCCGCCGTGGCGATCACCGCCCACAACTTCCCGGAAGGTCTCGCCACCTTCTTCGCCACGCTGGAGAACCCCACGGTGGGCCTGCCGCTGGCCGCCGCCATCGCCATCCACAACATCCCGGAAGGGGTGTCCATCGCCATTCCCGTCTACTACGCCACCGGCAGCCGGGCGAAGGCGGTGGGCGCAACTGCGCTCTCGGCGCTGGCGGAACCGGCGGGCGCCATCATCGGCTATCTGATCCTTGCGCCGTTCCTCAGCCCGTTCGTGTTCGGCGCGGTGTTCGGCGCGATCGCCGGCAGCATGGTGTTTCTGGCGCTCGACGAACTGATGCCGGAGGCCAAGCGCTACTCGGAGGGCCATGAGACCGCCTACGGCATGGTGTCGGGGATGATGGCGCTGGCTCTGAGCCTGGTGCTGTTCCGGTAGCGCCCCCGCCCGGCGCTACGCCGTGTCGCGGAAGATGAACCAGGCCGCGCCCACCATGCACAAGCCCGCGTACGCGTAGTTCCACGTCAGCGCCTTGCCCATGTAGAGCCAGGCGAACGCCGCGAACACGCAGATGGTGATGATCTCCTGCATGATCTTGAGCTGACCCAGCGTGAACATGGTGTAGCCGATGCGGTTGGCCGGCACCTGCAGCACGTACTCGAAGAAGGCGATGCCCCAGCTCGCCAGAATGGCGATCCACAGCGGCTTGTCGTTCAGCGTCTTGAGATGCCCGTACCAGGCGAAGGTCATGAACACATTGGAGGCGATGAGAAGAAGGATCGTCTGCATGGGGCTCCACCGCCGCGCTTGCACCGGCGGCTCTATGGCATACCCGCGCCGATCACGAAAACGTCACGCCGCCGCCGCCGGGCCGCCGCGCACGATCGTGTGAGCCTCCATCGCCCTGTCATGATCGCTGTCGTATCTGTGGATGACATCCACGCCGGAACGTCCCCCCGAGGTCCCGCATGAACCATCCCCTCCCGAGTCCGCACGAGCCCGAGCCCGTCACCGCGATTGCCCGGGGCGGCGCGCCGGCGGCGCCCGCCAACACCCTCGACGACGGCGCCGGAGACACCATGCAGTGGCTCTACGAGCAATGGCTCGCCAAGGAGGTGGCGGCTCCGGCGCCCCGGCGGGAATGAATAGGCAACCGCCGCCGGCGTGCGCCGGACCCGGCTGAAACTTCAGACCTTCGCCGGATTGCTCACGTCGGCGCCGATCTCGGCGAGGTCCTGGTGGCGGTCGCCGATGCGGTGATGCGGTCGCCCGCCGGTCGCGCCGCCGAACGCCGCCACCAGCTCGTCGCCGGCCGGCGCGTCGCAGATCGAGACCTGCACCGTGAGGTAGTGCGACCGCCGCCCGGTGTCGTTCTTGTCCATCAGCGGAATCTGGAGCTGCGTGTTCGCCGGTCCGCGCCCGTTGGTGAACCCGAGGTAGGTCTTCGCCCCGAGCGCCTCGCGGTAGACATTGCCGAAGTGCAGCGTGTGGATGATCGCCGAGGCGTGTTCGAGCTCGCAGTCGAGCCCGGCGAGCGCCGCCTTGCCGTAGGCCTCGATCCTGTCGCCGCCCCCGGCCATCCTCACGATGCGATCGGTGAGAAGCTTGCCCAGCGCCGGAGCGATGGCGCGAATCTCCGGCTTGAGATCGGCCACGTAACCACGCCCGGCCCATGGGTTCTTCAGCACCGCCGCGGCGGCGAACATCCGCAGCGGCGGGTCGGCGGCGCGCCCGCCCTCAAGATAAACCTCCTCCTCGAAGGTGACGATCTTGCGCAGCTGCAACGCCATGGCTTGCCTCCGGAAAACAGCACCGCACTGCACGAACACCCCGGCGCCGGCCGTGTCCGTGCTCCGGCGGATGTTCAGCGCCTTACGGCGAAAAACTGTAGAGCGCGGCCAGGCCGGGCGATAGGGTGCCCGGGTCGAACCCACGCAAACCTGACCAGCGGAACCGACATGAGCGCGCTCAAAACCTATCGCATGCTGATCGACGGGGAGTGGGTGGAGGCGAGCGACGGCGGCGCGTTCGAAAGCGTCACCCCCACGACCGGCGAGCCGTGGGCGCTGATCCCGGAAGCGACCGCCGCGGATGTGGACCGGGCGGTACGCGCCGCTTGGCGGGCCTACGCGGAAGGGGAGTGGTCGAAGCTCCTGCCCGGGCAGCGCGCGAAGTATCTGCGCAAGCTCGCCGATCTCCTGGCCGGCATGTCCGCGGAGCTGGGCCGGATCGAGACCATCGACACCGGCAAGATGCTGAAGGAGACGCGCTGGCAGGCGAAGTACATCGCCGAGTTCTTCAACTTCTACGCCGGGTGTTGCGACAAGGTGGCCGGCGAGACGCTGCCCATCGACAAGCCCGACATGCTGGCCATGACGCTGCGCGAACCGCTGGGCGTCGTCGCGGCCGTCGTGCCGTGGAACTCGCAGCTCTTCCTTTTGGCGGTGAAGCTGGGCCCGGCGCTCGCGGCCGGCAACACCGTGGTGGTGAAGGCCTCCGAACACGCCTCCGCTCCGGCGCTCGATTTTGCGCGGCTGATCGGCGAGGCGGGCTTTCCGCCGGGCGTCGTCAATGTGGTGACCGGCCACGGCGACCCGTGCGGCCGCGTGCTCACCTCGCATCCGCTCGTGGCGCGGATCTCGTTCACCGGCGGTCCCCAGTCGGCGCGCCACATCATCCGCAATTCGGCGGAGAACTTCGCCGAGGTGTCGCTCGAGCTCGGCGGCAAATCGCCGTTCATCGTGTTCGACGACGCCGATCTGGAAAGCGCCGTCAACGGCTCCATCGCCGGCATCTTCGGGGCGTCGGGGCAGAGCTGCGTGGCGGGCTCGCGCCTCTACCTGCACGAGAGCATCGCCGACCGCTTCCTGGACGCGATGGTTTCGCAGGCCAGGGCCATCCGCATCGGCGATCCCCTGGCGGAGGAAACCCAGATGGGACCGCTCGCCACCACCGGCCAGCTGGAGCGGATCGAGAGGGAAGTGGCGTTCGCGCAGGAGCAGGGCGGCAGGCTGCTGACCGGGGGCCGGCGTCCGCCGTCGATCGACCGCGGCTGGTTCTACGAGCCGACAATCATCGAATGCCCGCGCCAGGACCTGCGGATCGTCGACACCGAGCTGTTCGGGCCGGTCCTCAGCGTCCTGCGCTTTCGCGAGGAGGACGAGGCGATTCGCCTCGCCAACGAGTCGCGGCACGGGCTGGCGGCGGGGGTGTTCACCCGGAACGGCGCGAAGGCGTTGCGCGTCACGCGGCAGTTACGGGCGGGGATCGTGTGGGTGAACACCTACCGCGTGGTGTCGCCGGTGGCGGCCTTCGGCGGCGTGAAGGAGTCGGGCTTCGGGCGCGAAAGCGGGATGCAGGCGATTTATGACTACACGCGGCCCAAGACGGTGTGGATCAACACCTCGGACGCGCCCCTCGCCAATCCGTTTGTCATGCGGTGACGGCCGCCGAGTTCGCGTCGTCACCCGGGCTCTTGAGCCGGCTCGCCAGGTAGGCCGCAGGGCTCAGGCGCGCTTCTTCACCGGCGCGTCGGCGCGCTCGAAGGCGGGGATCACCTCCTTGCAGAACAGCTCCATGGAGCGCTTCTGCTCCTTCAGCCCCAGCCCCAGGCTTGCGTAGTAGATGAACTCGTCCACGCCCAGCGCTTCGTAGGGCTTGAGCTTCTCGATCACCTCGTCGGGCGTGCCGAACATCAGGTTCGTCGACAGCATCTGCGGGTCGTATTCGTCGCGGTTGGCGATGCCTTCCAGATCGACCTCCTTGGGGAAGCCGTTCCTCACGTCGCCCAGGTTCTTGAACAGGTTCTCGAACTGCCCGAGCTGGCGCTGCGCGGCGCGCACCGGAACCATCCAGTCCTGCTTTCTGTCGTAGACGGCGGTGTGGCGCATCATCGCCATCGTCGGGCGCGGCTTGCCGGGGTTGTTGGCGAGCGCCTCGTTGAGGCGGCCGACGTAGAGCTCGGCCTCCGACATCGGCCGGGTGAGCGGCCAGCACTGGATGTTGAGCGTATGCTTCACCGCGAAGTCGTAAGTGACCGGCGCGCGCGCGGCGCCCCAGATCGGCGGGTGCGGCTTCTGCACCGGCTTCGGCACCGAGGTGGAGAGCGGGAACTTCCAGTACTCGCCGTTGTGTTCGTAATCGCCCTGCCAGAGCGCCAGCACGGCGGGCAGCATCTCCTGCATGTAACGCCAGGCGTCGGTCTGCCTGAGGCCGGGGTGCATGCGGTCGAACTCGCGCTGGTAGGCGCCGGAACCGATGCCGAACTCCAGCCGCCCGCCGGTGATCAGGTCGGTCATCGCCGCCTCGCCCGCGAGCTTGATCGGGTGCCAGTAGGGGGCCACCGCCACCGCCGTGCCGAGACGGATGCGGTTGGTGTGGGCGCCCCACCAGGTGAGGATCTGGAAGGGGTCCGGCGCGATGGTCATCTCCAGCGCGTGATGCTCGGCGGCCCAGGCGATGGTGAAGCCGCCGTCCTCCGCCATCTGCACCATCTCGAGCGTGTGGCGGGCCACCTCGCGCATGTCCGTGGACGCGTCCATGCGTTCGAGATTGATGGCGAGCTGGAACTTCATCGCGGATACCTCCCGTGAGGACATACAGGATTGAGCACGCGCGGGGACGCCGCTGCAAGGATTTCGACGCAAAATCGCGCAATCTCGACCGGCGCGCCGGCGGACGGCGCCTCAGGCGGCCGCCGTGATGTAGCCCTTCAGGATCGAGGCCCCGAGCATGCATTTCGGGTTCACCATGTTTCCCACCCGCACGCGGCCGGCCTGGGTGAGCAGGAAGTACGCTTCCCACTCCTCGAAGCCGTCGTCGGCGACCAGCCAGCGGATCAACTCGCGGCAGGCGATGCGCGCCACGTCCGGCAGGTCCATGTTGCCGCGCCCTTCGGCGCGCCCTTGACGGGATCGTGCCGCACTGCGGGTTGAGAAACGGCATCCGCAGAAGCTGCGTCGGGCTGTGCTGTTGCGACTTGACGACGCCCTCGAAGGCGTCCTCGGTTTCGGCCACCACGATGTCGCCGGGCGCGATGGTGAGCACCGGGTCGGCGAAGGGGCCTTAGACCTAGTTGGATCGGCTCTGCTTCTCCACTGTGAATTGGTGCGTCTTGCCCCGCTCGCTGTTCGCCACGCCCTTGCGCGCCATGGAGCTCGACGAAATCCAGTCGGTCATCTGGGGGTCTCCAGAAGAATGCTGCGGTCGATCTCGGCGATGCTGCGGCGGCCGCAGAACGCCATCGACAGGTCCAGTTCGGTGCGGATCATCTCCAGCACGCGGCGCAGGCCCGCCTCGCCGTAAGCGCCGAGGCCGTAGAGGTAGGCGCGGCCGATGTAGGTTCCCCTTGCGCCGAGCGCCAGCGCCTTGAGCACGTCCTGCCCCGAACGTATGCCGCTGTCGAGGTGAACCTCCATGCGGTCGCCGACGGCGGCGACGACATCGGACAAGGCGTCGATGGTGGCGGGAGCCCCGTCGAGCTGGCGGCCGCCGTGGTTGGAGACGATCAGCGCATCCGCGCCCGTCTTCACGGCGCGCTCGGCGTCCTGCGGGTCGAGAACGCCCTTGAGGATCAGCTTGCCGCCCCAGCGATCGCGGATCCAGTTCACGTCGTCCCACGACAGCGAGGTGTCGAACTGCTCGGCGGTCCAGGCCGAGAGTTTCGACATGTCGGTGATCCCCTCCACATGCCCGGCGATGTTGCGGAAGGTGCGCCGCGGCGTGGCGGCCATGCCTGCGAGCCAACCCGGCTTCGAGAGCACGTTGAGCATGTTGGCGACGGTGGGGCGCGGGGGAACGGAAAGGCCGTTCCTCACGTCCTTGTGGCGGATGCCGAGGATCTGCAGGTCGAGCGTCAGCACCAGCGCCGAACATTGCGCCGCCTTCGCCCGGTCGATCAGGCGGAGGACGAAATCGCGGTCGCGCATGACGTAGAGCTGGAACCAGAACGGCTTCGTGACCCGTTCGGCGATATCCTCGATCGAACAGCTGCTCATGGTGGAGAGCGTGAACGGGACGCCCAGCGCCTCGCACACCCTGGCCGCGATGATCTCCCCGTCCGGGTGCACCATGCCGGTGAGGCCGGTGGGGGCGAGCGCCACCGGCATCGCCACCGGCTGGCCGATCATGGTCGAGGCGAGCGACCGGGTGGTGAGGTCCACCGCCACGCGCTGGCGCAGGCCGATCTTACCGAAGGCGGTTTCGTTGGCGCGGTAGGTGCCTTCGGTCCACGAACCGGAGTCGACGTAGTCGTAGAACATGCGCGGCACGCGCCGGCGCGCGATCCGGCGCATTTCCTCGACATCGGCGATGTAGCGCATGGCGGCGGTTCCCCCGGGTAACGGCGCAACCATCGCGCAAGCCTCGCACGGCTGCAAGCGGCGCGCGTCTCCACCGGGGCTTGATTGGCTCCTGCATCCCGCCCCATATCGCCGCAATGGACACCCGCGACCACGGCCTATCCGGTTCCGGCCTCAGGATCGATCCCGTGTGCGGGATGAGCGTCGATCCCGCGACTGCGGCGCACACGGCCGACTTCGGCGGGGAGACATGGTATTTCTGCGCCGCGTCCTGCCGGACGAAGTTCCTCGCCGATCCCTCGCGCTATCTCGATCCCGGGAAGAAGGCGGCAGCGGACGCCGCCGCGCGCGCCGCCGCGCCGAAGGATGCGCTCTTTACCTGCCCGATGCATCCGGAGGTGCAGCAGGCGGGCCCCGGCTCCTGCCCGATCTGCGGCATGGCGCTGGAGCCGATGCTGGCGGGGGCCGAAACGGGGCCGAACCCGGAACTGGTGGATTTCACCCGCCGGCTGTGGATCGGCGGACTGCTGGCGCTGCCGGTTGTGGTCCTCGAAATGGGAAGCCATCTGATCGGACCGTTCCCCGGCCTCTCGGCCCGCGCCGCGCAGTGGCTGCAGTTGCTGTTCGCCACGCCCGTCGTGCTGTGGGCGGGCTGGCCGTTCTTCGAACGCGGCTGGCTTTCGGTGAAGACCGGACACCTCAACATGTTCACGCTGATCGCCATGGGAACCGGCGTCGCCTGGGTTTACAGCCTGGCGGCCGTCCTTGCGCCGGGTCTGTTCCCGGCGGGCCTCGCCGGCCACCATGGCGCAACCGTGCCGGTCTATTTCGAGGCGGCGGCGGTGATCGTGGTGCTGGTGCTCGCCGGGCAGGTGATGGAGCTCAAGGCGCGCGAGCGGACCTCCGGCGCGATCCGCGCGCTTCTCGATCTTGCGCCGAAGCTCGCCCGGCGCATCGGCGCCGACGGATCGGAAACGGATGCGCCGGTGGAGGAGATCGCCGTCGGCGACACGCTGCGCATCCGGCCCGGCGAGCGCGTGCCGGTGGACGGCAGGGTGAGCGACGGGCATGCGACGCTCGACGAGTCGATGGTCACGGGCGAATCGCTGCCCGTCGGCAAGGGACCGGGCGACCGCCTGATCGCCGGAACCATCCTCGCGTCCGGCGGGCTGGTGATGACGGCGGAGAAGGTGGGACGCGACACCATGCTCGCCCACATCGTGCAGATGGTCGCCGACGCGCAACGTTCGCGCGCGCCGATCCAGCGCCTCGCCGACCAGGTGGCGGGATGGTTCGTGCCGCTGGTGCTGCTGGCGGCGGCGCTGGCGTTCGCCGCCTGGATGCTGCTTGGCCCCGAGCCGCGCCTCGCATTCGCGCTGGTGGCGGCGGTTTCCGTGCTCATCATCGCCTGTCCGTGCGCGCTGGGGCTCGCCACGCCGATGTCGGTCATGGTGGGCGTCGGGCGCGGCGCGGAAGCGGGCGTGCTGGTGAAGAACGCCGAAGCGCTGGAGCGGCTCGAACGGGTCGATACGCTGGTGATCGACAAGACCGGCACCTTGACCGAGGGCCGCCCGGCGGTGGTCGCCGTCGAGGCCGACAGCGGTCTGACGGTCGGGGAGGTGCTGCGGCTCGCCGCTTCTGTCGAGCAGGCGAGCGAGCACCCGCTGGCGAAGGCGATCGTGGCGAAGGCGCGCGAGCAGGGCCTTGAGCCGGCGCGCGTTCTCGGCTGCGACAGTCCGGCCGGCAAGGGGGCCATCGGTATGGTTGAGCGCAAGCGGCTCGCCATCGGCAACGCGGCGTTCCTGACGGAGCTCGGCATCGCCACCGGCGATCTTGAGGCGCGCGCCGACGCCTTGCGGCGCGACGGCGCAACGGCGGTGTTCGTGGCGGTGAACGGCAAGGCTTGCGGCGTCATCGGGATCGCCGATCCTGTGAAGCCGACGACGCCGGAGGCGCTGAAGGCGCTCGCCGCCGACGGCGTCCGCATCGTCATGCTGACCGGCGACAATCGCACGACTGCCGAAGCCATCGCCCGGAGGCTCGGCCTGTCGGAGATCGAGGCGGATGTCCTGCCCGACGAAAAGGCCAAGGTCGTGGAGCGCCTCAAGCGCGAGGGCCGCGTGGTGGCGATGGCCGGCGACGGCGTCAACGATGCGCCGGCGCTCGCCGCCGCCGACGTGGGGATCGCCATGGGCGCCGGAACCGACGTGGCGATGGAAAGCGCCGGCGTCACGCTCATGAAGGGCGACCTCACCGGCATCGTGAAGGCCCGGCGGCTGTCGCAGGCGACGCTCTCCAACATCCGCCAGAACCTGTTCTTCGCCTTTGTTTACAACGCGCTCGGCGTGCCGGTGGCGGCGGGCGTGCTCTATCCGGTGCTCGGGCTGCTTCTGTCGCCGGTCTTCGCCGCCGCCGCCATGGCGCTGAGTTCGGTGAGCGTGGTCGCCAACGCCTTGCGGCTGCGAAGCGTGAAGCTCTGAGTCAGCCGGCCGCCGTCGTCGCACCGGCGGTTGCGGTTTCCGGCGGGGCCAGCGCCACCAGCAGTTCGCGCTCGATGGCCTTGTGGCGGTTGGCGCTGACGATCTTCGCGCCGGTGAGATCGGTGACGTAGAAGACGTCCATGGCGCGCTCGCCGAACGTGGTGATCTGCGCCGACACGATGTTGAGGTTGAGCCGGAACAGCGCTTCGGTGAGCGCATAGAGCAGGCCGATGCGGTCGAGGCCCGACACCTCGATCACCGTGAAGCGGTTCGACGAGACGTTGTCGATGACGACGCGCGGCTCGACGCGGAACGCCTTGAGCCTCGCCTGCGGGCGGCGCTGCGCGACGAGGTCGCGCACCTTCACTTCGCCCGCCAGCGTCTTGCGGATCAGCTCGCACACCCGCTGCGCGCGCCGCCGCTCGTCGGCGTCGTCGCCGAATTCGCGGCCGATGAACAGCGTGTCGAGCGCCATGCCGTCCACCGTAGTGTAGATCTGCGCGCCGGCGATGTTGGCGCCGGCCGCCGCGCACGCGCCGGTGAGCAGCGCGAGCAGGCGCGGATGGTCGGGGGCGTAGACGGTGATCTCGGTGATCGCCGTGAATCCGTCGGTCGAGACGTGGGTGGCGATGGTCCCGCCGCCGGCTTCCGTTTCGGCCAGGAGCCGGGCGTGCGCGGCATGGCGCGCCGCGTCGTGGTTGATCCAGTAGGCGTCGTAGTGGCGCGCGATATAGGCCTCGACGCGCTCGCGCGGCCAGTCGTGCATCAGCGCGCGGAACTCGGCCTGCGCCGCCGCCACCAGATCGCGCCGCGACACGGAAACGTGGCCGCCGGAGAGCACCGGCTCCGTCTCGTGATAGAGCGTGCGCAGAAGCTGGCCCTTCCAGCCGTTCCACACGCCGGGGCCGACGGCGCGGATGTCGACGACGGTCAGCACAAGCAGCAGCTTCAGCCGTTCCGGGCTTTGCACGACGGCGGCGAAGTCGAGGATGGTCTTGAAGTCGTTGAGGTCGCGCATCTGCGCGGTCTCGCTCATCACCAGATGGTGGCGCACCAGCCAGGCGACGGTTTCGGTTTCCGATGGCGTCAGGCCGAAGCGCGGGCAAAGCTCCAGCGCGATGCGCTCGCCGGCCACCGAATGATCCGCCTTGCGGCCCTTGGCGATGTCGTGGAGCAGCGTCGCCGCGTAGAGCGAGCGGCGGCCGGAGTCCGACAGCGACGTCCAGATCGCCGTCGCCAGCGGGTGCTCCTCCTTGAGACCGCCACGCCCGATTTCGGCGAGAATGCCGAGCGCCCGGATCAGGTGTTCGTCCACGGTGTAGTGGTGGTACATGCTGAACTGCATCATCGCCACGATCCGGCCGAAGTCCGGCACGAACCGCCCGAGCAACCCGGTTTCGTTCATGCGGCGGAACACGGCTTCCGGGTCGCGGCTGTGGCACAGCAGGTCGAGGAAAAGCTGGTTCGCCTCCGGGTCGGCGCGCAGCCGGTCGTCCACCAGCCGCAGCGACCGGTGGGCCAGCGCCAGGGTGTCCGGGTGGATCGCCACGTTGTGGCGTTCGGCGATGTGGAACAGCAGCAGGAGATTGACCGGATCACGCTCGAACACCGTGCCGTCGACCGCCTGAAGGCGCCCGTCGATCCGGAAATCCGCGCTTTCGGGAACCGCCTTCGCCTCCTTCTGAAGGAAGGGCAGGAACAACCGCGACAGCGACGGCGCCTGCTTCATCTGCCGCGCCTCAAGGCCGGAGCAGAAGATGCGGGTGAGGTCGCCCACGTCCTTGGCCACGAGGAAGTAGTGGCGCATGAAGCGCTCCACCTGGCGGAGCCCTGCGTGCTCCTTGTAGCCCAGGCGGCTGGCTACGTCGGGCTGGTACTCGAAGCTGAGGCGGTCGGTGGCGCGCCTGGTCATGAAATGCAGGTGGCAGCGCACCGCCCAGAGAAAGTTCTCGCACTTTTCGAAGCGCGCGAATTCCTCGCGCGCAAAAACGCCGTCGCCGACGAAATCGGCCGCCTTCTTGGTTCCGTAAACGAACCTGGCGATCCAGAACAGCGTGTTGAGGTCGCGCAGGCCCCCCTTGCCGTCCTTCACGTCGGGCTCGACGAGGTAGCGCGACTGCCCGGCGCGTTCGTGGCGGGCGTCCTGCTCGGCGAGCTTTGCGGCGATGAACGCCTTGACGTCGCCGGCGCGGATGTCGCTGCGGTAGCGTCGTTCGAGCTCGGCGGCGAGCGCCTCGTCGCCGCAGATGTAGCGGGCTTCGAGAACGGCGGTCTGGATGGTCTGGTCGGTGCGCGCCTGCCTCAGCGATTCGTCCACGCTGCGGCTCGCGTGGCCCACCTTGAAGCCGCAATCCCACAGCACGTAGAGCATGAACTCGACGATGCTTTCGCCCCACGCGGTCTGCTTGTAGGGGAGCAGGAACAGCAGGTCGATGTCGGAGCCGGGCGCCAGCGTGCCACGCCCGTATCCGCCGACCGCCACGCCCGCGATGCGCTCCGACGAGGAGGGGTTCGCCGCCATGTAAATCTGGCTCGCCAGCCGGAACAGCGCCCGGATCAGCGCATCCTGGAAATCGCTGAGCCGGCGCGCGCAGGCGGCGCCGCCACCGTCGGCGCGCAGTTGCGCCTCGGCAGCGGAGCGCGCTTCGGCGACGACGCCCTTCAGCGCCGGAACGAGCGCCGCGCGCAGCTTCAGCGGATCGGCCTGCGCCTCGACCACGGGGCGCAGCCGCGCCGCAATCTCGGCTTCGTCGGGCATGGCTTGAAGCGACAGGTGGCGGTTCATCGGCGTGTCAGGAGCACCCGCCGGGCGGCCCCTGTCAAGCTCGCCCGGGCAGGCCGCCGCCGGTCAGGGGCCCTGCGCGGCGAGCGCCTTCAGTTCGTAGATCAGCGCCAGCGCGTCCCGCGGCGACAGATCGTCGGCGGCGATGGACCGCAGCCGCTCCGCAACCGGATCTCCCGGCCTTGCCATCGCCGGCGGTTGCGGCCGCGCCGTGGAGAACAGCGGCAGATCGTCCACCAGCGTCTGCCTTGGCCGCGCGCGTTCGGCGGACTCCAGCGCCTCCAGCACTTCGCTTGCCCGGGCGATCACCGGCGGCGGCAGCCCCGCGAGGCGGGCCACCTGGATGCCGTAGCTGCGATCGGCCGCGCCGGGGCCGACCTCGTGCAGGAACACCACTTCGCCCTGCCACTCCTTCACCTTCACGGTGGCGTTGGCGAGCCGTGCGAGGCGGTTGGCGAGCGCCGTCAGCTCGTGGAAATGCGTGGCGAACAGCGCCCGGCAGCGGTTGACCTCATGCAGGTGTTCGACGGCCGCCCAGGCGATCGACAGTCCATCGAACGTGGCCGTGCCGCGTCCGATCTCGTCGAGGATCACCAGCGACCGGTCCGTCGCCTGGTTGACGATCGCCGCCGTCTCCACCATTTCGACCATGAACGTGGACCGGCCGCGGGCGAGATCGTCCGCCGCGCCGACGCGGCTGCACAGCCGGTCGGCGACGCCGCTGTGCGCCTCGCGCGCCGGCCCGGGGAGCCCGGCCTGCGGCCGCACCAC
>DAIODI010000058.1:0-14480 GCA_036746875.1 Aestuariivirgaceae bacterium | reverse complement strand
TCGACATCGGGTCGAGCAAGGTGTGCTGCATGATCGCCGAGGTCGCGCTGGATCGTCGTCCGCCGCCGGGTGAGATCGCCCACGCCCGCCTCAAGGTCCGCGGCGTCGGCCATCAGGCCTCGCGCGGCGTCAAGGCTGGCGTCATCGTCAACCTCGACGAGGCCGAACGCGCCATCCGCGTCGCGGTCGACCAGGCGGAGCGCATGGCGAAGACCGCCGTGTCGCAGGTCTACGTCAACGTTTCCGGCGGCCGACCGCGCTGCACGGGCTACAGCGCCAGCCTCGACACCGGCGGCGCTGCGGTGGACGAACACCACATCAACGAGGTCACCGCCCGCGCCTACGCCATGTGCGATCCCGAATCCCGCGCCATCCTGCACGCCACCCCGGTGCGCTACGCGCTCGATGAGGCGCGCGGCATCGGCCGGCCGCTCGGCATGTACGGCGACACGCTGGGCGTCGATCTCAACGTGCTGACCGTAGAGCGCGGCGCGCTGCGCAACCTGGCGCTGGCTGTCGAACGCTGCCACCTCGGCGTCGCCGGAATGGTGATCGCGCCCTACGCCGCGGCCCGTTCCGCCCTCGTCGAGGATGAGCTCGACCTCGGCGCCACGGTCGTCGATATGGGCGGCGCGACGACCAGCTTCGCCGTCTTCGAGGACGGCGCGCTTGCCCATGCCGACATGATTGCGGTGGGCGGGCAGCACATCACCAACGATCTCGCCAAGGGCCTGTCCACCAACCTCGTCCATGCCGAGCGGCTGAAGACGCTATCGGGCAGCGCGCTTGCGGCGGCGTCGGACGAGCGTGAGGTGGTGGCCGTGCCGCTCCTCGGCGAGCTCGGCCTCGACACGGTTCAGAAGATCCCGCGCTCGATCCTGACAGGCATCATCCGGCCGCGGCTTGAGGAGACTTTCGAACTGGTGCGCGATCGGTTGCGGGCGGTCGAGGCCGCAGGGCGCGGCGGCCGTATCGTGCTCACCGGCGGCGCCAGCCAGCTCAACGGGGCGCGCGAAGTCGCCGCGCAGATCTTCGACCGCACGGTGCGGGTGGCGACGCCACGCGGCCTGTCGGGCCTGCCGGAGATCATCTCAACCCCGCCGTTCGCGGTGGTGGCGGGGCTTCTGCGCTATGCGCTCAGTCCTGACCGCCAGCTTGAACGGCTGGCCCGGACGCAACGCGAACACGACGCGGGCTACTTCACCCGCGTCGGCCAGTGGATCCGGGAGAGCTTCTGAGCCGCCTTACAGGGCAGCGAGGATTTTTTCCGCGCTCGACACCTCGGCCTGTCCGGCCGACGGTTCGACATGGAGCGCCTTCACGACGCCGTTGTCCACGAGCATGGCGTAACGCTGCGAGCGCGTGCCCATGCCGACCCCCGACGCGTCGAGCTCCATGCCGATGGCGCGGGTGAAATCGGCGTTGCCGTCGGCGAGGAACGTCACCTTGCCCTCCGCGCCCGACTGCTTCGCCCAGGCCCCGAGCACGAACGGGTCGTTCACCGAGACGCACGCGATCGTCGCCACGCCCTTGGCCTTGAACGCGCCCGCGTTCTCGACGAAGCCGGGGAGGTGCTTCAGGTGACAGGTCGGCGTGAACGCGCCGGGCACGGCGAACAGCACCACCGTCTTGCCGTCGAACAGCTCCTTGGTCGTGATCTTCTGCGGACCCTCCGCCGTGGGGGTGGCGAACGTCGCCTCGGGAAGCCGGTCTCCGACCTTGATGGCCATGGCGCTGAACCTCGTGTGTGTACGGGTGAACGGAGATTGTCGTCCTACCGGATCGACGCCTTGTGGACAAGGCGGGTTTCGCCGGCAAGGATGGTGAGCGTCAAAGGCTTGCCCTGAAGCGCCGCCGGATCGCCGGTGACGCTCACCGGCAGCCGGAACCGCTGGCCTCCGTCGATCGCGCCTGCCGCTTGCGGCGGACCGAAATAGGCGGTGGCCGGCCCGTCCACGAGGATGTCGGTCCCGGCCGTCACCGCCGGTCCGGCGAGGTCGATCAGCAGCGCGGGCGCGCCGGAGGTGTCGAGAGACACGCCCTCCACCGTCACGGCCCCGGACGCGGCCTCGGACGGCACCGATGCGCGCGCCGCGACGACCGCAGCGCGATCTGCGCCGGGCGAGGCCGGGTCGAGCCGCCGGTCCACCGTCGCCACGGCGGGAAGACAGATGTCGTGGCACACCGCGAAGTGCAGCGTCAGCTTGAGATCCACCGGCGCCGCGGCGTCGAGCGGCGTCACCTCGACCGGAAACACCACCGCCGTCTCGTACCCGATCACGTCGCCGCCCGTGGCGTCTTGCAGACGCGACGGCGCAGGCCAGCCGACGTCGACGGCCCGCACGTTGGCGGAGGCGCTCCAGTCGAACTCCGGCGGCACGCCGGTTTCGCCAGGCACGCGCCAGTAGGTTTTCCAGTGCGGGGCGAGCGCGATCTCGACGCCCGACAGCCGCACTGCGCCCCGCGCGCCGCCATCGAGCAGCCGGACGGTGGCGTTCGGCGTCATCGCCGTATCGGCGGCGTGCGCCACACCGGCGGCGGTGAGGGCGAGTGCGATGCCGAGAATGGATTTCATCACCAACAGCTATAGGCGAAGGCGGCCGGGCGCACCAGTCACAGCGGCGTCACTGCCGGGCGGCGGCTTCCGGCCTCCGGCGTTTGGGAGTACACTTGCGCCGTGAAGGCAAGACGCAAGACGGGCGGCGACAGCGGGTTTCTCGACGGCCAGTTGCTGGTGGCCATGCCGGGAATCGGCGACCCGCGCTTCGAGCGCACGGTGATCTATCTGTGCGCCCATTCAGCCGAGGGAGCGATGGGGCTGGTCGTCAACAAGACCGCCGACGGCATCACCTTCGGCGAGCTTCTCGAACGCCTTGAGATCGTCGGCGAGGGCGACCCCATCGCATTCGAGCCGGCGATCGCCGGACGCCCGGTGCAGTTCGGCGGACCGGTGGAAACCGGGCGGGGCTTCGTGCTCCACTCCTCCGATTACTTCTCCGCCGAAGCGACGCTGCCGATCGACAGCCGCATCGGCCTCACCGCAACGCTGGACGTCCTGCGCGCCATCGCGGCCGGGCGCGGGCCCAAACTGTCGTTGATGGCGCTCGGCTACGCCGGCTGGGGTCCGGGCCAGCTCGAATCGGAAATCCAGCGCAACGGCTGGATCACGGTTCCTGCCGACGAGGAGATCGTTTTCGCCACAGACCTCAATGCGAAGTACGGCCGGGCCATGCAGAAGCTCGGCGTCGACCTCTCGAAGCTGTCCGGCCAGGCCGGGCGCGCCTGAACCTTACTGCGGGGGCTTGCGCCTCGCGCGCTTCCCCGAAGTCTTGCGGCTGGCCCGCCGCCGGGGCGCCGGCGCGGGTTTCGCCGCCGTCATGGCGGTTTCCGGCGGCGTGGCTGCGCCTGGCGCATGGTCGACGGCCGCCGGCGGCTGCGCATCCTCGCCAGGCGGCGGCGCGGGTTGCTCTTCCCCCACAATGCGCCTGGCCGGTTGCGGCGCGAACGGCGCCCGACCCGGCGGCAGGCGCGGCGCCCTCGGCGAGGCCCCAACCGGCGGCGTGGCGGGCGCTGGCCGCACCGGCGATGTGGCGGCCGCCTCCGCAGGAGAGCGACGATCGGGGACGGAGCCCAGCGAGGGTTCTGGCCAGGGCGGCGGCGCGAAGGAGGGCGGCGGCGCAACGGCCGCAGGCGCGCCCGGGGACGGCTCGCCGCGTCGTGTCACCCGGTCCCACCACCCCGCAATGCCGCCGCGGCGCGCCGGATGATAGGGCGTTCCACCCAGCGCCTGCGTGACCTCGGCGGCCGAAGCCGGCTCGCCGATATGGAAGCCCTGGGCGAAATCGCATTCGAACTCGATGAGGCGGCCCATCTGCGCGGCGTTCTCGACGCCCTCCGCGACCACCGAAAGCCCGAGATCGTGGGCGAGCAGAATGATCGATTCGAGCACGATGGCGGCCTGCTCGTCGTCCAGGTCGGCGTCGATGAAGCTCCTGTCCACCTTCAGCGTATCGAACGGCAGCCGGCGCAGGTTGGCAAGCGAGGAGTAGCCGGTGCCGAAGTCGTCGCAGGCGACGCCGACTCCCAGGGCCCGGAGACGTTGCAGCACCTTGGCCGAAAGCTCCGGGTTCTGCATGACGATGGATTCGGTGATTTCGATTTTAAGCGTGCCGGGCCGGACGTCCTCGCGCGCCACGATCGCCTTGAGGTCGTCCACGAGTTCGTTGCCGATCAGCTGGCGCGACGACACGTTGACCGCCACGAACAGGGGATCGGATGGCCGGAACGCCCGTTGCCAGACGCCCAGCTGGTGCGCGGCCTGCGCCAGGACGAACCGCCCGACGGCGCGGATCGCGCCGGTTTCCTCGGCGACGGCGATGAAGCGCGACGGCTCCACCACGTCGCCGGTGGCGCGCCGCCAGCGGGCGAGCGCTTCGAAACCCGCCAGCTGGCCGTCGGCGACGCGCACGATGGGCTGATACACCACCTCGATCTCGCCCTTCTCAGCGGCCTGCGCCAGCTCCTGCTCCATGGAGGCGAGCGCCAGGCGCGTCTCGCGCATCTGCGGACGGAACATCTCGGTCATGTCCTTGCCGCGCCGCTTCGCCTCATAGAGGGCGATCTCGGCGTCGCGCAGCATCTCCTCGGCGCCGCCCGCCGCATGCTCGCCCGACGCCAGGCCGATCGAGCCGGTGAGGAAGATGTCCTGGCCGCGGATCCGCACCGGCTCGGACACCGCCGCGCGGATGTCGCGCGCCAGCGCCAGCGCCTCGGTCGTGCGGGTGGCGTGAAACACCAGGCCGAACTGGTCGCCGGAGAGCCGCGCCAGCGTGTCATCGGGGCCGGTGAGCGTGGAAAGCCGGCGCGCCGTGACATGCAGGAGGCTGTCGCCCACCTCGTGGCCGAGCGAGTCGTTGACGCTGCGGAACCGGTCGATGTCGACGACCATACAGTAAACGTCCCGGGGTTGAGCCCGCATGGCGCGCTCCAGCCGGTCGAGGAACAGCGGCCGGTTGGGCAGCGCCGTCACCCGGTCGCGCACGGCGTCGAACAGCAGCCGGTCTTCGGCGCGGCGCAAGGCGGTGACATCGGCGATCGCGCCGACGATCCGCTCGGCCTCGCCGCTCTCGCCGGGGATCACCCGGCCGCGCAGATTGTACCAGCGGTAGCTTCCGTCGGCGCGGCGCAGGCGGAACTCCAGCGACAGGCCGCCTCGCCGGCGGCGGCGGGCGGCGTCGAGCGCGGCGGCGAAGGCGCCCCGGTCGGCCGGATGGATCGCCTCGTTCCACGACGCCATGCCGCCGCGGGCGATGGCGCCCGGCGAAAGCCCGATGGCGCGCTCAAGCTCGGCGCCGACGTTCAGCGCCTGCCGGTCGATCTGCCAGTCCCAGACCGACTGCTCCGAGTTGGCGAGGGCGAGCGCCCGGCGCGCCATCTCGTCCATCGACCGGCGCGCGGCGAGCTTCGGCCCGATGGCGAGCTGGGAGGTGGACACCGCCAGCGCCAGAAGCGCCAGCATCAGCGTGGCCGAGGTGAGCGGCGACACGCCCGCCCCCGGCAGAAGGCCGCCGGCGTCGAGAGCGGCGATCACCGTCCACACCGACAGGGCCGGCCAGACGAGAAGCGCCGCCTGGGTCTTGAGCGCGCTGGAACGCAGCCCGATCACAAGCGCCAGACCGCCCGCCGCCAGCGCGCAGAACAGCAGGCGGTTGAGCCCGATGGCGACGGCTGGCGACACCAGCGCAAGCGCGGCAAGCGCCAGCGCCGCCCCGATCGCCACGTAAAGGATGGCCGCAGCGAGCGGCGCGCGCGATCGCACGTCGAGCAAGGTCAGGAGCAGCAGCGCCGCGCCCACGGTCATCGCCGCCTCGATCGCCGCGCGCAGGACGTCCAGGGTCAGACCGAAACCGGCCAGCGCCGGGGCCAGCGGCGCGAGGTAGCCCATGTTGAGGGCGAGAAACGCCACGGACGCCAGCGTGAACAGCGCAGCGGCCGGGAACGCCGCGCGCCGCCGCAGGATGAACAGCGCGACCGCGGCGATGGAGAGCAGGATGCCGATGCCCAGCACCGCGCCGTTGCCGAAGCTGCGGGCCTGCGACCGCGCTTCCCAGGCCGCGCTCTTCCAGAGCGTCGCGCCCTCAAGCGCCTGGCCGTTGAGCTCCAGGGCGTGGGTCAGCGCAGCGCCCGACGACAGCGACATCGCCAGCACGTCGAACCCCGCCGCGCGCGCCGGACGCACCAGTTCCGCGACGGAAAGCTGGACGCTTGTCACCTGCGAACCCGAGGGCGACGGCCAGAACACGCCGGAGCCGGAGAACTGCCGGTGCGGAATGGCGAGCACGAGGTCGGCGGGAGCCTGCGCGCCGTTCTTCAGATGCAGGATGCGCCAGCGGTGCGACGGCCGGTCGCGACGGGCGGCCTCCAACGGCATCTGCGCGCGAACGCCGTTGTCGTCGGGCGGCAACAGCACGATGGCCCCGGGTTCGGCGGTGTCGAGACTGTCGAGGTTCGGCGCCAGATCAAGCGACGCGCCGGGAAACGCCGTGTCCACCACAAGCACGGTTTCAGCCCGCGTTGCGCCGTGCGTCCAGCCGGCGAGCGCGGCGGCCAGCGCCAGAACGCCTGCGATGCGGCGTACGATCGTCATGGCCTTGGATCGCTTTCCAGAACCGCGAACAGCAGATGATCCTGCCACACGCCGTTGATCCGCAGATAGCGCCGCGCCAGCCCTTCCTCGGTGAAGCCGCAGCGCGTGAGCAGCGCGATTGAGGCGCGGTTCGTGGGGATGCACGCCGCCTCCACGCGATGAAGCTTCAGCTGGCCGAACGCGAACGGCAGCAGCGCGTTCACGGATGCGGTCATGTAGCCCCGCCGGGCGAAGCGCTCGCCGATCCAGTAGCCGAGCGAGGCCGATTGCGCCACGCCGCGGCGCACGTTCGACAGCGTGAGGCCGCCGACAAGTTCGCCGCCGGCTTCGCAGAACGCGAAGAAGGCGTAGGCGACATCGGCGCGCGCGTCGCGCACATGGCGGCGGATACGATACCGGAACGCCCCACGGGTCAGGTCGTCGGCCGGCCACAGCGGCTCCCAAGGCTCAAGGAAGCGGCGGCTTTCGGCCCGAAGCCGCGACCACTCGCCGAAGTCCTTGAGCTGCGGCTGGCGCAAGGTGACGCCGCTCCCCTTCACCACGGGCGGGGGATCGAGATAGGCGGAGGCGCGCAAGAACACCATGGACGCCCGACAGTCTCCGAAACGGCGCGCTCTCCTTCAGGAGAACCGCGCCGCGATCCTTTCGTACGGCGGCAATCCCGCCAGCGCCCCAACTGCGCTCACCACCAGCTTCTGCCCCCGGAACAGCCGCCCCGCAAGGTCCCGCACGTCGTTCGCGGTCACCTCGTCGACCCGCGCGATCAGCTCCGGCACGTCCGGCACACGCCCGAGCGCAAGGAACTGCCGCGCGATCTGGTCGGCGCGGCCGGCGGCGCTTTCGAGGCTCATCACCAGCGAAGCCTTGATCTGCGCGCGGGCGCGCGCCACTTCCGCCTCCTCCACCCGGTCCGCCATGGAGGCGATGACATCGGCGGTGACGGCGATCAGCTCGCCCGTCTTGTCCGGCGCGGTCGCGGCGTAAACCGAGACGAGCCCGCAGTCGGCGAACGCCGCGGCGTGCGCGAAGATCGAGTAGCACAGGCCTCGCTCCTCGCGCGCCTCCTGAAACAGCCTGGACGACATGCCGCCGCCAAGCGCGCACGAGAGCACCTGCAGCGTGTAGAGCTCCTCGTCGTGATAGCTGACGCCGGGAAACGCCAGCGCCACATGGGCCTGGTCGAGCGGCCGTTCGGCGAGCGCCTGTCCGGGGGTGAACGAGGGCGCGGTGGAGGCGCGAGCGGCCGCCGGGCGCAGATCCGCGAGCAGCCGTTCGGCCTCGCGCACCAGCGCGCCATGATCGATGGCGCCGGCGGCCGACACCACGAGGCGCTCCGCCGAGTAATGACCGTCGCGATACGCCCTCAGCGTCTGCGCCGAGTGCCCCGCCACAAGATCGGCGGCGCCGAGAATGGGGCGGCCGACCGGGTGATCGGGGAACGCCTGCGCCTGCAACAGCTCGAACACCAGATCGTCGGGCGTGTCGTTGGCGGCGGCGATCTCCTGCAGGATCACGTCGCGCTCGCGCTCCAGTTCCTCCGCATCGAACGCCGGATCGATGAGGATGTCGGCGAGAATGTCGAACGCCAGTCGCCAGTCGGACTTGAGCACCCGCGCGTGGTAGGCGGTGGTCTCGGTCGCGGTGGCGGCGTTGATGTCGCCGCCGGCCGCTTCGATCTCCTCGGCGATGTCGCGGGCCGAGCGCCGCGACGTGCCCTTGAACGCCATGTGTTCGAGGAAGTGCGCAACGCCGTTCTCGGCGGCCGTCTCGTCGCGCGAACCGGCGCGGACCCAGACGCCGAGCGCGGTGGTTTCGAGGTGCGGCATCCCATGGCTCAGCACATGTACGCCGTTCGCCAGCCGGGTGATTTCGACGCTCATGCGGGCGACCGCTGCGTGATGTAGCGCTCGACGGTGGCGGCGTCGGCGGGGAGCGTGTCGTAGCGCTCTTCCCGCGACATCAGGTCGGCGAGAAACGCCGGCAGCGCCGGGCGCACGCCGCAAGCGCTTTCCACCGCATCCGGGAACTTCGCCGGGTGCGCGGTCGAGAGCGTCACCATCACCGCGTCAGGGGCGGCGTGGCGGCGCGCCGCGGCATACCCCACCGCCGTGTGGGGATCGAGAAGCTCGCCCGTATCCTTCAGCGTGCGCCGGATCGTCTCCGCGACCTCGGCCTCGCTCACGCGGGCGGAGCAGAACCGCCCGCGTATGGCGGCGAGCGCCGGATCCGGAATGGCGAACCCGCCCGAGCTGGCGAGTGAGCGCATGAGCCCGGCGGTGGCTTCGGCGTCGCGTTCCAGCGCCTCGAACAGGAGCCGCTCGAAGTTGCTCGACACCTGGATGTCCATGGATGGCGAGGTGGAGGCGACGACGCTGCGCATCTCGTAGCGGCCGGAGGTCAGCGCCCGGTCGAGGATGTCGTTCTCGTTGGTGGCGACGACGAGGCGTTCCACGGGCAACCCCATCTTCGAGGCGACATGGCCGGCGAACACGTCGCCGAAATTGCCGGTGGGAACCGAGAAGGAGACCTTGCGGCGGGGGGCGCCGAGCGAAACGGCGGCGGTGACGTAGTACACCGTCTGCGCCATGATCCGCGCCCAGTTGATCGAGTTCACCCCGGCGAGATTGCGCCTGTCGCGGAACGGCTGGTTGTTGAACATCGCCTTCACGATCGCCTGGCAGTCGTCGAAGGTGCCCTCGATGGCGATGTTGTGGACGCCGGGAGAGAGCACTGTGGTCATCTGCTTGCGCTGGACCGGCGACACCCGGCCCGCCGGGTGCAGCACGAACAGGGTCGCGCGGCGGCTCCCCCGGAACGCTTCGATGGCCGCTCCGCCGGTGTCGCCCGATGTCGCGGCCACCACCGTGGCGCGCTCGCCGCGCTTCTCCAGCGCCCAGTCCATCAGCCGGGACAGTAGCTGCAGGGCGAAATCCTTGAAGGCGAGCGTCGGCCCGTGAAACAACTCGAGCAGGAAGTGGTTGTCGTCGAGCTGCTTGAGAGGCGCCGTCGCCGGATGGGCGAACCCGGCGTAGGCGTCCTGCGCCATGCGGCGGAACTGCGGATCCGGCAGCGCCCCGGCGATGAACGGCGCCATCACCTCGGCCGCCACCTGCGCATAGGGCCTGCCGCGCATCGCCTCGAACGCCGTCGGCGCAAGGGCGGGCCACGCTTCCGGCATGTAGAGGCCGCCGTCGCGGGCAAGCCCGGTCAACAGCACGTCCTCGAAGCCGAGGACCGGGGCTGCGCCACGCGTCGACACATACTGCACGATGGCCGATTTCCTCCGGGGTCCAAAGTGACGCGGGACACTAGAGCATGATCCGCAAAAGTGGAACCCGCTTTTGCGGGAAGATCAGGCTCAAGCCTTTGATCTGGCGCATGTTCATACCGATCAGGTGAAACCGCCTGATCGCAATACGCGCCAGCCGCACCCGCCGCGCGCTTCAAGTCGAAGGCGGCGCGCGCCGTCCGGCCAGCACGTAAGCGGCGGTCACCGCGATCAGCGTCGCCGCAAGTCCAAACCAGGTGAGCGCATAGCCGAGGTGACGGTTCGAGAGGTTGAGCATGGGCGCGAGCGGCGCAAGGCCCGGCGGCGCGGGCCGCAACTGATCCACCGCAAGCACGGGCCCGGGCTGTTCCGGCAGCCCGGCCGCGCGCGCCATGGCGGGAATATCCCACCAGTACCACTGGTTCTTCTCCGGGGCGTTCTCGGGCGTGAACACGCCGCGCAGTTCATGCCGGCGCACGACGCCTTCGAGCGTCACCAGGCCTTCGGGCGGAAGCGGCAGGATCTTCTCCCCGTCCGCCAGCGCTCCGCGGGCGACCAGCACGACCTCGCCGGCCGTCGAGATGAACGGCGAGACGAGCTCCCCGGCGGCCGGGCCGCCCCGGGTGGAGAACTGGCGCAGCGTCTGCGGCGCGAAACGCCCTTCGAGCCGCACCATCAGGTGGTCGACGTCGCCGCCGGTCCGGGCGCGGTCGATCGCTTCGGCCAGCGGCAGCGGCGGGCTCTGGAGACGCGCCGCGCGCTCGGCGATCAGCGCCTCTTTCCAGGCGAGGCGTTGCAGCTGCCAGACGCCAAGCCCGCACAGGGCCGCCACCGCCACCGCCGCAAGGACGAGGAGCGCGACGGGCCGCCGCACGGCTCGGCCGCTCATGGACCGCCGCGCCGGTCCCCAGCCCAAGGCGCACGCGGCGAATGGTGCGGCGTCCTGGCCACGGGACCTCCTCCGGGGAGCGCGAGGGCCCGGCCCGCCGGGGGCCGGGCGGTTGCGATCATGGCGCCGGCGCAGTCAGTGCGCGAAGGCGCCCTGGGCGCCCCAGACGTAGATGCAGGCGAACAGGAACAGCCACACCACATCGACGAAGTGCCAGTACCAGGCGGCGGCCTCGAAGCCGAAGTGCTTTTCCGGCGTGAAGTCGCCGCGCATCGCCCGGAACAGGCAGACGGCGAGGAAGATGGTGCCGACGATCACGTGGAAGCCGTGGAAGCCGGTCGCCATGAAGAAGGTCGAGCCGTAGATGTTGCCGCCGTTCTCGCGCGAGAAGGCGAAGGTGGCGTGTTCATACTCGTAGAACTGCACGATCGAGAACAGCACGCCAAGCGCAATGGTGAGCGAGAGGCCCCAGATCAGCCCCTTGCGATCGTTGTGGAGCAGCGCATGGTGCGCCCATGTCACCGTGGTCCCGGAGGTGAGCAGGATCAGCGTGTTGAGCAGCGGCAGATGCCACGGGTCGAACACCTCCACGCCCTTCGGCGGCCAGACGCCGCCGGTGGCCGCCTCACGGGCGAACTGCTGGCTGTCGCCGGGGAACAGCGAGGCGTCGAAGAACGCCCAGAACCAGGCGACGAAGAACATCACCTCAGAAGCGATGAACAGCAGCATGCCGTAGCGCAGGTGAAGCTGCACGACCGGGGTGTGGTCGCCCTGCTTGCTCTCGATGATCACGTCGCGCCACCACATGAACATCGTGTAGAGCACGCCGAGCAGGCCAAGCAGCGTGACCGCCATGCCCCACGAGGCGCCGTGCATCCAGTTGACGGCGCCGACGGCGAGAACGAAGGCCGAGACCGCGCCGACGACCGGCCACGGGCTGGGGTTCACCAGATGATAGTCGTGGTTCTTGGCTTCTGCTCCAGCCATATCCTCGCTCCGCCCTTGCTGCTTGGCGCTCCTTCGGGGAAGCGCCCCTCTTTGTTCCGCGCCGCCGTCCGTCAGTTCGCCGCCGGTTCAGCCGCCGCACCGTTCTCCAGGCTCGCCTGCGCCTTCATCGGGTAAAAGGTGTACGACAACGTGATCGACGTCAGCGTCTTCAGGTCCTCGTCGTCGGCGATCGCCGGATCGATGAAGTAGGCGACCGGCAACTGCGCGCTCTCGCCCGGCGCGAGCTTCTGCTCGGTGAAGCAGAAGCATTCGATCTTGTTGAAGTAGATGCCCGCCTTGTGCGGCACCACATTGAACACCGCCGTGCCGGCGATGGGCTTGTCGGTGGGGTTGGAGACCTCGTAATAGGCGATGGACTGCTCGCCGATCGGCATGGTCTCGTTGCGCTGCACGGCGACGAACCGCATCGGCAGCCCCGGTCCGACGTTGGCGTCGAACTGCACCGTCATCTTGCGGTCGAGCACGACGCCGGCCGGCGCGTCGGCCACCTGCGTCGTGCCGCCGTAGCCGGTCACCTGGCAGAACAGCCGGTAGAGCGGGACCGAGGCGAACGACAACCCGATCATCCCGGCGACGACCCCGGCGCACATCGCCGCCACGCGGAGGTTCGAGCGGGGGGTGGCGTCGGCGGTGGTCATGGGCGCGCTCCTTCAGAACCGCGGCTGGGCGACATTGCCGCCAAGCCGGACAATGGTGGTGACGAGGATCAGAACGACCATCGCCGCCAGCGCAAGCGCGATGGCGATGGACCGCTTGCGGCGGCGGGCCTCGTCCTCCGGCGACAGGACGACATATTGCCGTTCCTCGTTCATGCCAGACCCACGAGACGGGCCACCGCCGGCAGCATCAGGATGCGGTCGGCGACGAGGGCCGCGAAGAGCGCAAACAGGTAGAGGATCGAATAGCCGAACAGCCGCTTGGCGGCGCGGTTGCCGTTGGCGCCCTCGGCGTCGCGCCAGACCTCGACGGCGAACCATAGAAACGCCGCCGAAAGGGCCGCCGCGGCGGCGAGATAGGGCAGGCCTGCGATACCGGCCAGCGCGGGAGACACCGCCGCCGGGACCATGGCGATGGCGTAGAGCAGGATTTGCCGGCGGGTTTCGGCGGCGCCGCTGACCACTGGCAGCATCGGCACGCCGGCGCGAGCGTAATCGCCGGCCCGGTACAGGGCGAGCGCCCAGAAGTGCGGCGGCGTCCACAGGAAGATGATCAGGAACAGCGTGACGCTCGCAAGGTCGATCGATCCGGTGACGGCGGTCCAGCCGATCATCGGCGGGAATGCGCCGGCCGCGCCGCCGATGACGATGTTCTGCGCCGTCCAGCGTTTTAGCCACATGGTGTAGATGACGGCGTAGAAGAAGATGGTGAAGGCGAGGAACGCCGCCGCCACCCAGTCCACCAGCACGCCGAGCAGGAGCACCGAGCCGGCCGAGAGCGTCAGCCCGAAGACGAGCGCCTCGCCCGGCTGGACCTTGCCGCGCGGCACCGGTCGCAGGGCGGTGCGCGCCATCACGGCGTCGATGTCGGCGTCGTACCACATGTTGAGGACGCCTGCGGCGCCGGCGCCGACCGAGATGCACAACAGCGCCATCAGCGCGATCCACGGGTGGATGGCGCCAGGCGCGACGAGCATGCCGCAGAACGCCGTGAAGACGACGAGCGACATCACCCGCGGCTTGAGCAGAACGATGTAGTCCTCGACCGACCCGGCCCCGCCCAAAACGTCGGCGCGCGCCGAAGCCTGCCCGGCCACGGGAGCGGCGAAGCGGCGGTCGGCGAGATCGGCGGCGAAATCGGACATCGGAACGGCGAACCTCACGGGCCGGCGCGGGCGAACCCGCGCCGGGGACGGGTCGTCACTTGATGACGGGCAGCGTATTGAACTGGTGGAACGGCGGGGGCGAGGGCAGCGTCCACTCGAGCGTGGTCGCGGCCTCGCCCCACGGGTTGTCGGCGGCGCGGCGCTTGGCCGCAAACGCCTCCCACACACCGTAGAGGAAGATCAGCACACCGACGGCCGAGAGATAGGAGCCGAGGGACGAAACATAGTTCCAGCCGGCGAAGGCGTCCGGATAGTCGATGTAGCGGCGCGGCATGCCGGAGAGGCCGAGGAAGTGCTGCGGGAAGAACAGCAGGTTCACCGACACGAAGGTCACCCAGAAATGCGTCTTGGCGATAGTCTCATTGTAGGTGTAGCCGAACATCTTCGGGAACCAGTAGTACCAGCCGCCGAAGATGGCGAACACCGCGCCGAGCGACAGCACGTAGTGGAAGTGCGCCACCACGTAATAGGTGTCGTGCAGCACGCGATCGACGCCGGCGTTGGCGAGAACCACGCCGGTCACGCCGCCGACCGTGAACAGGAAGATGAAGCCGATCGCCCACAGCATGGGCGCGCGGAAGTCGATGGAGCCGCCCCACATGGTGGCGATCCACGAGAAGATCTTCACGCCCGTCGGCACCGCGATGATCATCGTGGCGGCGATGAAATAGGCCTGCACGTCCACGTCCATGCCCACCGTGTACATGTGGTGGGCCCACACGATGAAGCCGACGACGCCGATCGCCACCATCGCGTACGCCATCCCGAGGTAGCCGAACACCGGCTTGTTGGAGAACGTCGAGATGATGTGGCTGACGATGCCGAAGCCCGGCAGGATGAGGATGTA
>DAIODI010000057.1:0-14567 GCA_036746875.1 Aestuariivirgaceae bacterium | reverse complement strand
TGGATCCTGTTCATCGTGCTGGCGTCGATGCCGACCTACTTCATGTCGCTCGACCTGCCGAAGCAGATCGTCAACGGCCCGATCCAGGGCCGCGGCTTCAGCGAGGCCGAGGCCACGCAAACGTTCCTGCGCCTCTCGCTGCCCGTGCCCCGGTCGGTCGATCCTTCCGGCGCGCTGACGCTGTTCGACGGCTTCGAGCTGAACCGGCTGCAGATGCTGTTCGCGCTGAGCCTGGTGTTCCTCGGGCTGGTGATCGTCAACGGCCAGTTCAAGCTCTACATCAACACCTACAAGGGCCGCCTCGGCGAACGGATGCTGAGACGACTGCGCTACGAGCTGGTCGACCGCGTGCTGCGCTTCCCCCTGGCGCATTTCAAGCGCGTAAAATCTTCGGAAGTGGCCAGCATGATCAAGGACGAGGTGGAGCCGATGGGCGGCTTCATTGGCGACGCCTATGTGCAGCCGTTCTTCCTCGGCGGGCAGGCGCTGACCGCGCTGACGTTCATTTTCGTGCAGAACGCCTGGCTCGGCATGATCGCGTTCTCGATCATCGCCATCCAGTTCGTCATTATCCCGCGGTTGCGACGGCGGCTTCTGGTGCTCCAGCGCGAACGCCAGGTGACGGCGCGGCAGCTGGCCGGACGCGTCGGCGAGATCGTCGAAGGCATCGGCTCGATCCACGTCAACGACACCTCCAACCATGAGCGCGCCGACACCTCCGGCCGTCTGGGGAAGATCTTCTGGATCCGCTACGAGCTCTACCAACGAAAGTTCTTCGTCAAGTTTCTCAACAACTTCCTCGCCCAGCTGACGCCGTTTCTGTTCTACCTCGTCGGCGGCTATTTCGCGCTCAGCGGCGCCCTCGACATCGGCCAGCTCGTCGCGGTGATCGCCGCCTACAAGGATCTGCCCTCGCCGATCAAGGAGCTGATCGACTGGGACCAGCAGCGCCTGGAGGTGCAGGTGAAGTACGCCCAGGTGGCCGACCAGTTCACCGTCGAGCGGCTGATGCCCGCCGCGTTGCAGCGCATCGACGCCCCGGCCCCGGCCATTGCGGCGGACGCGTCGCTCTCCGTCGCCCAGCTTGCGGTGAACGACGAGACCGGCGCGAAGCTGCTGGAGTCCGCAACGCTCAGCCTGAGGCCCGGCGAACAGACCGCGCTCGTCGGCGGCGCAAGTTCCGGGGCCGACACCCTGGCGGACGTCCTGGCGCGGTTGCAGCCTCCTTCGCTCGGCCACGTCAGGTTTGGCGGGTTCGATCTGTCCGACCTGCCCGAGGCGGTGACCGGCCGGCGGATCGGCTACGCCGGGCCGGACGCCTTCCTGCCGCAGGGAACGGTGCGCGACAGCCTGCTGTACGCGCTCAAGCACGAGCCTGCGCCGCGCAACATCAGCAAGGCCACCCAGGAGGACTATCGCCGGTTCGCCAACGAGGCCGAACGCTCCGGCAATCCGACGCTCGACATCGAGGCCGACTGGATCGACTATTCGGTGTTCGCCTCCAGGGACGACAGCGCAGTCGCAGGCCGCGTGAGGGAAGTGCTCACGGTCTGCGGCCTCGACGAAGACCTGTTCGACCTTGGCCTCAGGGGCTCGATCGCCGCCTCGAAGGAACCGGCGCTGGCCACACGCCTGCTCGACGCCCGCCACGCCCTGCGCGAGCGGCTCACCGCGCCCGATGCGAAAGGCCTTGTCGAACCGTTCGATCCAGACCGCTACTCGACACAGGCGACGGTGGCCGACAATCTGCTGTTCGGCGCCCCGGTCGGGCCCGAGTTCGCCGCCGACAACCTCGCCGCCCAACCCTATCTGCGCCGGGTGCTGGCGGAATCGGGCCTTGAGGCCCGGCTCTACGACATGGGCCGGCAGATCGCCGAGACGACGCTGGAGCTGTTCCAGGACCTGCCGGCGGGCCATCCGTTCTTCGAGCAGCTCTCGTTCATGCAGGCCGACCAGATCCAGCCCTACCAGCAGACGCTGGCGCGAACGCAAGGGCAACAGTTCGGGGCCGCGAGCGAGACCGACCGGCGGATGCTGATCCGTCTCACCTTCGCCTACGTCGAACCGCGCCACCGCCTCGGCCTCTTGGACGACGATCTCATGGCGCGGCTGCTTGAAGCCAGAAAGCGGTTCCGCGACGGCCTGCCCGAAGCGCTTCGCGGCTCGATCGGGTTTTACGATCCCGCCCTCTACAACGACGCCGCCTCGATCGCCGACAACGTGCTGCTCGGCCGCGTCGCCTACGGGGTGGCGGGTGGACCGGAGCGCGTGCGCAAGATCGCCCGCGAGGTGCTTGATACGTTCGGCCTGGCCGATGGCATCCTTGAGGTCGGCCTCGCCTTCAACGTCGGCAGCGGCGGCAAACGGCTGACGCTGGTGCAGCGCCAGAAGCTGATGCTCGCGCGCGTGCTGCTCAAGCGGCCGTCGTTCGCCATACTCAACAGGCCGCTCTCGGCGCTGGACGTGAGGTCGCAGGAAGATATCCTGCGGGCGGTGCTCGCCGCGTTCGCCGGCGAGGCGCATCCGCCGGGCGTGGCGTGGGTGGTGTCGAGCCCGGCGCTGGCGCGGCATTTCGAGCGCGTGCTTGTGTTCGACCGCGGCCGTCTCGTCGAGGACGGCAAACCGGATGAGCTCGCCCGTAACGGCGGGCCGTTCGCGCGGCTGGTCGCCTGAGGGCGGGAAGGGAGCATGCCATGTTGCTGAAGGACGAGGTGGAGCTGTTGCGGCAGGTGCCGCTGTTCCAGGGCGTCGATCCGGCCAAACTGAAGCTGCTCGCCTTCACATCGGAACGCATGGCGTTCGAGCCGGGCCAGGTGATGGTCGTGCAGGGCGATCCCGGCGATGCGGCCTACCTGATCCTGACGGGCCGCGCCGACGTGCTGGTGAAGCGGGGCAACCGCGACATCAAGGTGGCCGAGATCGGCGCCAACGCCATCGTCGGAGAGATCGCCATTCTCTGCGACGTTCCGCGCACCGCCACCGTCAAGGCGGTAGAACGGCTCGAAACGCTGCGCATCGCCAAGGATCACTTCCTGCGGATGCTCACCGAGTATCCCGAGATGGCGATCCAGATCATGCGCGCGCTGGCCGACCGTCTCGGCAAGACCACCGCCGAACTGACCACCGCGCGCGCGCAGCGGTCCTGACTCGTCAGCCGCGCCCGTGCAGAACCAGCAGCGCGTATCCGCCCGCCGCCGCCGCCTCCGGCAGCTCCAGCGGCCGCGCGTTCGCAAGATCAAGCGGCGTTCCGGCGGCGACCAGACCGGCCGGAGCCATCGCCACCGGCAACCAGCGCTCCAGCGCGGCGCGGGTTTCCGCGGGCGGCGGATCGACGCCGAGATCGATGTGCGCCAGCGCCACGCGGGCCCGGTGCGCGACCGCGAGCCGCGGCAGCGTCGCAGCGAGCTCGCCGATCACCAGCCGGTCGTCGGGCGGCGTGCAGTCGGGCACGCTCAGCATCGCCCGGTCGAAGGCGAAAATCGACGCGCCCGGCAGCGCGCGGCGCAAATGGTCGTAACTGCGGCCCTTGCCAAGGCCCACCTCCCACACCAGCGGACAGCCGCCGGCGAGGCGCGCCAGCGCCGCGCCGAGAGCGGCGTGCTGCGCGCGAAGCCGATAGAGAGTACGTTCGAGATGGGTCGCTTCGGACATTGCATGCTCGATACCGTACGGCGCGCCGCCGCGACAGCCCCAGGCCCCGGCGGGGGCGGCTGATGGCGATGCGCGTCAGGTTCTGGGGGACGCGCGGCAGCATCCCTGCGCCCGGCCCTGCGACGCGCCGGTTCGGGGGCGATTCGGCTTGCGTCGAAGTGCGGGTGGGCGAGCGCGTGATCGTGCTCGACGCGGGCAGCGGCATCCGAAGGCTGGCGCACCGGCTGATCGCCACGCCGCCGGCGTCGATCGACGTGTTCCTCACCCATTGCCATTACGACCACATTATCGGCCTGCCGTTCTTCCTGCCGATCTTTGTGCGCAACCCGCCGGTCACGCTCTGGTCGGGCCATCTTCACGGGCAGATGACGACGCGGGAGATCGTGTCCGCCTTCATGCGGCCGCCGTTCTTCCCCGTCGGTCCCGAGGTGTTCGATCCCGAAACCCGCTACCGCGACTTTGCGCCCGGCGCGGCGCTCGAACCCTTCGCCGGGGTCACGATCGAAACCGGCCGTCTAAGCCATCCGGGCGGCGCGGTGGGCTACCGGGTGGAGGCGGACGGCGCCGCGCTCGCCTACATCACCGACCACGAGACCGGACCCTCGCCGGAAGCCGACGCCGCCGTGGCGCGGCTCTGCCGCGACGCCGACCTCGCCATCTTCGACACCACCTACACCCCCGGAGAAGCGCCGGGCTTCGCCGGCTGGGGACACTCGGACTGGGGGGCCGCCGCGGCGGTGGCCAGGGCTGCGGGCGTGAAGCGTCTCGCGCTGTTCCACCACCGGCCCCGGCGCGACGACGCCCAGCTGGCCGAGATCGACGCCACGGCGCAGGCGGCGTTCGCAGGCGCGTTCGTCGCCTACGACGATCTCGAACTCACGCTGTAGCGCATCACCTGACGGCTATCGAGCCAGCGGACCTTGCCCGCGACGGCCCCGAACAGCCGGCGCAGGGCGTCGTCGCAGGCGGCGTCGTGGTCGCGATGATGGGTGAGGACGCCCACTGGCTCGCCGCAGGCGCGCGCCCGGGCGAGCGCCAGCGCCACCTCGTCCGCCACCGCCTCGTGCGGCTTGCCACGCCGCCCGCCGCGCCAGTCGATGATATCGACGTGCGCGTTCGCCACGGCGAGCCCGCTCGTCCGCAAGCCGGCGGCGAACGTCGAAACGGCGCGCGCACCGCCCTCCGCCAGAACGCTTCGCGCCACCTCGGGCGCGATCCTGTTCCACGGCGGCACGAGCAGCGGCAGCGTCCGGTCGCCGAACAGCGACGCCAGCCGCGCCCGGCCGCGGGCGAGATCGTCGAGCGCCACGCGCACCGGCCGGTGATCGCCAAGCTCGGCCTTCCGATCGCCCGCCGGCGCGTGATTGACATGGGCGAACCCGTGCTGCGCCACGCGCACGCCCGGTTCTCGCGCGAGGCGCCGCGCCAGGGCCTCGGTCGCCGCGGCGGGGATGACGGCGGCCACGGCGGGAATGCCGTGGGCGGCGAGCAGCGCGAGGAACCGGTCGAGCGCCGGGGTCGCATCAACAGCGTCGTCGTCGCGCAGCCAGAGGCGCGGCATGCGGCCGATGCGCGCCCACGCCTGAAGCTCCGCGGCGAGACCATCCCAGCCGGTCACAGCGAGGCCCCGGGCGTCAGCGGCGCCAGCAGGCGTCCGAGCCTCGCCGTCGCCGCCGCCATGCTGCGCTCGCCGCGCGCGAACGCCTGCGCGGCCGCCCCCATCCGTGCCCGGCGCTCCGGATCGGCGATCAGCGCGGCGATGGCGCCGGCGTAGGCGGCCATGTCGCCCGGCGGAGAGAGCACCCCCGTTTCGCCGGGCCGCAGAACCGCCTCGACGCCGCCCTCGTCGCGGGCCACGACCGGAACGCCCATCGCCTGCGCTTCGAGATAGACGAGGCCGTACGCCTCCTCGAAGCCCGGCCACACGAACAGGTCGGCGGCGGCGAGAAGATCGAGCACCGCCCCGCGCGGCTGTTCGCCATGGAAGGTGACGCGGTCTTCGCCCAGCGGCGCGAACGCCGCCCGCGCCTCGTCTAGCCCCGCCCCGCCGCCGACCGCGTCGAGCCGCCAGGCGAGATGCTTCAGCCGCGACAGCACACCGGCGAGCTGACGGAAGTTTTCGAGCTTCTTGCCCGGCCGCGCCATGCCCACCGTGACGAGCCGAACGGTCGGGTCCGCGCCGCGGCCGCGGGCCACGCGTGGCGGCGCGTCGATGAACGGCGGAAACGCAGCCAGCCGGTCCTGCGGCGCGACGGCCCGCAAGCCATCCCGATCGCGGGCGGTGAAACACAGGTGGAGGCGCGCCGCGCGCAATCCCGGCAGGGCCGCCGCCTGATGCTGCGCCCAGGCGTCGAGGTCGCGCTTTGGCGCATACGAACCTTCCGCCACCACGTACGGGATGGCGAACCGGTCGGCGAGCGCCGGGCCGATGAGGTCGGGGGCCTTGTAGTAGTTGTGATAGGTGAACCAGAGACCGGGCGCACCGGCGCGCGCCCAATGCGCCGCCAGCCTTTCCACCTCGCCGGCGGCCGCATGACGGAGCGCCGCGAGCGCCGCGGCGTCGGGGGCGGGCTGCCACGCCCTGAGGGTTGACGCCACCTCCACATCATGGCCGAGGCCTTCAAGGCAGGCGATCAGCTGGCGCGCCATCAGCCGGTCGCCGGAGGGAACCGGGTGGCCCGGCTCCTTCAGCGGCGCGTGGAACGCGATCCGCAACCCTGCCCCCGGGCCTTGCGCCGCCTACACCGGCTCGCGGCCGCGCGTCTCGGTCACCAGCGCGCCGACCTGCCGGGTCAGCGCCGGATCGAGCTTCAGCGCCCAGGCGAGGTCGTCGAGCCAGGCGCGCTCCAGCGCCGAGGACGCGACCAGATAGGCCGCGGCGTAAACCTGCACCGCCAGCGGGCCGGAGCCGCCGGCCTCGCGCGCCAGCTCCTGCACCGTCGCCGGGCGGGCGATCTCGCGTTCGAGGAAGCCGACATCGTCGTGGCCAAGCCCGGCTTTCTCCAGATCGCCGAGAATCAGCGCCCGCTCGTCCGGGTCAACAACGCCGTCGGCGGCCGCGCAGGCGATCATCGCCCGCACCATCAGCACCGCCGAGGCGTCGGTGTGCGTCTCGGGCTCGTAGCCCGAGCCCTTGGGCGGCCCGGTGAGCTGGTCGAGACCCGGCACGCCGGAGGTCAGCGCCCTGCCCTCCTGGTAGTTGCGCATCGCCTTGTAGGCGAGGCCGCCGATCGCCGCGAGCCCGCCCAGCTTGACGGCGCTGCCGGCCATCTCGCGGCCGCCCTTGGTGCCGAGCAGCAGCGCCGCCAGCCCGCCGAGCGCCGTCACCGCCGCCACCGGGTTTTCGTCCACCAGGCGCTTCGCCTTGCCGACATAGGCTTGCGCGCTCGTTCCCTTGAGCTTCTCCTCGGCCTTGCCGAGCACGCCCGAGACGGCGCTTGCCGCCTGCCGGGCCGTGTCGGAGGCCTGGCGCGAGGTGTCGGAGAGCGCCGCGCCCGCCCGCCGGCGCAAGTCCTCGCCGCCGCCAGCGCCGCCAGCGCCGGCCATCAGCATGTCGAGAATTTTCTTCGCGTCGATCATGGCGGGGTCCTTTCGGTAAGGGGTGTGATGGCCAGGAGATCAGGCGGCGCTCGACCGGCGGGTCGCAGACCACAGCACAATGAGATAGAACAGCCAGGAGCCGATCGCCGACATGGCGGCGGCGACATAGGTCCAGGCGGCGGCGCCCAGCACCTTGCGTACGCCATTCACCTGTTCCTCGCCGGTGACGATGCCGTGACCGGTGAGCAGGTTCAGCGCCCGGGCGCTGGCGTCGAACTCGACAGGGAGCGTCAGGAGGGCGAACAGCGACGAGGAGCCGAACAGGATCGCCCCGGCCCAGGCGAGATGCGCGCTGCCGAAGGTCAGCCCGGCGATAAACAGCCACGGCGCGATCTGCGAGGCGAGCTGCACCCCGGGCACGATCCAGGTGCGCGCTTCGAGAAGCGCGTAATCCTCCGCATCCTGGATGGCGTGGCCGGCCTCGTGAGCGGCGATCCCGGCGGCGGCGACGGTCGGCGCGTGGTAGACGACGGGGCTCAACCGCAGGGTCCTGGTGCGCGGATCGTAATGATCCGACAGCATTCCCGCCGCCGCCTCCACCGCGACATCGCGCAACCCTTGGGCGTCGAGGATGAGGCGGGCGACCTGCGCCCCGGTGATGCCGTGCGAGGTCGGCACGCGCGAATACTTCGCCAGGCTATGGCGGATGCGCGATTGCGCATACGAGCCAACCAGCAGCCCGGGCAACACCAGAAGCCAGAACAGCGGATCGCCGAACATCGCTCACCCCATCGCAAGGCCGCACCCGGCGGCCGGCCATCCACTCTGGCCGATCTCTTTACGCACGTTTCGCCGGCGCACCAAGGGCGGCGGCGCGCGCCCGCTTGACAGCCGGCGGCGGCGGCGTGGATTCTCCAGCGTCGCGGCGAGCTTGGAAACATCCGGTTTGCCGGAGAAGACGCCGCTGTGGACGAGCAAGAAGCCAGGAGAATCGATGATCCGATTGACCCTTGTAACCCTGCTTTCAGGCTTCGTCATGGCGATGACGCTCACGGCGTCCGGCGGCCCGGCGTCGTCCGCGCCCGCCGCCATCGCGAGCGCCGCGGCGATGTCCCCGGTCCCGGCCGGCGTCACCATCCCGCCCGCCGGCTACTACCGCCCCAACAACGGGCCGCGCAATAGCAATCCGCGCTACGGCAATCCGCACTACTACCGCGGCTACTACTATCCGCGCATCTGGTGGGGCGCGCCCGGGCCTGTGTACATGCCGCCGCCGCCGGGTTACGGGGGCTACTGCGCCAGGTGGTCGAACCGCTGCGCCAGCCGCTGGGGCTATCGCAACCGCGATTACCGGGGCTGCATGCGCTATCACGGGTGCTGATCCCGCCTCATCCCTCGCCCGGCCGCCCACGCCGCAACCCCGGAGCCACCATCATGGCCGACAAGTCCTCCTTCACGCCGCACGAGTGGAGCATGATCATGGGCAGCCCGATGCTCGCCGGCATGGCGGTCACTCTGGGCGAGCCCTCCGGCCTGTGGGGCACGATGAAGGAGGGAATCGCCAGCGCCTCCGCCCTGCTGAACGCCAAGGCGGACCCGGGCGCCGGAGCGCTCGTCAGGGCGATCGCCGCCGATCTCGAAACGCCGGAAGGGCGAACCGCCGCCCGCGACAGCCTGAAGGCCGAACTCGAAGGGAAATCCACCGCGGAGATCAAGGCGCTGGTGATTGCGCGCCTGGCGCGGATCGGCGACATTGTTGACCGCAAGACGCCTTTGGACGCGCCCGCCTTCAAGGCCTGGCTGCGCCATGTCTCGCAAAGGGTGGCCGAAGCCTCCGGCGAGGGCGGCTTTCTCGGCTTCGGCGGCGTGAAGGTGAGCGATAACGAGAAGGCGACGCTGGCTGAAATCTCCTCCGCCCTGAAGCTCAGCTGATCCGGCGGCGCCGCTCAGGTGCCGCAGAAGGTGCGCGTCACGCGCTCCTCCGGCGCGGCGGGCAGCGTGTACCGCTCAAGGCCGGGGCGCTCTTCGAAGGGCTGCGCCAGCACCGGGTTCAGCGCCTCAAACGGCGCGAAGTCTCCCGCCGTCACCGCAGCGCGGATCATCTCCTCGACGAGGTGATTGCGCGGAATGTAGAGCGGATTGACCCGCGCCATCGCCGCCGCAACCGCCGCCCTCTCCGCCGCCGACGCCGGCAGCCGCGCCCGCCAGGCGGCGTGCCAGCCGGCAAACTCTGGCGCGCCCGAAAACATCGCCTCCAGCGCGCCGGCGTGCGCCGTGCCGGCGAGGCTATCGCCCAACCGGCGGAACGCCAGGGTGAAGTCCGCCGCCGCCGCCTGCATGGCTGCGAGGAAACCCTGCGCCAGCGCGGCGTCGTCGCCGCTTTCGCCGACGAGACCGAGCTTGCTACGCAACGTCGCCAACCATGCGGCGTCGAACGCCGGCGCGAACGCGTTCACCGCCGCCGTCGCCTGCCGGACGGCGGCCTCGGCGTCGGCGTCGATCAGCGGCAGCAGCGTCTCGGCGAGCCGCGCCAGGTTCCACTGGGCGATGGCGGGCTGGGCGCCGTAGGCGTAGCGCCCGAACTGGTCGATGGAGGAGAACACGGTTTCCGGGTGATAGGCCTCCATGAAGGCGCACGGGCCGTAATCGATGGTCTCGCCCGCCACGCTCATGTTGTCGGTGTTCATCACGCCGTGGATGAAGGCGACGCTCATCCACGAGGCGACGAGCGCCGCCTGCCGCGCCGTCACCGCCTCAAGCAGCGCCAGATACGGGTTCGCAGCCGCCCGTGCTTCGGGGTAGTGCCGGTCGATGACATAGTCGGCAAGGCGGCGCACGCCCGCCTGGTCGCGCCGGACGGTGAAATACTGGAACGTGCCGACCCGCACGTGGCTCTCGGCGACACGGATGAGCACCGCGCCGGGCAGCGTGGTCTCGCGGAACACCGGCTCGCCGGTCGTCACTGCGGCCAGCGCGCGCGTCGAGCGCACGCCGAGCGCGTGCATGGCCTCGGCGATGACGTACTCCCGCAGCACCGGCCCCAGCGCGGCGCGGCCATCGCCGCGGCGGGAGAACGGCGTCGGCCCCGCGCCCTTGAGCTGGAGGTCGCGGCGCACGCCGCAGCGATCCACCACCTCGCCGAGGAGGATCGCCCGGCCGTCGCCCAGTTGCGGCACGAACTGGCCGAACTGGTGGCCCGCATAGGCCATGGCGATGGGTTCGGCGCCTTCCGGCACGAGGTTCCCGGCGGCGATGGCCGCCCACTCGGTGGCGTCGTGGCGGGAGATGTCGATGCCCAGCTCCGTCGCCAGCGGACGGTTGAGCGCGATCAGGCCAGGCCGTTCGACCGGCGTCGGCCGCTGGCGGGCGAAGAAGCGCTCGGGCAGCCGCGCATAGGTATTGTCGAAGGGAATGGCGGGCGGCAGGACCTGGCTTGCGGTCAACGGACGTCTCCCGGTGGGGCGCTGTTCACGCCATCAGGTGGGGCGTTCGCGCCCGTTGGCAAGCCTCGCCGCAGCCGACGGCGGGCGGGCGGCCGGACCGGCGGCGCCGGCCGGCGCGACCACACGGTCATCGCCATCGATGATTTTCATGCGATGCATGGCGGAGGGGATGGGAAACCATATACGAAATTTCTTCTCCGGATCGTACGAAGTAAATCGCGAGGCTTCAAAATTCAGCGTGTCTGCGGACAGAGCAGGCGCCTAGGGCGTGGACTTTGGCGCGCAGTTCCGCCTGTAAACAGTGCCGTCCATTGAGGCCAAGCTCCATGCTCGATCAGCCAATCGTAGGCAAACTCGCCCTCAGGCCGGAATACATGAGCGATGAGGAGCGGCTCAACGAAATCGGGGAGATCCTGGCAGTCGGCTTGGTTCGCGTGTGGCGCAAATACGAACGTGACCCGACAACACGATCATCTACGGGGCCTAAAACTCCCTATCTCAAAAACTGGCCATCCCTGAACTAATATCTTCAAAAGTTAGATGAATGCATACGACTAACTGCATCGATGTCGCCATCCGAGTGAAATCCTTCTGAAGAAGCAAGAAAAACATCTACGGCATAGGGAGACTGGGGAGCGCCTTGTTCGTCTTTACGCCGCGAAGACGCTCATAAGCCACAGCCGCACGCTCAAGTCGCCCATTCCCAGCCTTACTTGGCTTTCGGCGCTGTGTCTCATGCCAAGGATTCCCAGCAACTGCGGCTCCAATCCCCTCGTGAACGAACAGATACGCTGCAGTCGCGGCAAGCTCTAGTTCGACCGCATCGATCCGCTTCGCCTCTTGCACAAAATGCGCTCTATCGGGGTCAGTTTCAGCGACAGGATTCTCCAGCTTGTAGACGGAGTAACGGCCGCCCCAATCTGCGGTACGCTCTTCTTCACGAACTGGTCCAAGGGCAGCGGCAATCTCCATCGCCTGCGCGAGGTCCTCACTGAAAGGCCCATAGTGGCGGTACTCGAACGAAAACTCGTCGTCGAAGCCGGCAAGTCCGAGGAGGAAGGCGACCTTCTGAAGGCGGGTGCGGCCGACTAGCTCCCCTCCAGCGTCCTGAACGATGCGGGCCGCAGCAAGATGAGGGTTAAGCGTCGCCATTGGCTACCTCCCGAGTTTTTGTTCTCACTTCGTTCTCTATCATCGATTCGGCGTCTTTGTCGTCCCTAAAGACATATGCCCTGCAAAGGTTAAAGGGCTCCGCATTGGCGATAACCGCGGAGAACTCCGCCATGTCAGTCGGCGGGCCCTTACCCACCCGGATCTGGATCTGGTTCAGTGGCGACTTCGAATCCTGGAAGCGCTTATACGGATCTCGGGCATACTGGTCGATAAGGAACCGGGGCAGGCGATTCGGGTTCCCGGCATTGTGCTCCTGAAGGGCCTTGACGACAGCATCGCAGACAAGCTTCACGCGAGCCTGTCGCTCTTTGCGTTCCTTTGTAGCAGGCATCACATCCTCTACCCGACGCTTGATGTCGAAGCAGCACAAAAGTCGCCGCTCGCGCAAAGCGCTGCTCCAACGGCGCACTTCTTCGTCTTCAGCTTCTATCAACATCGAGAGAGCGCCCCAGAAGACCGAATCATCCAATGCGAGTGCCCGGTCGAGGTTCGACGGTTCCGCAATAAACCGGAGAATCGGATGGCGTTCCGGCAAGCCGCTACTCGCGGCAGTCCCTTTCGCGTGCAACTGCACGAACCGGCGCATCAGCGCCTGAAACGTCTTCTCTGCGCCACGGGTGGCCTTATGGAAATAGACATTCGGGTAGAGGTGGAAAAGCGCGAGCACATAGCTCTCTGCGGCATGGATCGCCTTCGGCCCTAGGACGAGCGTCTCAACCTTTTCAGTACCGGCGTCGTCGACACCAGTTTGCACTTCCGCGACTTCGAGGTTCGCCAAGAGCCATGTCGGATCAACGCCGCTACTTTGAATGCCCGTCATCAATCGATCTCGCTGCATATAGTCCAGTCGATCGGCATCGAACTGACTTGAAACCACTGATCCGTACAGGTCGTTTGGGATACCTTGCACAATAATATCTGCAACGTTACCTGCGTAGCCACGGCCGAATTCAGCATCGAGTACAGCCGATATCTCACTGTCTCGTATCAGTCTTTGGCTCACCTCCTCGTGTCGAGCCATCGGCCAGTTGAACTCCTTTCCAACCGCCTCGAAGGCGTGGCTGAACATCCCGTGGCCAACGTCGTGAAGCAGCGCCGCCGTCAACGCGTACTGTGCTTGCTGATCGCGAAACTGCTGCTGATTAGCAGAAACATATCGCCTGATAACCTGCATCAACTGCCGAGCAGTGTGAAAAACCCCGATGCTGTGTGCGAAGCGTGTATGTGTCGCCCCTGGAAACACGAACTCGGAAAAGCCCAGCTGCCGAATACGTCGGAGCCTTTGGAACGGCGCAGTCTGTATAAGGCGCCACAATGTGCTTTCGAACTGATCCGACCCAAATTCGATCAGGTTGTGAATGGGGTCTCGGATCCTTTGTGGCTTCGGTCTGGCCATGAGGTGTTTTCTAACGAAGCCCTGTTGATTGCCGGTCTGAAAGACGGCACAGCAGAATCAACTGAGCCGCCTTCAATCGTGCGACAGCAGCGTATAACATCCAAGACCATCATTTCGCGCCGGTTCCAATTCCGGCTCGCAGTGTGCCGAGGCCGAGCGCGGCGAGCATCTGGGTGAACCAGTCCGAACCGACATCGACGCCCGGCACATCACTCAGTCAATCGCCGCCGCGCCAGCGTTGAGGTGAAGGCGATCGCACTGGCGCATTTGGACGAACTCGAACGCCGTCCGCGTGGCCTTCTGCTCCCAGAGGACGTGGTTCAGCGGGTCTTCCGCGTCAGCCAATCGCGCATCTCGGCAATTTCCCTTGTCTGCGCCGTGATGACCTCGCCTGCGAGCTTCTTCACCCACTCGTCCTTGCCATGCTCCAGAACGACCCGCGCCATGTCGATCGCGCCCTGGTGATGCGGGATCATGCCGCGAACGAAATCCACGTCGGCGTTGCCGGTGAACGCGATTGCCATATCGCGATGCATCTTCACATTCGCCTCTTCGAAGGCGCGGGTGGACGGCGAAGCCGACGTCGAGGTCTGCCCATGCTCCTGATGGCCGGGACCAGTCATCGCGCCCATGCCGGGCCCGCCCATCATGCCCTGCATCATCGGCATCATGCCCTGCATCATGGGACGCAGCTCGTTCATCATCCGCTCGCGCTCGGCAGGCGTGGCGTTTCGCATCCTCTCCATCATGGGCATCATCTGGCGCATCATGCCCATCATCCGGTCCATATCGCCCATGATCTGCGGCTCGCCCTGCCCCATCCCATGACCACCATGCGAGCCATGTCCCATCTGCGCTTGCGCGACGACGCCGAGACCAAGGACGGCGACGAGCGCCAACGCTGCTGCGGAAGACTTTGTCATGATGCAGCTCCTTGTTTGACGGAGTGGGAACAGTCCGTCTTGTACCATCATGGCTTGACGTCTGATCGTGACGGGCCGTTTGCGCTCTCGTAACGGTTTGCTTCAGCCAATTCCTTGGGCTGGATCAGAACCGCGCCTGCGCGGTCGCTCCATCGGGTCCGGTGATCTGGACCGCGCCTTTCGTTCCTGCCGGCACCGGAACGGGCGCGGTGCCGACGAGCCGGTTGCCGTCGCCGGGCTGCAAGGCGAAGCGTTGCGTCGCGCCTGCAACGACCAGGAACGCATTGGCGCGGTAGCCCTGCGCTGCAACCGGCCGGTCGTTCTGATCATAGAGGAACACCACGACCTGCGGGGTTCCATTCGCTACGAGTTCGGCGTGATGGCGCGCGCCGGGGTTGGTGTCGCGGGCGATCTCGCCGGCGCGGACCGACTGCTCGTTGG